>NZ_CP183770.1:871071-1207857 GCF_048568905.1 Sphingomonas sp. HT-1 | reverse complement strand
GGCGGCCCAGCCCGCGATGGAAGCGGTACAGGCCAAGAACTGGGCTGCCGCCGGTCCTGCGCTCGATGCGCTGGATCAGGTCGCCCAGAACGACGACGAGAAATACTATGCCGCCTATCTGCGCTCGCGCATGCAGGCCGGCCAGAACGACATGCCCGGCCTGATGAAGACGCTGCCGGTCCTGATCGCCAACCCCCGCACGCCGCCGACCGAACTCGCCGCCTATAAGCGCCAATATTATTACATGGCCGGCGATCAGGCGATGAAGGACAAGAAGTATCCGGAGGCGATCGACGCGCTGCTCAAGGCGCGCGAAGCCGGCAATAACGAGTTCGATCTCTCGCTCGCGCTGGCGAACGCCTATGCGGCAACCAACCGCCCGACCGAATCGGTCGCCGAAGTGGATCGCGCGATCAAGGCAGTGAAGGCCACCGGCCAGAAGCCGCCCGTCGCCTGGTACCAGTTCGCCATTCCCCGCGTCTATGCCACCGGCAATCGCGCAGAAACGGCCAAGTGGCTGCAGCAGATGATCCAGGAATATCCGACGGCGAAGAACTGGCGTTGGGGCGTGATGATGCTCCGCGGCAGCGCCGATCAGGCTGGTACCCGCCTGACGAATGCGCAGCGCATTGACCTGTTCCGCCTGCTGCGTGCCACCAAGGTGCTGGCCGACCAGAGCGACTATGTCGAATATGCCGAATCGGTGAATTCGGCCGGTCTGCCATGGGAGGCAGTTGCCGTGATCGATGAAGGTCGCAGCAACGGCAAGGTTCCGGCCGGCAATGCGGACGCTACGCGCATCCACACCTCCGCGCAGGCGAAGGTGAAGGCCGAAGGTTCGCTCGCGCCGCTCGTCAAACAGTCCCAGGCTGCGGCGAACGGCAAGACGGCAGCGCAGACCGCCGACGCCTATCTGGCATCCGGCGACTTCGCCAAGGCCGTCGAGCTGTATGATCTGGCGCTGCAGAAGGGTGGCGTTCTTGCCGATGACGTGAACCTGCACAAGGGCGTGGCGCTCTACAATCTTGGCCGCAAGGACGAAGCCCGCACCACGTTCGGCCAGGTGAAGGGCGCTCCCGCCATCGACCTCGCCACGCTGTGGACGGTTGCGCTGGACCTGCCGGCGCTTTCCTGATCGGCACCGCGCGTTCCGAACGCCAATAGAAAAGGGGCGGTCCGCAAGGACCGCCCCTTTTCACATGCTCTCAGGCGGGCGTGGGGGCACCGATCAAAGCTGTGGAACGGGTACGCCCGGCAGCGCCTTCGCCGTGCGGATCGTGAGCGAGGTTTTGACATGCTCCACGTTCGGTGCGGTGGTGAGACGCGTCGTCAGGATCGTCTGGAAGCTCTGCAGATCCGGAGCGACGATCTTCAGGATGAAGTCGATCTCGCCGTTCAGCATATGGCATTCGCGCACTTCCGGAATTTGCGCGACAAGCTGCTCGAACGCGCGCAAATCGCTTTCGGCCTGGCTTTTCAGGCTTACCATGGCAAAGACGGTTAGGTTATAGCCCAGCGCGCTAGGGTCGAGCGCAGCATGATAGCCCTTGATCGCGCCTTCCTGTTCTAGCGCGCGCACGCGCCGCAGGCATGGCGGTGCCGTCAGGCCGACCCGTTCGGCAAGCTCGACATTGGTCATGCGGCCATTTTCCTGAAGTAGTCCCAGGATACGGACGTCGATCTCGTCGAATCGCATTGTGTTCTGTGGCTCCTGTAGGGCTTCGTTTCTTATCGCGCGTTGTTAGCACAATAAAATTACACGGCAACGCAATTGTCCCACATTGCGACGTACCGAAATGGACTGTTTCCAGCCTCCATCGCCCACCGCTATGGAGGTGCTGCAAAGCAAAAATTTGCGATGCGGGGGAAAGGGCGGTGGCGTTGCGCTTTGATGATTCGCTGGAAACGGTGCTTGCCGGAGACGTGGAGTCGCCGTCCGGTGCGCCATCGGCATGGCGGCAGATCGTCGATCTGATTGGGCGCGGGCGCGCAGCGCCTGATCCGCGGGCGTTCCGTCTCCTCGAAACCATCCGGGGGCGCGTACCGCTTGCAGCGCGCGAAGCGAGCGTGCGGGCGCTGGAGTTTGCCCGGCCGCCAGCGTCGCTGGTGCGGCTGCTCGCAGTCGATGTCCTGCCGGTCGCACGGCCCGTCCTGCGCACCGCGCAGATCGACGATGCAGAATGGATCGCGCTGCTCCCGCAGCTCTCTGCCGAGGGGCGTCATGTCTTGCGGCATCGCCGCGATCTTTCGCCCGCGGTTGTGGGGGCGCTGGCGGCGTTCGGCGCGGATTTCACGCTGGCGGACCAGCGGACGGCTCCGGAGGTAGCGCCCGTCGCCCCGCCACCGGGCCTGTTCGCTGTGGCCGACATCGTTGCGCGGATCGACGCCCATCGCCGCGAACGGGCGGATCGATCGATCCCGGCCGCACCGCCGGTACCACAGGCAAGCGATTTCCGCTTCGAAACCGATGTCGCCGGCGTCATCCGCTGGGTCGAAGGCGTGGATCGTGCGCCGGTGATCGGGCTCTCCTTTGATCTGCAGGGCGTGCACCGGGGCAGCCGGTTGGACGGGGTGGCGGCAGGGGCATTCCGACGTCGGGCCGCTTTCACCAACGCGCGCATGACAATCGCCGGCGATTCGAGCGCGGCTGGAGACTGGCTGATCTCTGCCATCCCCACTTTCGATCCTTTGGGCGGCCGGTTCTGCGGCTATCGGGGCACGGCGCGGCGCCCCCGGGTGGACGAACGTGCCGAGCCGCTGCGGCAATCGCCCGTGGAGGCGGATCTGCTCCGCCAGCTGGTGCATGAGCTGCGCACCCCTACCAACGCGATCGCGGGCTTCGCCGAAATGATCGAGGCGCAGATGCTGGGCCCGGTGCCGGCCGCGTACCGCGAGCGCGCCGCGTTCATTCGCGGCCAGGTGCGCGAGTTGCTCGGTGCGATCGACGATCTGGACCTCGCCGCGCGGATCGAAAGCGCTGCGCTGGCGCTGGCGCCGGGCACGGTTGCGCTGCGCAGCCTGTTGTCGGGCATTGCCGCCGATCTCGCCGAATTGCTGGCGCTGCGCGGTTCGGCGCTGATCCTGCCGGAGGACGATGCCCTGATCTCGGGCGATGCCCGCGCAGTCGAGCGGCTGCTCGCGCGTCTGCTGGCCACGTTGGTGTCGGCAAGCGCGCGCGGCGAGCGCCTCGCCTTGCGCCTCGAGCGGGAAAAGAGCGGGTTTGCGACGATCCGGATCGACCGGCCTGCCGCCCTTGGCGACTATCCGGGCGATGCGATGCTGGCGATTGACGATGAAGGCACCGAGGATCTGACGCTGCTGGGGGCCGGCTTCGCGCTGCGTCTTGCTCGGAACCTTGCGCGCGAGCTCGGCGGCAGCCTCAGCATCGCGAGCGACAGCCTGTCCTTGCAGCTGCCGCTCGCTGAGGCGGCGGCGGGCGGGCATGTCCAGCGGAGCTGAGCGCCGTTCGCCGGCAGAGCATTTTCGAGTTGACGGTTTACGGTCAGCCCATCGGGGCATGCAGCAACCAGAATATGGGGCGTTTTCGCCCATGGTGAAAATGCTATGGTGGGGCGCGCGCAGCGACGGTCAGCTATCGAATTCGAGATGGAGATGCTGCGGGAAGGGCGTGCCGGCCTGATCGATCCGCCCGCGCACGCCTGCTGCGCGGCGCAGATTGGGTTGGGCGAGCAGCGGCTTGAGCAGGGCAGGCAGCACCGCGCGGTTGATGTGCCCGCCGAAGCAGCTGTGCATGCCATGGCCCCACAGCATGTAGCTTTCCCAGGGGCGATCGACGCGGAAGCTGGCGGCATCGGGGATCGCCAGCGGATCGAACATCGCCGAGAGGTTCGATGCCATTACGATGCTGTCCTTGGCGATCCGGCGGCGGCGCAGCTTGCCGCTCGCGATCGCGGTATCGTGCATCGCCCGGCGATAGATGACCGGATTGAGCGGGCGGAAGCGCAGCGCCTCGAAGATATGCGCCGAAAGCGTCGCGTCGTCGCCGTCACGGGCAGCGGCGCAGGCGGCGGCGAAGGGGCCGGGGCGATCGAGCAGTTCGTCGAGCGCGAGGTTTGCGGCGGCGGAAAGCGTCGGCAGCTCGCCGATCATCAGGCCGATCAGGTTATTGCGGATATCGAGGTCGCGCATGCCCGGCATCGCTGCGTCGCCCATTGCGAGGCAGCGGCCTAGCACATCGTCGCGGTGCGGCTGGCTGCGTCGCTCGGCGATATGTCCGTCCATCCAGCTGCGCAGCGCCGCCGCCGCTGCCTCGGCCCGTGCATCGAGCGCGGGATCGGCCTGAAGATCGATGAACAGGTACCAGAAGAGCAGCGTTGTCCACTCTGCGATCGCGGCCTCGGAGGGGC
Source organism: Sphingomonas sp. HT-1 (assembly GCF_048568905.1). GTDB lineage: Bacteria > Pseudomonadota > Alphaproteobacteria > Sphingomonadales > Sphingomonadaceae > Sphingomonas. The sequence continues at coordinate 1,203,490 of NZ_CP183770.1, read as the reverse complement.
CGGGTGTGCCGAAGTAGCGATCGAGCAGCCCCGCCGCGACCGGCTGGGTCAGCGCCTTGGGCACGTCGATGACGCCGGGGACCATCGCGACGATCTCGGCCGCGGCATTCGCCACATAGGGGGTGACGATCGACGGCACGTCGTCGCGGCGCACCACCAGCCGCATGTTCGAGGTGTCGCGTGTGTAACGGGGGCTATCCTGCATGCCGAGGAAGAAGTTTTCGCCGGCGGTGATCTTTTCCATGCGTGGGGCATAGACGACGCCGAAATCCGCATCGCGACCGAGGATATCGACCACGTCCGCGCGGCGGGTGGCGATCGCGGTGATGCCGTTGTTGGGATAGGCCGCGATGATCCGCCGCTTCAGGACCAGATTGGGCTGGAACAGCCGGAGTAGCGCGAACACCTGCCGCTGTCCGGCCGGGCTGGCGATCGCCGCGCCCAGGCGGCTGCCGATCGTCCCTCCGCGCCCGAACAGCGCGCCGATCCCGCGCGCGATCAGCCAGAGCAGCGCCGCCACGCCCTGGAAGAGGAGCATCAGGCGGCGCCAGAGCGCGCTGGGCAAGTTGAACAGCCAATGCACCTGGACGTCTCCTCTGCAAGCGGGTGGCGATCGGGTTCGGGCGGGCGCTCAGGTGGGATCGATGATACCCATGCCGATCATCCGCAGCGCGGTCATGCTGGGCAGGAAGAAGTAATCGCCGCCGCGCGGCTCGACGAGCTGGGGGAGGCGATCGCAGATGAACGGCAGCTTCCCGGCATCGGCCTCCACCGGGATGACCAGCTTGGGATCGTCCGCGGTCGCATGGTTGCCGATCACCGGGCAGGTATCGCTGCCGGCGTTGAAATCGAGCCCATATTGCATCCATTGCTGCTGCACGAACTCGAACTGGCGGAACAGGCTGGTGCAGATCGCCATGAAGATGATGCCATGGTCGCCGTCGTCCGTGGGCGCGTGCGGGTCATACTGGCCATAGGGCAGCCCGCGGCGCAGGATACGCCGCCGGTTGATGATCGCGGAACCGTCGCGCGACATGCCGTTCGCGTCGAACGTCGGCCCCAGCGTGTCGCGCGGGTTGGCGCGCCGGAGGTGCGAGGTCACCGGACATTTCGATCCCACCGGATCCGAAGCATAGATGAAGTTGGTGAATTTGAGCGCGATCTCGGCGAGCTTGGCCTTGTCCTTTGCCGCGCGTGCCCGTTCGAGTTCGGCCCGGAACTGCTGCCAGGCAGGGTAGGTGGGGGCGATCATCAGCGGCACGCCGTCTTCCCAGCGGCCGACCATCTTGGCCTTGATCGTCTCCACCGCCTCGATGTGCGGCACGGCGCGTACCCGGGCATAGCGCGCGGCCTGATCGTCGATATAGCCGTGGAAGGTGCCGACCGCCTCGTGCAGCTTGCGATAGGCCATGAAGGTGCCGTTGCGGCTGAACTCGATCGGCATCGCCGCGCCCGGAATTTCCTGCGCCTCGTCGGGATAGCCGAGCAGGAACTCGCCGGTCGCCAGCGGTTGCCAGCTGCCATCCGCCATCAGCTTGCCGCCGCCCGCCACGCGCACCCGTTCCGCCTCGCCCGAGAACTGGCCCGAGAAGACCGGATCGCCAAAGCCGTCCGAAAGGCCGAAATGTTCCTTGTTGGTGGGCCAGCATCGATCCCCGTCGGTGCGCATCACCGCCGACAGATCCTGCCATCGCGCATTGTTCGGCCCGACGCCGTCGAGCAGCACCACGCCCCCTTCCGATTGATCGCACAGCGCGATGAGCGCGTCGGTTTCATGGCCCAGCTCGTCGCAGGCGCTGCCGTCCGGCTTCTGCTGGGCATAGAGCGTCAGAAGGATGTGCACGCGCTTCTCGCCGCGCGAATCCCGCCACACCGCGTCGCGCTTGTCGAGGAACGGGTCGTCGCCGAGCAGCGCGGCGCGCGCCTCCATGCCGTCGATGAACTCGTCGGGCATGCCGCGCAGGGTGCGGGTCGGCACGCCGAGCGCGAGCAGTCCGAAAAAGGTGAAGCCGATGTTGAGCGTCACCTTCGGCTTCATCAGCTGCACGCGGCCGGGATAGTCGGGCACGCCCTCGGCCCGCACGATGTCCTTCACCCGGGGATTGCGCGTCCGCAGCAGCGGCTCTTCCCGCTCCGGATCCTTCCAGCGCGCGGCGGTGGTGATCCTCGGGCGCAACGCCTCGACAAAGGCGCGGCCCTTTCGCGCGTCGCGCACGGTCAGGTAGAAATTGCGCCCTTTGGGAAATCCGTCGCCATAGGTGCGCAGGATGCCGCCCTGGATATCGGCAAGGTCGAGCAGCGTCGCCGCGGGAGCGGTATTGGTGGCGTTGGTCATGCCGCGTCTCCCGGCAGCTTGCTGCGGATCACCCCCGCCGGTTGAGTCGGTCCGTCCAGATCGCCGGGCCGGTTGGCGGTCAGGAAGGCGCGGAACGCGGCGCCCCATTCGGCAGGGTCGCGGTGCTGCTGCGCGATGGCGAAGCGCGTGAAGGCCTGTTGCAGGTACAGCGCCTTGAGCACGTTGCGCAGGTCGCTGCCCGGTGCGGCAGGGTAGGGCTGTCGCCCCTTCCAGAGCACCCAGTAATAATCGACCACCAGCCCGAGCACGAGCAGCGCGAGCCCCGCCCAGGGCATCCAGGCCCAGCCGCTCCAGCCGGCAAAGCCCGCCGCCCAGGCCCAGCCGGTCCACCGCAGGATCCACGCCGCCAGCGATGCCAGCAGCATCAGCGCGCCGGCGCCCGGCAGCAGCGCCAGCCCCAGAATCGAAATCGAGCTGAGCTTGGGCGGCACATACCAGTAATCGTGGAACGGCATCGTCGTTTCGATCTGGCAGCGCTGGATATAGCTCGCGAAGCTCGCCGCATCGGTCACCGTGTCGAAATCGTAGCAATATTGGAAGATCGAGCGGAGCTCGGGTTCCATCTGGCCCCATAGTTCCTCGAGATAGCGGCGCGGTTCGCCGGCGCCGCTGGGATCGAGCAGGTCGAAGTCGATCGTCCAGAAGATATAGGGGCAGGTAATCTGATCGACCGGCTGGGGCTCGAGCAGGTTGGTTCCCCGAATCGCGTTGACCAAGGCATCGCTGTGGTCGCGGCCGTTGAAATAGGGCTGGTCGAGGATCACGAACCGCGTGAAATGCGTCCTGAGGTTGCGGGAGAAGGGGCTGTTGAGCCCGATCTCTTCGGTCGCATGCGATTGCAGCGCGGTCGGCAGCGTCTCCAGCACTTCGCGCACGACATGGATCGGCGAGCTCTTGATGCCGTCATGCTCGACAATGCCTTCGTTGCACACCGGCACCGCGGCCGTGAAGAAATAGCTGCTGACGTCGATATTAGCCATCGGACCGCTCCCCTTCCTTGTCCGCTGATGCGTCGGCGGTAGGGGGCGGCTCGGTTCCCGGCGTGCCCGGCGTCGGCGCGCGCAGCACGGCGGCAACCTTGGTGCGCACCGACTCGCGCGCATCCTCGTCCGCATTTGCGCTGGAGGCGATCACCGTTTCGGTGGCGATCGGGTGCAGGGCGCGATCCGCGGCGATGGGGCCGGTGCCGTCCCGGCCCCAATGCCCCAATTCGGCGGCGGCACGGTTCCGATCGGCGGCGGCGGTGTCGCAGCTTGCCACCGGCGCATAACCCGGCGCGCCCAATCCGCCCTGGTTGGCGATCAGCAGCCGTTCGAACGCCGAAGCCAGTTCAGCGTCGCTGAGCGTGCCCGCCTTCGCTGCGATCGCGGCGAGCCCGTGCGACAGCTTCAGCGCCAGCTTGATGTCGCGCTGCCCGCTCCCCGGGGTCGCGTTGTAATAATAGTTGGTGTCGATCTGATTGGCGCGAATATAGTTTTTGAACGGCGTGATCGGAATCGAGTTCGGGTATTTCGTGCTCGAATACCAGAATAGATCGAGCCCGCCCGGAATGCCGTCGGCGAAGGCATCGATATACTGGTCCCAGGTGCCGTTGAAGTTGCTGCAGAACAGCATGTAGTCGTTGGACAGATCGGAGGGGGGCTGGCCCAGCTGCGGCCATTGATCGCGGCGGATGATCACCCAGCGCGCGAAATGAATGAAGCCGAGGCCGAGCAGTCCCGACAGCGTGGCCGGAAGCGATCGGGAGAGCATGAACAATAGATTGTTGATCCAGGTAACCCATGGCCGCATCGGCGTGACGACGTTCATGCCATAGGCTTTTCCGGCCAGATTGCTCATTCACCCATCCCCCACAGGAATAGCGCACGACGCCGTTGATCCGACGATTCTGGAACGAATAACGCAGCGATTTGCAATATTGACGGTGTAGGCGTACCGGTTGTTGGCTCGGCTTGCAACGGAGTACATCACAAAAGTAACCATTTGTGATGTAACTTGCCAATAAACCGAGATTCCTGATTGTAGGATGCAAAACTCGATAATAAGATAGGGCGAAAAGGAGGGCGTGATCCTAGTAACCTTTGCCGGGTTCATGTCTACGCAGATCTGAGGGGGATTGCATTGGATATGGCCGATCCGATCACGCCGCTTACGCCCGCAGAGCAGGCCTTCGTCGCCACGATCAACGCGACATGGAATCGGGATCAGGTGCTTGCGCGCCTGAAGGTGGATCTACAGACTGCGATCGAAATCGAGCTCGCAACGATTCCGATCTATCTTTATACCTATTACTCGCTTGTTCGGAACAACGAGAGCGGCGAAACGATCAGCGACGCGCAGCTCTATGCCAACAAGGCGGGCGGCATCATCATGAGTGTGGCGGTGGAGGAAATGCTCCACATGTCGCTGTCGTCGAACGTCCTTTGGTCGATGGGCGTGATGCCGCAGCTTTATGGCAAGGCGCCCGCTGCTTACCCGACCGGGCTCCCCTATCATAACCCGACAGGGCCGGCGGGCCCGGACGGCAAGACGGCCGTGCAGATTCCGCTCGGCAAGCTCAGCTTCGAGCAGCTGTGGCACTTTCTGCAGATCGAATATCCCGAACAGTGGAACGCGCCGCCGCAGGACAGCGATTGGGATACGATCGGCCAATTCTATTCGTACATACGCTGCCTGTTGAGCACGCGGTTCCTTGCCGATTCCGATTTTCAGCAGGGATCGATCGGCAACGCGATCCAGCCGGACAACTACTCGCCGAACAATGTCGATACGCTGTACCCGTCCGGCGGTTTCGATCCGTGGAAACCGGCACCGCCGGCAACCGTTTCCTGGACCGATCCGGTGCAGGGCGCCGCGGCGGCGGCCGTTTTCCCGAATGTGGAGGACAGCCATGTCGGCCCGGCGCAGCTGATCGCCGTCCGATCCATCCAGGATGCCGCAACTGCGATCGACACGATCTGCGATCAGGGGGAAGGCGTGCCGATCCCCGATATCGGGCCCGGCCCCGACGACGATCCATCGAAGGGCGAGGAATCGCACTATGCAAAGTTCCTTACGCTCCAGGCGCAGTTCGCAGACTATGCCGGTACCAGCGAGGTACGCCCGGCCCAGCCCCCGCCACCGGTGGACGTGATCCAGCCCGCGGTCACCGCGCAGGCGCTGCTCGATGCGGGCGTGCTGGTGGACATGCCGGACAGTCCTGTAGCGGCGAATTACCCCGAATATTATGTCGACATCGCCAATTTCTGCAGCGCCTGCTTTCAGTACATGCTGGTGATGACCGAAACGATCTACCTGGTGCCGCCCGCTCAGCAGAAGCTGTTCTTCAACGAAGGCTTGCATCGTTCGATGATCTGGGTGCTCGACAAATATATCCGCACGATCCGACAGATCCCGATCCCGAGCGGCGCATATGCCGGTTCGATGATGGGGCCCGTGTTCGAGAATGTCTCGCTTGGTGATCGGGCGGTATCGTTCCAGGGTCTGACCGCCTTCGGCAACAAGGCGATCGCCGCCGCCAATACCCTGATCGCGCAGCTCGATGGCAGCGCGGTGGTCGATCACGTCCAGGCGCTGTTTACGTCCGGACGTGCCAACGCCCAGGCGGTGAAGGTGGACAAGGGCGATACCGGCCTGGTCGAGGTGCTGCAGAACGTCATCTACTATGTCGGCGTGGCGATCTCCAAGACCGGCACCAACAACGCCCCGATGCACCTGCCCGATGTGGGCCCCTATTGGACTGCAGCCCAGCAACGCTGATCGTCATGCGAGAGGAACGTTCATGGCATCCTGATCTACGCCGACCCCATCGCCCGCGCCCGCTCCCGGTGTTCCCGTGCCGACGCCCTATCCCTATGCCGACGAGCCAGCCTTTCCGGGCTTCAGCGTGATCGGTCCGCAGCCGGAGGGGATGCCGCTGCACGCATGCATGGGGCTGAACGCCTGTGCGGGATCGGATCGTTTCGGGCTGCTCGGCCCCCCGGGGGGCACGCCCAATGCCTGTGCGGGGCAGGGCTATTGCTCGACGGGAACCGATCACACCTGCCATGTGCAGAACGAGTGTAAGGGGCAGGGCGGCTGCGGCCTGTACGGCACTGGCGAGGAAATGAACAATCCCGGCGCCAATGCCTGCCGATCGCAAGGATCGTGCGCCACGCCGATCAACGCCGAACGCTTCAGCACCAACGGCCCCAACCAGGGGCAGAGCGTGTGGCTGCGCGCGCGTGCCGTGTTCGAAGCGAACTGGGAAGCGACGCGGGCGGAGCTGCTCGCGGCGCAGAACGTGCAGAAAATCGGGCCGCAGCAGCCGCTGCCGGCGGCACTGGGATCGCCACCGGCTGCCTTTGCGGGCACCGGGCCCAGCTATCTGTGGATTTCCGAGGACAACAACGCCCGGGACAACATGACGGCCTGTGGGTCGAGCGGGATGAGCGGCGCTGGTGGCTGCAGCTGACGGCGCACTGGCGGCGCTGCCGCGGCTGGGGCTCGGGCTGGGGCTTCGTAGCGTTCATTTCGACGCGATCCTTTCGGGCGCGACTCGGGACCTGTGGTTCGAGGCGATCTCCGAAAACTTCATGAATTCGGGGGGGCGACCCCGCGCCGTCCTCGACGCGGTCGCGGAGCGCTATCCGGTGGTCCTGCACGGCGTCTCGCTGTCGATCGGGAGCACCGATCCGCTGAACCGCGCCTATCTCGCCTCGCTCAAGCGGCTCGCCGATGCGGTTCGCCCGGCCTGGATCAGCGATCATCTGTGCTGGACGGGGGTGAACGGGTACAACACGCACGATCTGCTGCCGATGCCGCTGACCGAGGAGAGCTTGGCGCATGTGATCGTTCGGGTCCGGCAGGTCCAGGATCAGCTGGAGCGTCCGCTCATCCTCGAAAATCCCAGCGCTTATGTGCGTTTCGCCCAATCGACGATCGACGAGCCCGCGTTCCTGCGTGCGCTGGCGCACGAAACGGGATGCGGGCTGCTGCTCGACGTCAACAATGTCTATGTCAGCTGCTTCAACGCCGGCACCGATCCGCGTGCCTATCTCGACGCCTTCCCGTTCGATCGTGTCGTCCAGATGCATCTCGCCGGGCATCAGGATCTCGGCACGCATGTGATCGACACGCACGATCGCCCGGTGCGCGCCGAAGTCTGGGATCTGTTCCGTATCGCCTGGGCGCGGAGCGGCGGTGCGGCCACCTTGCTGGAATGGGACGATCACATTCCGGCGTTCGATGATTGCCTCGTCGAGTTGCACAAGGCCGAACGCTACATGGCGGGCGTTTCGGACCCGGTGGATTTGGCGGTGCCGCTGGCGATGCCGAACAGGATGGAGGATGCGGCGTGACGGCGCTGGCGGCGGCGCAGCGGCGGATGCATGCGGCGCTGATCGATCCCCAGGCCGATCCGGCCGCGGCGCAGGCGTTGTTCGCCAGCGACGGTCGGCTCGGCGCCGCCGACGGTCTGGCCGTATACCAGCGCGGCTATGTCCAGCGGATGATCGCCTGCATGCGCGAGCAGTTCCCGGCGCTGTGCCACGCGCTCGGGCAGCCGCTGTTTGACGATTTCGTTGTCGATTATCTAAGCTACTCCCCCCCCAATCAACCCACCCTCCACAATTTCGGCCGCCGCTTCGCTGGCTGGATGGAGGCCAGCAGGCCTGATGGCAGTGCGCGCGAGGCCTGGATCGATTTCATGATCGATCTCGCCGGCTTCGAATATGCTGTGTTCCAGATGTTCGATGCCCAGGGACAGGAGGGTCGCCCGGCAGCGACCGCAGACGCGCCCGACTGCGCCTTGCGCCTGCAGCCGGCTTTTTCGCTGGGCCGCTATGGCTTTCCGGTCGCCGGCTATTTCCACGCCGTGCGGCGCGGAGAGGCGCCGCGGCTGCCACTGCCCCGGCGCTCTCACCTCGCGTTGGTGCGCAGCGGCTATGTGACGCGCACCATACTGTTAAGCGTTCCACAATTTGATTTTTTGGCGACGATGTTGGCGGGAAACGATGCAGCTGCGGCGCTGGCTGCCGTTGCCGCCAGCCATGGCTTCGATGCGGGCGCGGCGGAGACGATGTGGCACGGCCCGAACGGCTGCCGTGCGCGGTGGATCGAGTGGGGCTTCTTCGTTGCCGACCCAGCATGATCTCCGCGCTGCCGAAATTGGACGACACTTGCGTCCAAGACGTCTGGCGCGTGGCAGGCAAGGAAAGAAGTGGTCGGGGAGACAGGATTCGAACCTGCGACCCTCTGGTCCCAAACCAGATGCGCTACCAGGCTGCGCTACTCCCCGACGTACGTGCCGCCTAGGGCTTTGTTGCGCCGTGCACAACCCCGGAAGCAAACATGCTGGTGGGCCCGGCAGGATTCGAACCCGCGACCTAGCCGTTATGAGCGGCCAGCTCTAACCGCTGAGCTACAGGCCCCCAGCAGGATCGCCCCTAGCGGAGCTTGGTGCCCGCCTGCAAGCGTGCGCGGCACTCCGGTTGCTGAAGCGGTGTGCTTCCTTCTCAGCACGCGTGCAAATATTGGGCTATGGTGGAGGCGTGCGGGGGCAGGGCGGCTGCCGCGCCGGCGATGGTTTTGCGCATCGCCGCCAGGATTTTGGACCTAAGCTCGGGCGTCATGCTGTTCGCAAGCGAGTCATGCCCCCGAGGTATCACGCCTTGCCCGAGCAGAACCGCCAGCCAGCTTGCGTCCATGAACAGGTCTCCCTCGCGACCCAGCAGCCGGCCGGTGCGAGCGAACAGCGCCACCTTCTCGATCAGAGTCTCCGGCACGGTGATGGCGCGGCAGTGGCGCCAGAATGACGTGTCATCGCGCTCGGTGGCGGTATAGTGGAGGATCAGGAAGTCGCGGATCGCATCCCATTCCCGCGTCACCCGCCGATTATATTCGGCGCGCACCACCGGATCAAACTGCTGGTCGGGAAACCAGCTGAGCAACGCGGTGATCGCGCTCTGGATCAGGTGGAGGCTTGTCGACTCCAGCGGCTCCAGAAAGCCTGATGCTAGTCCGATCGCGACGACGTTGGCTGCCCAGGGCGTGGTTCGCCGGCCGGTGGTGAAGCGCAGGTGGCGGAGCTCTCCGACCGTTGGCGCGTCGAGATTGGCCAGCAGCAGCGCTTCGGCCTCGGCCTCGCTGCAGAAGCTGCTACAGAAGACATGGCCATTGCCGGTGCGGTGCTGCAGTGGGATGCGCCATTGCCAGCCAGCGCCACGTGCGGTGGCGCGGGTGAAGGGCGTCGGCGGCGCGACGGCAGCGGTGGGGACCGCGATCGCGCGATCGCAGGGCAGCCAGTGCGACCAATCCTGATAGGGTACGCTCAGCGCGTCGCCGATCAGCAGTGCGCGGAAGCCGGTGCAGTCGAGGAACAGATCGCCCGAGATGGTGCGACCGTCTTCCAGCGTGAGCGTGCGGACGAAGCCGGTTTCCGGATCCTGCTCCACGTCGCCGATCCGGCCTTCATGGCGCACCACGCCGCGGCTTTCGGAAAGCTGGCGAAGAAAGGCGGCGTAGCGCCCGGCATCGAAATGATAAGCATAGCCATAGGTGGCGAATACCGAGCGAGCGTCGCCCTGGGGCAGGCCAAATCGACCGTTCATTGCCGCCAGGGTGGACAGCGAATAGGCTCCCAAAGGTGTCGTATCGCCTTCCGCGCGCGCGGCGAGCCAGTGCTGGTGGAAGGGCACCATCCCGAAATCGTCGCCATAGCGGCCAAAGGGATGAAAATAGCCTTCGCCCCTTCGCCACCAATCCACAAACTCGATTCCCAGCTTGAACGTGCCGCCGGTCGCCTTAACAAAGGCGGCCTCGTCGACACCGATCATCTGATTGAAGCCGTGGATCGGCGGGATGGTCGCTTCGCCGACGCCGACCGTACCAATGGCTTCGGATTCGACCAGAGTAATGGCAATGCCAGTGCCGGCCAGCGCCTGAGACAGCGCGGCAGCCGCCATCCAGCCAGCACTGCCGCCCCCGGCGATAACGATGCGGCGAAGTGGTACGTTCATGCTGCTTGTGCGTGGCAGGTGCGGCGTACGAAATGGTCGTGCTGCGGCAGTCTTGCTGCGGCTGCTTGCAGCGTGTCGCGGCGCGCGGCGACGAGCGCGGCCATGGACTCGAGCGACATCCTATCGGCAGCCGGATCGTGGCCCTGCGGTATTCGGCCCTGGCCTAGCAGTATCGCCGCCCAACTCGGCTCCGCGTGCGATTCAAGGTCGTACATGGGTACTCGTCCCATCGCATCCCAAAGCGCGAGCTTGTGGGTAAGAGTGTCCGGCAAGGCCATGTTGGCGCTGTCGCGCCAGAAGGGCTCGGGCCTCTGGCTAATGCAGTAGTGGGCGATCAGGAAATCCCGGATTCGCTCATACTCCGCGATGGTCTCGCGGTTGTACTCCGTCCGGATCGGAGGCGCGACGCGGCCGTGCGGCAACAGTTCGGCGAGGCGGGCCAGCCCTGTCTGGACCAGTTGCAGGCTAGTGGATTCCAGCGGCTCCATGAAGCCTGCAGCGAGGCCGATAGCAATCACGTTGTGGGCCCAGAACTGCTCGCGGCGGCCGGTCGTGAAGCGCAGCAGGCGCGGCTCGCCGATCGCGTCGCCGTCGAGGTTGCTGGTAAGGATATGCGCCGCTTCGTCATCGGAAAGGTAGCGGCTGCTATAGACTAGGCCATTGCCCGTGCGGTGCTGGAGCGGGATGCGCCATTGCCAGCCAGCGGTAAGCGCAGTTGATCGGGTGAAAGGCGTGAAGCGGCCGGCCCGGGCAGACCCCTGTGCGATCGCACGATTCGCCGGCAGCCAGCCGGACCAGTCGACGAGTGCCACTCCGAGTTCCGCGCCTAGAAGTCTGCTCGCAAAACCGGTACAATCGATGAAGATATCGCCGTCCAGCCGGCGATCACCGTCGAGCCGAAGGGCAGCGACGTCGCCGCTATGCGGATCGCGCTCCACATCGACGATGCGGCCTTCCATATGCGCCACGCCGCGCGACTGCGCATAGCTACGCAGCAGGCAGGCATAGAGGCCCGCATCGAAATGATAGGCGTAGCGATATTCAGCGGCTTCTCCACGCGACGCCTCGGGCGGCGCAAAGCGATCCTGCCGAGCGAGGATCGCGGGCATCGACCAAGCGTCGATCGGATCTTGTTCCCGTCCGGCGGTGCGCAGGCGGTGCCAATGATGGTGGGGGGCGGTGCCCTCGATCGGCGCGCCGAAGTCCCCGAAGCCGTGGAAGTGGCGGTTGCCGAGGTGACCCCAGTCGACGAATTCGATGCCCAGCTTGAAGCTGCCTTGGGTAGCGGCGACGAACTCTGGTTCGTGCACACCGAGCAGGCGGTTGAAGTCTTGAAGGATCGGCACGGTCGCCTCGCCGACCCCGATCGTTCCGATCGCATCCGATTCGACCAGCGTGATGCGGGTAAGCGGTGCTGGGCGTAACCGCGCGAACAATGCAGCGGCCATCCACCCGGCGCTGCCGCCGCCTGCAATGATGATGTGCTGCGGCATTGCGCGAGCGTTCCCATTCTGCCGATCGAGAGCCGAGTTTAGGCGGAATCGGCGGGCGGAAAAAGGATGCCCCCGGGCCAGAGGTCCGGGGGCATGGGATAGAAGAGTTGTTAGAAGAGCGTACGGAATAGGAAGGCGAAGCGCCGATCGGTATCCGTCCAGCCGTAACGCGGCTTCAGGCTGGGATCACCCACATCGAGGAAGGTCCGCGAGTTGAGCAGATTGTAGCCCTGTACACCGATCTTCACATTCTTGGTGAGCGAATAGAGGATCGATGCGTCCAGCTGCCCGTAGCTTTCCGACCAGACCGGATAGTTGATGTTCGCGGCCGAGGTTGTCAGCAGATAGTGCGAACGCCAGTTATACGCCGCACGAGCCGAAATTCCGTACTTTTCGTAGACGAGAGCTGCGTTGTACGAGTACTTCGACAAGCCCTCCAACGGCAGATTCAATCCTGCGTTGGTTGTCTGGTTCGGATCGAACACGTTCACCGCCGTGTTCCTGCCACCCGACGAATCGACGAAGGTGTAGTTGCCGCTGAAGCCTAGGCCTCCCAGCGCCCCCGGCAGCATGTCAAAGAACTGGGTGTAGCCGATCTCGAAGCCCTTGATCTTGCCGCTGGACCCGTTGGTCTGCTGCGTCACGTCGAAGGTCAGCGTCTGGCCGTTCGACGTAAAGGTCTGCTGCGTCAGGCCGGCAAAGATATAGTTCGAGATATCCTTGTAGAAACCGGCGAACGTCAGGCTGTTCGATCGACCGAAGTAATACTCGAGGCTCACGTCGAACTGGTTGGAGCGGGTGGGCTTCAAGTTCGCATTGCCGGCGCTGCCAGTGAACGGCGTCAGTGTCCCGTTAACGCCCGTGCCGGTGCCGATGCCGGTGACCGAATCAAAGCTATAGCCAAGCGATACGTATGGATTGAGCTGCGCGAAGGTCGGTCGAACGATCGCCTTCGCCGCGGCAAGACGAAGCTGCAGATTTTCCTTGAGAAAGAAGCGCAGGTTCAAGCTGGGCAGCACATCGGTGTACGATCCGTTGCCCGTGGTCGGCTGGGTGATCGTGCCGCCGGCGAAGCGGAATGCCGCTGCATAATTGGCGCAATCGGTTGCGTTTACCGTCTGGCCGGCACGCGGGCCGGTGGTGATGGGCGTGCCGACAACGCAAAGGCCAGGCGACGAGGTCGGCGCGCCGATGGTGATCGGGGTGCCGCTTGAGCCGGTCTCGGTACGTACGACCCGCACGCCGATATTGCCGTCGAAATGGCCGAGGGGGCTCTGTTCCATGCCGAAGCGCATCAGGGCATAGCCGGCATAGGTCTTTTCGGTCTGGTCGTTGATACCGCCCGGGTTCGTGCTGTAATCGTCGCTCAGCGGCGCCCAGCCCCAGCCGTTCGACAGCGTGCTCTTCAGATAGTCATACGCGTGCGCCGTGCCATTTTGCACGAGGCTTGCCGACGGGAACCAGAAACCCGCGCCCGGTTGCGGTGCCTTGCCGCGGAAGAAGTTGTTGTAGTTCACCAATTGCGTCTGATTCGGCAGGCCAGCATTCTGCGGACCGCCTGGATAGCCGGTCTGGTTGAGGAACACCGCGCTGCCCGGCTGCCAATATTGCGCCGAGAGCAGGCCCCAGTTGTAGGTGCTCTGCCGCGTGGTGGCGGAGCGATCGGTGAAGCGGCCGCCGACGCGGAACGACTTCAGGAAGTCGCTGTCAGTGAACGTGTACTCGACGTCGGCGCGGGTTGCCCACTCGTCTGCCTCATTGTCCTCGATGTGGTCCATCGCGGCAGCCCACCAGTACAGATTCTTGTCGGTGAGCGACTGGGCGCTGTTCGTCGGCGTCATCGTAATCGACGGATCGTCACTGCTGAAATCGAACGCGATGGTCGTCGGGATGTTGGCGCCGGTGAATGCCGTCATGCTGTACACCTTGGCGGTGGACTTGATGTACTGGAGATCGGCGCTGACGGACCAGTTTTCGTTCGGCGTCCAGCGCAGGTTGCCCGAGAAGTCCTGGGTCTTCTTGTCCTGGCTGCCGGCGCGGGTGTCGAGGTTGAGGTTGCGGTTCTGGATGACGCCCGACTGCAACTCGCGGTTCGGCCCGAACTGGTAGGTCGAGTTGTCCGACCCCGGCATGTCATAGTCGCCGATCGCGTATTCGATGTCGCGCGGCGTCGCTTTCGAAATCAGCGCTTCGAAGGTCAACTGCAGCGTGTCGCTCGGCTTCCACTGGAACGAACCGTCGAACGCGGTACGCTTCTGCTGCCAATCGATTCGGCGGAAGCCCATGCCGTTGGGGATGAAGACGTTGGTGCCCGCAGCCAGACCATCCTGCGGTGCAGTCAGTGTGCCGCGATCGTAGCGACCTGCCGTGATGCTGTCAGTACGGTTGCCGATGTTGTTGAGCGAATAGCTGAGCAGCAGCCCCATTTCGCCGAGCGGAGTCTGCCAGCGGCCGCTGGCAAGCGCATTGCCCGACCAGAAGGTCTTCTTGCGCAGATCGGCGTAATTGGCGTCGCCGGACAGGGCAAAAACATAGCCGGGGGCGTCGAAGGGCTTGCGGGTGCGCAAGTTGATGATGCCGCCGATGCCCCCTTCAACGAGGTCGGCCGACGGGTTCTTGAAGACGTCGACGCCGACGAGCAAGTCGGCGGACACGTCTTCAAAGGACAGCCCGCGGCCGTTGTTCGCCGAGAAGACGTCGCGGCCGTTCAGTTCGGAGCGGACCCAGGACAAGCCGCGGATGAACACGCCACCGCCTTCGGACGACAAGCGGGCGGGATCGCGATTTTCGTTGGTGCGCTGGAGCGTAACGCCGGGCACGCGCTGCAGCGCTTCCGAGACCGATCGGTCGGGAAGGGCGCCGATATCCTGCGCGGTGATCGAGTCGACAACCTGTTCGGCGTCCCGCTTGCGATTGCGCGCGCTCTGCAGCGAGGCGCGAATGCCCGTGACCACGATTTCCTGTGCTGCGTCGCCTGCCGTGGCATCCTGCGTGGCGGCTTCGCTACCCTGCGGCGCGGCTGCTGCCGTCTGCGCTAGGGAGGTTCCGGGCAGGATTGCCAGTGACAACGTTGCCAGCGAGGCGCCTGCGCGCAGGGCTGCGCCAATGGACGTCGAATTCAAAGATGATGTGAAACGGTAGGTCACTGGTCCCCTCCTGCGCCGGAGCGCTATCCCGAATGGTGAAGGCCGGAGCGCTCCGTCGAAAGCGCCTGCACGGCGGTACCGGTGTGGTCCCGGCATCCCATGTTTGCGCTACCATCGAGTCCGATTTATCGCAACAATAATGTGAAACCGAAGTTTACGAATGAAACTACGTTATCGTTAACACATTTAATGTCTTAAAAATCAGATGCTTACTTGATTTCGCTGGTCGCGGAAACGATCGCTGTCGCGACAATCGGCACCATTAAGGCATAGCCTGCATCGAGGGGATGAATGCCGTCCCGTGTCAGTTCGGCGCGCATAAAGCCGCGCTGATCGGCAAGCGCGGCATCGTAATCGGCGTAGGCGAAGCCCCGTCGCATGGCCATGGCGCGGAGTCGGGCATTGATCGCCCGCAAAACGGCGGGTCGGCGCTCCTTGACTACCGCGCGGGCGGCTTCGCTATAGTCGTTCACCGGCAGGATGGAGCACAGCACGACGGCAATGCCGTGCGCGGAAGCGATGTCCGCCATCGCTTCGATGTTCGCGACGATAGACTCGGGGCTTTCGACCTGGAGAAGTCCCGTGACGTCGTTCACGCCACCCAGAATCACCACGGCGCGGGGGTGAAGTGCTACCACATCCTGTTCGAAGCGTACCAGCATCTGTGCCGTCACCTGCCCACCGATGCCGCGGTTGATATAGTGCTCGTTCGGGAAGCTCTGGGCAAGGTCCCAGCCGTCGGTGATCGAGTCCCCGATAAACACGACGCGCTGCTCGCCCTCTTTAGGCGGCGGCAGCGCGGCGTTGGCCGGCGCGTACAGGTAACGCTCGCCGAAGTCCTGCATCATGGTCGGCACAAGCTTGGCGCGGAAGGGGCCAAGCCAGGGACCCCATTGCCGATCGTCCGCCTCCGTGCGCCGCTCCGGACTGGAGCGATAGGCGGGCTTAGGATCATTGGCGCCACCGGCAAGCACAAGGGCGAGCAGCGCCGCCGCACGGATCATGCTGCCAGAACACCGCTGCGTCGCGCATAGGCTGCGAACAATGTCGGCCAAGCGGCGGCGGGTACTGTTTTTTGCAGGCGAACGCCGAAGCCGTGGCCGCCCTGATCGAAGGCGTGGAGTTCGGAAGGGCACTGCGTGGCCAGAGCCGCCTGGTACAGTGCCAAGCTGTTGGCGATCGGCACCAGCCCGTCGTCGCTGGCATGGGCGAGGAAGAGCGGCGGGGTGTCACCGGTTACACGATTCTCCACCGAAGCCTGGCTGAGCGCTTTAGGATCGGCGGCAGTGCCGAAAAGATTGTCGCGGGATCCGCCGTGCGTGAACGATGCCGACAGGCTGACCACCGGATAAATCAGGCCGGCGAGATCGGGGCGTGCGGATTGCTGGTCGGCCGCGTCAACCGGCGCGTAAACGCGCTCTGCATGGCGAGTTGCAAGGCTGCCGGCGAGATGGCCGCCGGCCGAAAATCCAAGCGTCAGTACGCGCTTGGCATCCACGCCATAGCGCGTGGCCGAAGCGCGGATCAGGCGCAGCGCGCGTTGCGCGTCTGCGAGCGGGACGATCGATCGGTTGCTCCACCCTTCGGTGGGAAGGCGATAGTGAAGGATGAACGCAGTCACCCCGATGGCGTTGAGCCAACGGGCCTGTTCCTCGCCCTCGTTGTCGATGGCAAGAAAGCCATAGCCGCCGCCGGGAATGAGCATCACTGCAGTGCCATTGGGCTGGGGCGGGCGCCGCACGGTCAGCGATGGGCGGCCGATTCCGGTTAGCCAGCGATCGTTAAACGCCGGATCCTTCGAGCGTTGGTCGAATTTGGGGGTGGGCAACGTCGCCGGGGCGCCTGGCGGCGAATCCGGCCAAAGTGGCAGCACGTCTTCGGCGACTGCCTGGAACGCCTGGGCGGGCAGCGCGGCGGCGCCGGCTGCGGCGGCCATACCGGCCAGCAAGTGCCGGCGATCAAGGTGCTGTGTCATCGTCTTTTCCTCCCCGGTGTCCGCGATGCCAAACAGGATTGGCGCCTATTGTAGCATGCATCCATCTGTAAAAGTAATTTTCAGATCAGCGGTTTCTTTCTGCTGCTGGTAGCGCTAACCTGTCCACGACGGATCGTAAACCGGCAACGTTGTCGGATGCGGGAGGGAGAGGAATGGGGCGTTTCATGTCGCTTGGCATGCTTGCGGTGCTGGCCGTTTCGGCCGCGCCTGCTATTGCGCTGGCGCAGAAGGCCACCCCCTATCGCTGGACCAATGTGACGGTGGGTGCCGGGGGTTATGCGCCGGGCATCGTCTTCAGCCCGGCCGAGCGGGGCCTTGCCTATCTGCGCACGGACATGGGCGGGGCCTATCGCTGGGATTCGGTGGCAATGCGTTGGGTGCCGCTGCAGGATTCCAATGCCGTATCCAGCTATATGGGGATTGAGAGCATTGCGCCCGATCCGCGCGACCCGGCAATCGTGTACATGGCTGCAGGGATGAGCGCACGCGCGCCGGCGGCGATCCTGCGCTCGGCCGATCGGGGCAAGACGTGGCGTGTGACGCCGGTGCCGTTCGAAATGGGCGGCAACGAAGCGGGCCGGGGGCTCGGCGAGCGCCTGGCGGTAGACCCGAACCGCACCAGCACCTTGTTCTTCGGATCGCGGCACGACGGCCTGTGGCGGAGCGATGATGCGGGTGCGCATTGGAACAAGGTTTCGTCGTTTCCGCTGTCGGGGCTAGGCACGCCGGCGCCGCGCCAGACCCATGGCGGCGTGGCATTCGTGGTGTTCGATCCCACTAGCGGCACGGCCGATCAGGGTTCGAAGCGAATCTGGGCAGGCGTCGCAGATCCCGGCGCCATGCATCTCTATCGCTCTGAAGATGGCGGAAAAAGCTGGATAGCGGTTTCCGGGCCCGCGCCGGAAATGCTGGCCGTAAAGGCCGCCATCACCAAGGATGGGACGCTCTACGTCGGCTACGCCAATGGCATCGGGCAGAGCGACGCGCTGCAAGGCGCGCTGTGGCGCTTCTCGCCCGAGGGCAAGGGACAGGCAGTCACGCCACCCGATCATCAAGAGGGCGGCATCCTGGGTGTCGCAGTGGCTGCCTCCGCAACGGGAATCATCGCGATCAGCACGCTGGATCGCTATCGCCTGGGGGACACGCTATGGCTGTCGCGCGACGGCGGGGCGCACTGGACCGATCTGGGGCCCAAAAGCCGCCGTGATGTTTCGGCGTCGCCGTTCCTGCTACACGAGGGAAAGGGTGCCGACTTCGGCCACTGGATCACCGGTCTTGCGATCGATCCGTTCGATCCTGCGCACATCGTCTATACTACCGGCGCGACTGTATATGCGACGTCGACGCTTGGCGCCGCCACGATCCAATGGGCACCCTGGGTGCGTGGCATCGAGCAGACGGCGATCATCACGCTGAGTTCCCCGACGGGTGGTGCGCATCTGGTTTCCGGCTTCGGGGACCTGGGCGGTTTCGTGCACGATGACTTTGCGACGTCGCCGCAGCCGACTTTCGCGAACCCGTATCTGTCGAACACCAACACCCTCGATTATGCCGGGCTGAAGCCGAACGTGATCGTGCGCAGCGGCAGTCTCTACGCCAACCGGCCGCGGGATGCCTCGCTCGGTCGGTCGGAAGATGGTGGTCGGAGCTGGGTGCCGGTGAAGGTACCGGCGATGGGCAGTCCGCCGGCGCGTGCTGACCTAAACGGCGAAGCGGCGGTCAGTGTATCGGCGGACGGCAGCGCGATGTTGGTGGCGGCGCCCGAACCTATGCTGACGCGCGACGGCGGCAAAAGCTGGGTGCGGGTGGAAGGCTTGCCGGGCAACACGCGGGCGACCGCCGACAAGGTCGATCCCGGGCGCTTCTATGCCGTGACCGACGCGCAACTGCTCGGCTCGCGTGATGGCGGTGCGCATTTTGTGGCGCTGCGAGGCCACGGCCTGCCGGCGAACCTGTCGGCAGCGCGCATCCATAACCGCGAGCAACAGTCGACGCTGATCGCTTCGCCGTTCGTGGCGGGCGAGCTCTGGCTCAAGCTCGGGGGGCAGCTTTGGCGCAGCACAGATGAAGGCGCATCGTTCCAGCCCGCCAGCGGCGCCCTGCAGGTCGATCTGTTCGGGCTCGGCAAGGGCAGCGGGCGGGTGCCGACGCTGTTTGCCGTTGGCACGATGGACGGGCTGCGTGCGGTCTGGCGCTCCGACGATCTTGGGAAAAAATGGATGCGGATCAACGATGACGGGCACCAATGGGGCCTGCGATTTCGTGTGATTTCAGGTGACCCGCGCATCGCGGGCCGGGTATATCTCGGCACTGACGGGCGCGGACTGTTCTATGGCGATCCGGCAGGGGAGAGGAAATGAAACCATTGCGCATTCATGGCGCGGCGCTTGCGGCGCTGCTCTCGGGCGCGCCGCTGGCAGTGATGGCGCAGACTGCCACGCCGGTGCCGCACATTCAGACGAAGAACGGGCGCCATGCGCTGATCGTCGACGGCGCGCCGTTCCTGATGCTGGGCGCGCAGGTGAACAATTCGAGCAACTACGCCGAGCCGCTGGCCACCACCTGGGAGGTGCTGGACCGCATCCACGCCAACACCGTGGAAGTGCCGATCGCCTGGCAGCAGGTGGAGCCGCGCGAGGGGCAGTTCGACCTCAGTTTCTTGCAGACACTGCTCGATCAGGCGCGCGCGCACGACAAGCGCGTGGTCCTGCTGTGGTTCGGAACCTGGAAAAACACGAGCTATAGCTACACCCCCGATTGGGTGAAGTTGGACGCGCAGCGCTTCCCGCGGATGAAGACGCGCGACGGCAAGGATCATGGTGTGCTGAGCGCGCATGGCGTGGAGACGCTGAAGGCCGATACGCGCGCTTTCGTCAAAGTGATGGAGTATTTGCGCGACCATGATCCGCAGAACACCGTGATCCTCGTCCAACCGGAGAACGAAACCGGCAGCTATCGCAACCCCCGCGATTATTCGGCCGAGGGCAACCGGCTGTTCGGGCAGACCATCCCGGTCGAACTCGCGAAGAAGACTGGCAAGCGCGGTACCTGGAGCCAAGCGTTCGGCGCGCAGGCGGACCGCGCGTTCAACAGCTGGTACGTCGCACGCTACGTCAATGCGATCGCGGCGGCGGGGAAGGCGGTGAAGGCGCTGCCGATGTATGTAAATGCGGCGCTCGCCGGCCCCTCCAACGTGCCCGACCCTAGCGGTGTAGCGAGCGGCGGGCCGCAGCAGGATGTGCTGGACATCTGGAAGGCAGCCGCCCCGGCGCTCGATTTCGCCGCACCTGATCTCTACGATCGCAGCAGCGAGAACGTCTCGCTCTACCTCGAAAAATATGCCCGTCCCGATAACGCGCTGATGGTGCCGGAGATCGGTAACGCGCGCGATTTCGCCCGCTTCTTCTACGAGGCGCTGGGCCGCGGCGCGATCGGCTTCGCGCCGTTCGGGATGGACGCGACGGGCTATTTCAACTTCCCGCTCGGCGCGCGCGACCTCGATCCGGCGACGGTGGATGCCTTCGCGCTGCCCTATCGCACGCTGGGCAGCATCGCGCGGGACTGGGCACGTATCGCCTATACCCGCCCGACCTGGGGCGTGGCCAAGCCGGACGACAACAAGCCGCGCAGCACCACGCTGGGCGGCTGGCAGATCACCGCCAGCTGGGGCGAGTGGCAGTTCGGCATGAAGGAGTGGACCTTCCTCAAGACCGATCCCGCACCCTGGGGCGCGGAGAAGATCGGCGGCGTGGCCGTCGCGCAGCTTTCCGACAACGAGTTCCTGGTGGTGGGCGACCATGTCCGCGTCACCTTCTCGGCAGCGGAAGGCAGCGCTCCCAACGGCATCATGCTGCGAGCCGAGGAAGGAACTTTCGTCGACGGCAAGTGGCAGACGACGCGAATCTGGAACGGCGACCAGACCGATTACGGGCTCAACCTGATCGATCGACCACAGGTTCTGAAGGTTACCATGGGCCGCTATCGTTGAGCGGCAGAAATAGAAGAAACGCAGGAGGTTTGGGCATGAAGAGGGTTTGGATTGCGGCGCTGCTGGCAGGCAGCGCGATGACGTCGGCGCAGGCGGCGCAGGAAAACGGCTATAGCCGCACCGACGGCGGGGTGGTGGTCACACCGACCGGCGGCGCTGCCGCCAGGGTGGAAGTGACCGTGCACGGCGACGGCATCTTCCATGTCGTGGCGCTGCCCAAGGGCGTCGATACCGGCACGCTCGCCCCCAGCCTGATGGCGCCCAATCCGCCGGCCGCCGGCGCGTTCGAGGTGTCCCAGGCGAATGGCCATGTGCTGGTGAAGGCCAAGCGCGCCACCGCCGATGTCGAGCTCGCCACCGGCCGTGTCCGCTTCACCGATGCCAAGGGCCGCGAGCTGCTCGCCGAATCCGGCCAGACCGCGTTCAAGCCGGTGACTGTCGAGGGCAAGCCGTTCGTCTCGATCAGCCAGCAGTTCAACCGCGGCACGGACGAGGGGCTGTACGGCCTCGGCCAGCACCAGAATGCGCAGATGAACTATAATGGCGAGGACGTCGAACTCGCCCAGCACAACATGGACATCGCCGTGCCGTTCGTCGTCTCGACGCGCAGCTACGGTCTGCTGTGGGACAATGCGAGCATCAGCCGTTTCGGCAATCCCAAGCCCTACACGCTGGTGGGCGAGGGGCTGAAGGTCTCCAGCGACGGCAAGCCCGGCTGGAAGGCTGAATATTTCCTCGACGGCAAACCGGCGGTCACCCGCCAGGAAGCCACGATCAACTACCAGTACATCAAGGACCAGAAGAACTGGCCGGAAGCGGCCAAGGCGCAGACCGTCGCGGCGACGGGCGGCCAGAACACCGCCGGCAACGCGGTGCAGAAGCAGACGGTGGTGTGGACCGGCGACCTCCAGCCGGAGGTGACCGGCACCCACAAGTTCCAGCTCTATGGCTCGAGCTACTACAAAGTCTATGCCGACGGGAAGCTGGTGCTCGATCGCTGGCGGCAGAACTGGAACCCCTGGTACGCCAATTTCGACCTGCCGATGGTCAAGGGCAAGCCGGTGCAGATCCGCATCGAGTGGGAGCCGAACGCCGGCTACATGGCGCTGCTCCACAATGACCCGCTGCCCGCGCAGGACCGCCATTCGGTGTGGTTCACCAGCGAGGTCGGCCAGGCCAAGAACTATTGGTTCGTGCCCGCCGACACGCTGGACGGCGTGATTGCCGGCTATCGCCAGATCACCGGCAAGGCCGAGATGATGCCCAAATGGGTCTATGGCTTCTGGCAGTCGCGTCAGCGCTACGACACCGCCGCCGAGGTGACCGGCGTGGTCGACAAGTACCGTTCGCTGAACATCCCGCTCGACAATATCGTACTCGACTGGCGCTACTGGCGCGACGACGACTGGGGCAGCCACAATTTCGATCCGACCCGCTTCGCCGATCCCAAGGCGATGATCGAGAAGGTCCACGATCAGCACGCGAACTTCATGATCTCGGTCTGGCCGAAATTCTATCCAACGACCGAGAACTACAAGGAACTGAATGCGGCCGGCGCCGCTTATCAGGGCAATCTGCGCCAGGGGAACAAGGATTGGGTGGGGCCGGGTTACGCCAGCACCTTCTACGATCCCTATTCGGCCGAAGGACGGCGGATTTTCTGGAAGCAGGTGCAGGCGAAGCTGGGCGTGCTAGGCACCGACGCGTGGTGGGCCGACGCCAGCGAACCAGACATGCACTCCAACCTTTCGATTCCAGAGCGTATCGACACGATGGGGCCGACCGCGATTGGGCCGGCGGAGCAGTATTTCAACAGCTATCCGTTGATGAACGCTCGTGCCTTCTTCGAAGGCTGGCACGGTTTCAAACCGGACGTGCGGCCGTTTCTGCTAACCCGTTCGGGTTTTGGTGGGCTGCAACGCTATGGCGCTGCAATCTGGTCCGGCGACGTCGCCAGCCGCTGGTATGATCTGCGCGCGCAGATTTCGGCCGGCGTCAACGCATCCATGTCGGGCATCCCGAATTGGACGCACGACATTGGCGGCTTCGCGCTGGAGGACCGGTTCGCGACCAAGACGCCGAAGCCGGAAGACCTCGCCGAATGGCGCGAGCTCAACCTGCGCTGGTTCCAGTTCGGTGCGTTCAGCCCGCTGTTCCGCAGTCACGGCGAGTTCCCGTACCGCGAGATCTACGAGATTTCGCCCGAGGGCTCGCCGATGCGCGCGTCGATGGTGTGGTACGACCAGCTTCGCTACCGGCTGATGCCGTACATCTACACGCTGGGCGCCGACACCTATATGAAGGACGGCAGCATCATGCGCGGGATGGCAATGGACTTCCCGGCGGACGCGAAGGCTCGCGATATCGACGACCAATATATGTTCGGCGATTCCTTCCTCGTCGCGCCGGTGACCGAGTACAAGGCGCGCAGCCGCACCGTGTACTTCCCGGGCGCAGGCACCTGGTACGACTTCGCAACCGCCAAGACCTATCGGGGAGGTACCGTCGCAGGGGTGGCGGCGCCCGAAACGAGGATGCCGCTGTTCGTCAAGGCCGGCGCGATCGTGCCGATGGGCCCGGTGACGCAGTATGTCGATCAGCAGCGCGATGCCCCGCTGACCATCACCGTCTATACTGGCGCGAACGGCCGGTTCTCGCTTTACGAGGACGACGGCCGCAGCGAACAGTACAAGTCGGGCGCGTTCAGCCGCATCCCGCTGACCTATGACGACAAGGCCGGCACGCTGACGATCGGCGCGCGCGAGGGCAAGGGCTGGTCGGGCATGCCCACAGCCCGCAGCTTGCGTGTGAAGTGGGTGAGCGCCGGAAAGCCGGTGACTGACGACAATGGCTTTGATACCGAAGTTCGGTATCAAGGTGGTCTTGTCGTGGTTCAGCGGAGGTAGCAATGATCGGATCAGGGTGGCGGCGTCGCGAAGTTTTGGCGGGGCTGGCCGCCCTGCCGGCAGTGGCGCGCGCACAAGTTGTGGCCCAGGGGCCGGTTCAGGCGAACTGGCCCTCGCTGGTGGCGAACTACCGCTACCCTGATTGGTTTCGCGATGCGAAGTTTGGCATCTGGTCGCACTGGGGGCCGCAATCGGTGCCCGAGCAGGGCGACTGGTATGGGCGGCATATGTACATTCAGGGCCACCCGGCCTCGGATTTCCATCGCAAGACCTATGGTCATCCCGCCGATGTCGGCTTCATGGAGGTGCAGAACCGCTGGACTGCCGAGCGTTGGGACCCCGACAGTCTCATGAAGCGCTTCGTCAAGGCAGGCGCCAAGTACTTCGTATCGCTGGCCTGCCATCACGACAATCTCGACTGCTATGACAGTACTCATCATGGCTGGAACAGCCTGCGGGTCGGGCCGAAGCGCGACGTGGTCGGCACCTGGGAGAAGGTGGCACGCGCGCACGGGCTGCGCTTCGGCGTTTCCAACCATGCCTCGCACAGCTGGCACTGGTACCAGACCGCGTATGGCTATGACGCCGAAGGTGTGCGCAAGGGCGAGCGCTACGACGCCTATCGCCTGACCAAGGCCGACGGCGCAGGCAAATGGTGGGAGGGACTGGACCCTCAGATCCTTTACACCGGCAAGCATATGCCCGCCCCCGACGGCATCGAGACGATGCAGGCAATGGGCAAGTGGCACGAGCAGCATGACGGCCAGTGGCTGGAAACCGTGCCCCCGGGGGACATGGACTATGCTCGCCGATGGTTGCTGCGCCAGGTGGACCTCGTGACCAAGTACAAGCCTGATTTTTGCTATTTTGACAATTACGAGCTGCCGTTCGGCCCGATCGGACTGGCAGCAGTGGCCGATTACTATAACCGCTCGATCGGGTGGCACGGCAAGGTCGACGTCGTCGCCACGGCCAAGAAGCTCAATCCTTATGCACGTTTCGGCCTGGTGCAGGACGTCGAGCGTGGCTTTTCCGACCATCTGTGGGACGAGCCGTGGCAAACCGACACCTGCCTGGGCGATTGGTTCTATCAACGGAGCCTCTATACCAACAAGGCGTATAAATCGGCGAACGACGTGCTGCAGCGGCTGGCCGACGTGGTGTCAAAGAACGGCAATCTGTTGCTTTCCGTACCTCAGCGCGGCGACGGTACGATCGACGCGGAAGAAGAGAAGATCCTCGACGATATCGGCGCCTGGATGGCGGTCAACGGCGAGGCCGTGTTCGGCAGCCGGCCGTGGCAGGTGTATGGCGAAGGGCCGACCCAGCTTGCCGCGGGGATGCAGAACGAACACGCATTCAAAGGCTTCACCGAACAGGATGTGCGCTTCACCACCAAGGGCGACGCGCTGTACCTGTTCTTCCTCAAGGCCCCGAGCGCGCCGGTGACCGTGCAGGCGTTGGGGCCGAAGGCCGGCCGCGTGGCACGGGCGCGGCTGCTTGGCGGTGGCGATGTGGCGTTCCGGCAGAGCGCTGCTGGTTTGACGATTACGTTACCCCACGGGCTCGGCATTGTTCCCGTGGTGAGGATTGATGGGCTACGCCGCACCTGAACCTTGCCCCATGCTGCTAATCGGGGGAAGCACGGGGGCACCGGCGCCGCATTGGCTGCCAACGTCCTACGATTGCGGCGTTGGGCATCGAACCAACTTGCTTAGGTGGTGCGACCAATCGCTGTCACCTGTCCCCCAAGGCTAATTAGGGCACTTTCGGCCGCTCCGCCGCCGCCGTCCACAGCAGCGTCGGTACATCCGTTGACGTGACCCCCGTTTTTTCCTCCATTTGGAGCTAGAGTCCGGCCCCGGAAAGGGACGGACAGATGAAGCGGAAGCAGTTTTCGGAAGAGCAGATCATCGGCATCCTGAAGGAAGCCGAAGCAGGCGCGGTGGTGACGGATCTGTGCCGGCGGCATGGTATGTCGAGCGCGACCTATTACGCTTGGAAGGCCAAGTTCGGTGGCCTGGAGGTATCCGATGCGAAGCGGCTGCGGGCGCTCGAGGAGGAGAACGCCCGACTCAAGCGGCTGCTGGCGGACACGATGCTCGACAATGCAGGTCTGAAGGACCTGCTCACAAAAAATGGTGACGCCTGCCGCGAAGCGGGAAGCGGTCGCGTATCTCCAGACGGCGCTGGGGATGAGCGAGCGGCGGGCGTGCACTGTCGTCGGTGCGGATCGCACGAGCATGCGGTATCGCTCGTGCCGGGAGGATGATGGCGACCTGCGGTCGTGTCTGCGCGAGCTTGCGCAGCAACGCCGACGGTCCGGCTATCGGCGGCTGCACATCCTGCTGCGCCGGGACGGCATCACGATCAACCGCAAGAAGACCCAGCGGCTTTACCGCGAAGAGGGTTTGACGGTGCGTTGCAGGAAGGGCCGCAAGCGCGCCGTCGGCGCGCGGGCACCTGCGCCCGTGCTGGCGCTCCCCAACCAGCGCTGGAGCCTGGACTTCGTCCATGATCAGATGGCCACGGGTCGCCGGTTCCGCATCCTCAACATCGTCGACGACGTGACGCGGGAGTGCTTACGGGCGGTGCTCGACACGTCGATCTCGGGCAAGCGGGTGGTGCGCGAACTGGCCGCTCTAATCGCCGAGCGCGGCGCGCCCAGGATGATTGTCAGCGACAACGTCCTAGGTCGGGAAGCAGCGGCGGAAAACGGCCAGCAGGTCTCGTTGCGCCGATGGCGATCAGCGCTATGCGGTTCTGATCCAGATGGCTTCCATCGTCAAGGAAAGCGCTCTCGGCCATAGCAAACACAGGATCCAGCGTCCGAGCCGGTCGTGGTCCTCACCGTCCTTAAAATGAGATGCGGATGCCAGATGGAAGGCCCGAACATTATCTACAGGGTCGCCGTAGCGCCCTCACGGCACAGCAGAGAGGGGTCCTTCCATCTGGTGTCCGCCCGTTCGACGAACGGACGGTACTCGGTTCCCGTTTTGATGACGGCGTGCGCGACGCGCGCCATCTTGGCGGTGAGTGCGGTCATGGCCTTGCGGCGGCGATCCGGGTCGTTGCCGTGTCCGGCCACGTACCGACCCAGCTTGTCGCGGAAGCTGTTGTCGCGCTGGCGAATGGCAACCTGAGTCGCCATCCAGAAGGTGCGGCGTAGCCGGGCGTTGCCATACTTCGACAGCTTGGTCTTACCGCGGAATGTGCCGGACTGGCAGGTCGCGAGATCAAGTCCGCAGAACTTGAGGAACTGCCGGTGGTGGGCGAAGCGGCGAAGATCGCCGGCTTCGGCAAGGATGGTCAGCGCGTTGATCGGCCCGATCCCGGGAATCAGGCGCAGGAGCTGATAATCGCGGTTGTCGCTGAGCAAGGCATGGGCCGTTCGCTCGATCTCGTCGCGTTGGCGGATCAGGCCTCGAGCCTGGGCGATGACCATGCGGAACATGGCTATCGCCACGCTGTCTTCGTCGACCGGCAGGGCCACGGAAGCACAGGCTGTCGCGTAAATATCGTTGATCAGCCGGGCCTTGGAGACCTTGCGACCGACTAATGGCCAGACCTCGTTCGTGAATGCCTCCTGGCCCAGTGATGTCATGCTCGCTGGCGTGGGGAAGCGCTCGAGCAAGGCCAGGAACCAATCGGACCGGCTGTTGCCAGCGAAGCGCTCGATCTCCGGAAAGTACAACGGCAGGTAGTGGGTCAGGATCCGGTGCCAGGTCTGGGTCTTGGCCTTGGAAATGGCCTCGTGCGTCTTCGACATCTCCTGCAGATCGTTGATGCCGGCGGCGAGCGGGTCGACATAGCGCTGGGTGGCGCCGATCCGCAGCATGTGCAGGATCACCTGCGCGTCTTTGGAATCGTTCTTATCCCAGCCATTGTGCAACGCCTCACGGGTCCGGGCCAGCGCGACCGACGAAATCAACCGCAGCTCGAAGCCCGCGGCCAGCAGCCGGTGCGCCAGGGTGCGATGGTAGTTACCGGTCGCTTCAAAGCCGACGACAATCCGCCGCCCGATCTCTCCAAGGTCCGCTGCGAGGCGATCGTAGTCCGCCTTGGTTGCCATCACGGTCATCCGCCGCCGGCGACCGCCTTCCGGACGTTCGATCAGCACCTCTTGGCGATGCTTTGACATATCGATGGCTACCAGCACGGCGTCGGTGGGGTTAGAACTGCGCTTGGTCATGGTCGGTCAATCTCCAAAGTGTTGAGTCGACAACTTCACTTTAGAGATCTGCTGGCCGGTCATGGCCGCCTTGATGAAGCCCGCGGGCGCTACGCGCCCTTGCCTTCAACAAGGCAATCCGGCTCTTCGCGGGATCGGTTCCCAATGTGCTACGGAACCGAGCTCACCTCTAACGCGGTGCTGGCGTGGTCGGGCGATGCCGGTGTCGAGTGGCACTATATCGCGCCGGGCAAGCCGACGCAGAACGGGTTCGTCGAGAGCTTCAACGGTCGCATGCGCGACGAGCTGCTAAACGAGACGCTGTTCTTCACGGTCCGCCAGGCGCGCTCGATCCTCGCGCGCTGGGTCGATGATTACAACACCGAGCGGCCGCACTCCTCGCTCGGCTACGCCACACCGGCGGCGTTCGCCGCCGAACTCGAAAAGCAACGGGCGGGGTTAACCCCGCCCGTTGCTTCGCCCGCGCTCCTGCGCGACAATAACGGTCGGTCCTGGTTGCAGCTGGATGAAAGACAGGGGTCACGTCACCGTCACGAAGCGGTCCAGCACGCTGTCTGCGATCTGGATCAAGCCATCGAACCGGATCGCGCCCTTGATCGTCGGTATCGCGGCGGCTGCTGTGGCAAGCTGCTGCGCCTCTGCGAAATAGCGCGTGGCGGCGGGCTCGCGACGGTTAGCCGCGTCTAGCCCGGCGGCGGTAAGCTGCAAGACGCGTCCCCAGACTTGCATGGCATCCAGCCATGGTCGCGACTGCTCAACGAAACGGTGGTCTACGGTCGCCGCGCGGATGCTAGCCGGCGCGCGGGCGAAATCGTCCGCGATATCGACGAATGCGCTGAGTGCAGCCTGACGAGCAGCTTCGTTTCCTCCCTCGAGCGCCGCGCGGACGCCGTCGAATGCTGCCTTCAGGGCAGGGGCTTGTTCCTGCCAGGGGTGGCTGCCGAAGGTAGGGGCCAGATGCTGCGTGTCGAAAAAGACCAGCAGCGAGTGGGGGGCGCGATCGTCCCCGCCGGCGACCTCGCTAGCGGCATATTGCCAGACGAGGTCGGCGTCATAGCCCCGATCGTTCCACGCGAACGCGGCCACGCCAGTTATCGCAACGCGGGTCGGCACTTCCTGGTTCATGGGATTGGAAAGGATGCCGGCTAATTCGCTAGCTAGATAGGCCCGGCTCGCGGCGGGTATAGGGCGCGAGTGTTAGACGTCCCTGGTGGTCGCATAATCGTTGACCGGATAATTGTCCCACAACAACGTTTTGCGCCCGAACGCCTCTTGGGCCGCCTTGGCGTCATTGATCGAAATGGATTGCGGGACGACATCCGTTCCCGTCCACTGCACGACGATCTGCGAATCCAGCTGCTTGCCGAGCCCACTCTTATAGCTGCTTCCCTTAGTTTCGTAATATTCGGTGGGCACCATGATTGAACCGCACCGGGTCTGCCGGAGGCATTGGGTTGTGAGTCACGCTGCCATATCGATGCGGTCCTTCGAAGCCGTCGAGTACGCCACGCTCGAATGGGTGGACTGGTTCAACCACCGGCGGCTGCTCGAGCCTATCGGCAACATCCCGCCTGCCGAAGCCGAAGAACAATATTATGCTGCCGCCGGCAACATCGATATGGCAGCGTGACTCACAACCCAATGCCTCCGGCAGACCCGGTGCGGTTCACTATTCGCTAGAACGATCCAGAAGGACTTTTCGGCAAATGGCCAGTTTTTCTCGCTCGCGATCGCTAACAGCGCAGGAATTGAATGACTGCTTTTCGGGTGGAAGCCTCCATTCAGTGGACAGATTTCGAATGGCAGGAAATGGGACGAAGCGGTCGTTCCAGAGCGATAGATCGAACGGCAGCCCTCACCAGGAGCCGACTTTCGGCAGCTGCATGGCCGGCATCCCAGAACGACAGAATGCGAGCCGGTACACGAGGCCGCTGCGCGGCTTTCGTGATGGCGATGACCAGCATGGCTATGTTGCCGGGCCGCATGAGGAGTTTCCTCTTCGATCTCCTCCCGGTGCACGATATCCACGCGGATCGGCTCGTCCTGCACGCGGCTGCCTGTTCGCGTTGCCTGCACGACGATCTCAGGACTTTACGGGCATCGGCCTGCGCAAGCGCCAGCGTCGGCGGTAGCTCCGAGAAGCAGCAGGAAATGCTGGGATTCATCGACCCACACGCTCGAAAAATAGCCTTCAATACCACCCCCCGTTCGATCCAAATTGGGATCACGGGCGCTTCATTGGGTCTGTAGCAACTACAGGGTAAAGCGGCTTGATCAACGCTTGACTTGCTATTGATTGGCGTTCGCAGCGCTGCTAGGCGTTCTCCATAATCAGAATGGGGATCGACGTGACAAACAGGCATGCGCCGGTGGTTCTGGCGTTTGGGGCGATAGTCGGTGTGGGCATGGCGCATTCCGCTGCAGCACAGACCACCACTAGCGACAGTGACGCGAAAGAAACGATCGTCGTCGTCGGCCAGCGCAGCCAAGCCTATGTCAGCGACGTTGCCACCGCGCCGCTGCGCATCGATGCTTCGATACTGGAAACGCCGGTGTCTGTCTCAACGGTGACGGACAAGCTATTGACAGATCGCGGGCTGACCAACCTCAACGCTGCCGGTGACACGGTCGCCGGGGTGCAGCGTCAGACCGGCTATGGCTATGCCTTCTCCACTTCCTACGTCATTCGCGGATTCCGTACCGATGGGGCCGCAAGCACCATCAACGGCTATCGAGAGTTCGGCTTCACCACGGCGCGCGACCCGATCAACATCGCCCGAGTCGAGTTTCTGAAGGGGCCGGCGTCGGTCCTGTATGGCAGCTCGTTCGCCGTAGGCGGGCTCGTCAACTATGCCACCAAGACACCCGTCGACGAGACCTTCGCGGAAATCTCGGGCCAAGCCGGCGACATCGACCTGCGCCGCCTGACGATCGATGCCAATCTGGCGGACAGCCAGCAGCGTGGCGGCCTGCGCGTCACCGGGGCAATCGGGCAGGAGGGACAGCTTCAAACCTTCCGCGAACGATCCTATCGCTTCGGCAGTGCCGTCGGCACGTGGCGCCTCGCCCCGGATGTGAAAATGCTGGTCGAGGGCTATGGCTTCGACGGCGATACTGCGGCGCGGGACGGAGACGGCTATTATCCCGATGCCGTGTTCCTGAGCGTGCCCCGCGACTTCAAGACCGGCGAGCGCTTCTCGCGCGGCAATCAGTGGAGCTGGGGCGGACGGACCGAACTGGAATGGAACCTCGATGCCGATACGAGCCTGCGCGGTGGCGCCTTCTACAACAAGGCGGGACAATCCTATTTCGGGGTGCGGCCGGACTTCAGCGAACCCATTTCCGCCGACGGTCGCTTCCTCAACCGCAACGCCTCGCGCGGGAGCGACAAGCAGCAGGATCTGACGCTGCTGTCGGAGCTGCGCACCGGCGTGACCACCGGCCCGGCGCGGCACAAACTGTTGGTGGGTGTCAGCTACAGCGACTATGATTTCGGGCCGTACGAGTTTTTCGACGCCCCCCTGGCGCCGCTGGAGATTGCCAACCCGATCTATGGCCTGCCAGAGCCGCGCGCCGATCAGTTCGTCAGCAATTATCCGGCGCAGTCTTACGGCGCGCAGTCCACGGCGGTGTACCTGCAGGATTTCGTAGAGCTCGGCCCGCAGGTGCGGCTGCTGGCGGGGCTACGCTACGACGAGGTACGCTCGCGCTACGAAGATGTGACGCAGGTCTTCAACCGGCAGACGGAAAACGCCTGGTCGCCTCGTCTGGGATTTGTCTATCTACCCGTTCCAAGCCTGTCGCTGTTCGCCAGCTGGAGCCGCTCGTTCGTACCGAACAGCTTCGGTCGGTCCGCCGATGGCGGCCTATTCGTCCCCGAGCGCGGCGTGCAGTCGGAAGTGGGCGCGAAGCTGGAGATGCTGGGAGGCAGGCTGTTCGCGACCGCTGCCCTGTTCGAACTCAAGCGCCGCAATATTCTGACGACTGATCCGAACGATCCGAACTTCAGCATCGCGGTTGGGGAACAGCGCAGCCAAGGCGTGGAGCTGGAATTGCAGGGCACGCCCATGACCGGGCTGCAGCTCACGGCAGCCTATAGCTATACCGATGCGAAGGTGACGCGCGATAACGATGCCTCGCTGGTTGGCGATCGCCTGCCGCTCGCTGCGCGCCATGTCGGGAGCCTCTGGGGGCGGTATGACACGCGCCTGACGCGCAGCTGGAATGTCGGCGTCGGCGGGGGCGTCTTCGCTTCCACCAGCCGACAGGCAACCCTGCCGAACAATGCCCTGACGCTTCCCGGCTATACCCGGGTGGACGGTGCCCTGTATTTCACCGGCCAGAAGGGGCTCCGCGCGCAGATCAACGTCGATAACCTGTTCGACGCCCGGATCATCGATAGCGGCGGCTTCTTCCTGCTGCCGCAACCCGGGCGGACGGTCCGCATGGGTATCACCATCGGCTTTTGATGAACAAACGGCATCCACGACGGGTCTTGCGCGCGGCACATCGCTGGCTGGGACTTGTCGTGGGCCTTGCGTTCATCCTTCTGGGATTGACCGGCAGTTTGCTGGTATTCCACCGCGAGATCGATCACTTCCTGCTGAACCGCGATTGGTGGCGGGTGGAGCGCGCGGCGCCTTCTCTGACGCTTGCCGAACTCGCCCTCCGCCTGCGCGAGCAGCGGCCTAGCGCGAAAGGCGTGGGGGTCGACCGCCCCGCCTTCTCCGGCAGCGCGCCGAGTGGCTATTATGAAGTTCCAGGTGCCAGCGGCGAGACCCGGTTCATGATCGCCGCGCTTGATCCGGCAACCGGGCGGATTCGGGGTGAATATGCTTGGGGGGTGCTGCCACCGGGGCGGCGCAACTTCATGTCTGTCGTCTATCGCCTGCACTATGAGCTGCTCGCCGGTGCGACCGGCCTGACGCTCGTAGGCGTATTGGGATTGGCCACGCTGCTGCTCTTGGCCATCGGCTTGTATCTTTGGTGGCCCCGGCCTAGGCGCTGGCGGCAGTCGCTCCGCCTCAAACCCGGCGCGCCCCCGGTTCGGCGGCAGTTCGACCTACATGGCATTTTCGGTGCGCTGGGCGGCCTCGGGCTGGGCATTATTGCCTTGTCTGGCGCCTACATGGCGTTGCCGGGACCGTTTCGCGCCGCCATCGGCGCCGTCACGCACCTTACGCCATTTCCGCAAACGCCGCATATAACAGCCCTGACCGCCGCCCCGCCGGCCCGTGTCGAGGCAGCCATTCGCCCCTCGCTCGAACATGCCCGCTACGACAGCTTCGCGCTGGGCGACGCCGGCCAGCCGCATCGCCTCACATTCAGGGAGCCCGGCGACCCGCGAACCGACTATGGCAGCACCGTCATTTTCGCCGATCCCGCGGATGGCCATGTTCTCGCCCATCATTCCCCCGCCCGCATGTCCACGGCCGACTTGGTGCTGCGCTTCCAGTTCCCGCTTCACAACGGCCAAGCGCTCGGTCAGGCGGGTCGGATACTGGTCGCTGTGCTCGGCATCTTGCCCATCGGCCTGTTCGTAACCGGGCTACGCCTCTGGTGGCTCCGGCGCTCGGCACGCTCCCGCGCCTCAAAGGCTCCGCAACGGGCCACCGCGTGATGTTGCGCAGAGCGGGGGCGAAAGATGAAAAGCAATCGCCCGAACACGGGACTGCAGCCGTGCGGCTGCTTGAAGGCCTTACTGAACTCAGCGACTACTTTTGGGAATAGCCGCCGTTCGCAGGTCCTTCGCTTAACGACGTAATCTGGTCGGCAGGCGCCGCAAGCGAACGCCGGATCGTGGGACATTTATGCCGTCCCTCGCGACTTGTCGACCGGCAGGTTTTGGTCGAGGCTGTGTAGAAACGCTCCCGAGGTGTAAGGCGCGCGGTGGGGCTCGGAAGGCCGCGGTTACAAAAATGCCAGGTCTTCGCGCCGGCCTTTCAGGTGCGGATTGCTGCAATGAGCGGCTGAATGCCCATGATCTGGATCATTCGCTTCATATTGTAGGCCAGCACGCACAAGCTCATCTCGGTTCTGACGTTGTGGAGCGTCTTGGTCAGAAAATGGGTGCTGCCCATCCAGGATTTGAGCGTACCAAAGACATGCTCGACGGTTCGGCGACGGATGCCCATGGCATTGGGTAATAGGTCCAGCCGCTTTTGCATGGCATCAATGACCGCCTCATGCTTCCATCGTTTGACGCGCTTCACTTTTTCAGTGGTACAGCGCGGTCGCAATGCGCAGCCATGGCAGGCGCTCAGGTTGCGGTAATGGTCGATGTCGCCGTGATGATCCGACCGCGTACGTGCCTTGGTCAGATATTCCCCTGCCGGGCAGGTATAGTGGTCGTGGTCGGCATCGTACACGAAGTCGGCCTTGGTGAATAAGCCGCGCTGGGCCTTGCCGGACGTGTCGGTTCTGGGCACGCAGGGCAAAATGCCGGTGCCTTCGCATTCCAGCACCTGTTCGCCGTTCATATAGCCGCGATCGGCCAGGACGGTGATCTCGGGTGCGGCAATGGCAGCTTGCGCTTGCCGGCTCATCGGCGCGAGTTGCGCCCGATCATTGCCCTCGTTCACCACTTCGTGCGCGACAATGAGGTGATGTTCGGCATCCACCGCTGCCTGCAGGTTGTAGCCGACAATGCCAGTGCCGCGACCACTGCTGTTCATGGACCTGGCATCCGGATCGGTCAGCGACACCTGATGATCGGGCGCCGCTTCGACCTGTGCGGCCATTTCCTTCAGGAACCGCATCTGGCCGCGCAAGCCCGCGATCTTCTCGCGGATCTGTTCGACCCGCGCTTGCGGAACGTCGCTGGTCTCACGATCGGCACGATCGAGGGCCGCAAGGTAGCGCTCGATGCTGGCCTCGACTTGCTCGATCCGCTTGGCCGCCTTGTGTTCTGTGTAGTTGCGATCCCGGTTGTTCACCGCTTTGAACTTGCTGCCGTCGATCGCGACGGTCGCCTGTCCGAACAGGCTCAATTGTCGGCACAGCACCACAAACTGGCTGCAGACCGCCCGGATTGCGGCACCATTGTCCCGTCGAAAGTTGGCGATCGTCTTGAAGTCCGGTGCCAATCGACCGGTAAGCCACATCAGCTCGACATTGCGCTGCGCTTCGCGCTCCAGGCGCCGGCTCGACTGGATCCGGTTCAGATAGCCGTAGAGGTAGATCTTGAGCATCGTCGACGGATGATAGGCTGGCCGCCCGGTATGCGCTGGCGTCGCCCCGGCAAAGCCAACTGCCACCAGATCCAGCTCATCGATAAACGCCTCGACAACCCGAACCGGGTTATCTTCAGATACATAATCATCGAGCGATGCCGGCAGCAGAAAATCCTGCCGACGGTCTTGTTCTTCCACGAAACGGCCCATCGGCAAGCCTCCCGAAATCCCGGGAAAGTCTACCACGAAACAGCGTTTCTACACAGCCTCGGTCAGCAGCGGACATTCGGCATTTCCCCGAACGGGAATGGGGGATGACGAAGGTCGGGCCGGAGCACGAACATGACGTAATCGCGGGAGCGGTTGCCACGTAGGTTTGGTGGTAATGTTCGAACACCTAGTCTAGCCGGTTGGCTGCCCCCCGATAAGATGAAGATACGGGCTCACGATCGACACCGGGCCCAGGCATCTAACGGAGGACAGCCATGGACCAGTATATCGGCCTCGACGTATCCATAAAAGAGACGGCGATCTCGATCCGGCAGGGCGGCAAGAGGATCTGGCGGGGCAAGTGTGCGTCAGACCCGCAACTACTCGCGGCGATGATCCGCAAGCGCGCGCCGGAGGCCCGGCGGGTAGTGTTCGAGACGGGACCGCTGTCAGTGTGGTTCTACCACGCGCTGACCGCGGAGGGCATGCCGGCGATCTGTATCGACGCGCGGCATGCCAAGGCGGCGCTCGACATGGCCGCGAACAAGACTGATGCCAACGATGCCGATGGCTTGGCGCATCTGGCCGAGATTGGCTTCTACCGGGAGGTCCGGGTGAGGGCTTCGACAGCATGCTGATCCGTACGCTGGTCACGGCGCGTCGCCAGCTTCTGAAGATGCGATTGCAGATGTCCAACCAGATCCGCGGGCTCATGAAGACCTTCGGTCTCATCGTGCCCAAGGGGGCCGGCAGTGTGTTCGAACGCAACGTCGGTACCCTTTTGGAAGGCGAGGATAAGCTCGCGCGCATTGTCTTGCCGATGCTTCAGGCCTGGGGCCATATCCGGCTTCGGGTGGCCGAACTGAGCAAGCAGCTGGTGGCGATGGCAGGCGAGGATCAGCGCTGCCGTCTGCTCACCTCGGTACCTGGCGTCGGTACCGTCACGGCCACCGCCTTCGCCGCAGCGGTGGAGGATCCGGCGAACTTCAGGAACTCGCGCGCCGTCGGTGCATGGGTCGGGCTTACCCCCAGGCGGTTCCAGTCCGGCGAGGTCGATCATGATGGGCATATCTCACGTCGCGGCGACCACAAGCTGCGCAGCCTGCTTCATGAAGCTGCCGCGGTCATCCTCAACCGGTCGACGGAGACGAGCAGGTTGCGGACCTGGGCGCTCGCACTGAAGGAAAGGCTCGGCTTCAAGCGGGCGGCCGTGGCGTTGGCACGCAAGCTCGCGGTGATCATGCATGCGATGCTCAAAACGGGCGAGCTGTTCGACCCGCAAGCCGGAAACCCCGCTGCCGCTTGATTCTGTTCGATACCTGTCGACGGAAGTCATTATCAGCCATTCCACCGATAGCGTCCTTGCATGACGCGCCAAGTCGTCCCTGCCGGGACGCGGACGGGATCATTCCGCGAAGCGGGAAGCACTGCGGGCCTCTGGTGGAGTGCGTCACGAACATAGGAAGATCTCACCGACGGAACCCATCCTGCGGCGATCAATCTGGCATCGACCGCGTAGATGACCCTGTACCCGGCATACGAACACCACCGGCTGGAACGACTGACCAAGTTGCACCTGCCCCTTGACGAACGGGCGATTAGACGACCCGCTGCGCGGGGCGATTTTGGTAATGGAGACGTGGGTATTGACCCACCCGCAGACCTATGGCCCACTTTCCATCGGAGCGGCGGCGCTGTCGATGATCAGTCGGCGCTGGTGATCAGCTACGGCATCGTCCGGCTGGTGCTCAGCCTGGCCAGTGTCGACCGGCTCGAACCTGTCACAATCTTAACATCATACAGGGAGCGGCCGCGCGTGCTGACCAAGCGCAGAACGAAGATTCCGGGCGGTGCCGAGGCAAGGCAAGGTTAGCCGATGGGTCATATTGATATGCCGTTCCTGGCATTTCGTACCGCGCTCAGCGAAGACAGTGGCGTGCGCTCGGAATTTGCGCTTACCGTGGCCGATATGCTCGCCCATTTGCCGGCTGAAAGCCCACTGCGAAACAGACTGACCGACGATATGCCGATGCGCGTTGGAGCCCCTGGCTATGAAGATGCTGTTGGCGACATTTTGTTCACGCTCGGCAACACCGCCGCGCGGGGAATGCCGACGCGGGGCGTGCGGATCACAGCGTTGCTCGCTGACTGGCGCAGCTGTTCAGCCTCGACGAGCTGATGACGCTCGAGCCCGTCGGCAATTATTATCTGCAGCTGCGCATTCGTGGTGCGACGAATAGGCCAGGATTGTCGAGAAAAACGTACAAATTCGAGCTAAGTCCCCGTCCTCGCCTTACGCATCTAACGCTTCCGGTTCCTCACTGAGCGCCGCGTCGATTGCCTTGGGATGCGGGATGGCGAGCAGCTTTACCTTCCGCTCGTTCTGGAAAGATACCGCGACCCGCTGCACGACCGTTGCGGGATCGCGGCGGTATTCGGCCTGCAGGGCTGCGTCGCGGCTGAGGTCCAGCATGAACTGATATTCGGGCGAGTAGCCGGTGAGGCGGTAACCGGCCGGCGCGCGAAACTGCGCAAGGTTCCGGATCGTCGCGCGCTCGCGTGGGCCGTCGCGGCGGTAATCGTAGATGCGGAACGGCCGCGATGTGGTGTCCCCCGCCTTGGTGCAGCCGAGGGCCACGGAAATCTCCGCATCCGTCTCCACGTCGTCGCGCGGTTCGATATAGAAGGTGGACAGCGACGATATCTTCGCGCGGTTCGCGTCGGTGGCAAGGTCGCCGATCCGGATCCGTTCGACCAGCGCATCCATTCCCACATATTGCGGCGCAATGTAATGGGTCACGGTCCAGTCGGGCCCGTAAACATCGGACAGATGCCGGGCGAGCACGTCGAACCCGCGATTGGCGAACCCCTGGCTGGTATAGCCCAGTTCACCAACCACCCCGACCTGCCACAGAACGATGTGCAGCGTCGTGTCGAGGCGACGGCGGCGAAGCAACAGATCGGTGGCTTCGAAACTGGCAAAGCCGGGTAGCGCCGGGTCGAAGCCAAGATCGGCGATTAGATAGTCGAGCGCGGAGATGCCGGGCCGCATCCGCGCCTCGTGCCCCTCATGGCGAGCGATGTGGATCGCCCGGTGCGCGGGCATCGCGAACACGCCCGGGTGGCCATAGAAGATGGCGACCACCCGTTGCCCGAGCCGGACGTGGTGCAGCATCGCCTGCGCCATCCGCACATAGGTGAGGTGGCGCTCGATATCGTCATTGTAGAGGATGCGCAGATCATAGGCGTCGGGTCGCATCTGCCCCAGCCAGACTTGCGTCACCTTGTCGTAGACGCAGTGGAACAAGGCGTCGGCAGCGCGAATCTCGTCCTCCGCATCGCGGAGAAAGTCGGTGAAGGCGAGGCCCGATCCCATCACCATCAACCGGCCCTTGCAAGCCGGATCATATTGCGCTGCCGCAATTTCGGCGGCGAGCGCTTCCCAGCGCTCGGTCATGTCGCGTGTGGCGGTATTGGCGTTGTTCACGATCATTCCCTTTCCATCCGGACGGGCGGCGCATCTGCTGCGCGGCGATTTCAAGCGGTGCTGGCCCGTCAGTGCCGACCGTTCGACCGAAATCGGCAGACGGCACGGCCGTGTCAGCCAACACAACCACCATTTCGGCAAGGATCGGGCGGTAATTGCTCCGCTGCCGGATCGAACCAGCCGGGGCCGATCAAGCAGGCAGCAACGCGGACGCTTAAACCTACGATATCCGCGCCGCCTGCACCGCGCATCGGGTGCGAAATGCTCCCCCTACCGGCAACTTTCAGCGTCAGCCCCCCGCACTCGGCCGGCGCCGGCAGGATGCGAGGTCGTAGCGAAGCGCCTGCGATGTGGCGGCGGCATAGGGCTGCATCGCAATACCCTCGGGTCGCATATCTCGATCGGGCATAGCGTCCGAGAAAAGCGTCAACACTTCTCCCTGCCAGCCGACCGCCAACGGCCTTGGCCTACCGAGATCAATCGGCTGCCCGCATCCGCTCTTCTGGCAGAGGACCAGCTTCAGACGCGCTTCGCCGGATGCGGGTGCACGGCCATCGGGCGTCACCCCGCCGGTGGTTTGCAACACCAGCGCAGCGACACGCCCGTCTGCGCTTCGCGCGGTTCGGCCACAGCCATAATCTGCAGCCGATGCGGGCTGGATCACGCCGACGAGCAACGCCGCGATCACCGATCGGAGCAGTGCCGGCCCAAGCCTACCGGCAACCTTCATCCGCATGGTGCGGAATCGATGTTGATCGGGGAGTAGCTCTGGCCGGTCGCCAGATATTGCTGCGCGGCCGAGATGCCCAGATTGACGTGCGGCTGGTCCTGAAGATCGTCATGGGGAATGCCGGTGCCCGGATTGCCCTCTTGCATCGCGGCGGCAACCGCCCAGGTTTCCTCTGGCGCATAGCCGGCCACGGTCATCATGTAGCCGTACAGAACGTTGCCATAGGGTTCGAAGTAGCTGGTCTCAACCCATTGGCCCGCCGCCTCGCTATAATAGCTCTGCGTGCCCGCATCCACCGTTCCCGGCATCGAAGATGTGCCATACTCCTTGAAATCCAGGAAAAACGGATTGCTTGGATTTGTATACATATCATTCAGTTCGACATAGATCTGGCCAGGATACCCGCTGGTCCTCACATCGTGGAGATGCTCCGCGACGGCGTTGATGTAGGTGTTGTCGATGCTCTGGGGCACGTAATATTTGCGCCATCCAGGCCATCATATTTCGTGCCGTCGGCCGTCTCGATCGTAGCAGGATTGCTGTCGCCACAGGGCGGCTCCGGGGGCTGCGGCTGTGGCGCATCGCCTCCGCCATCGCCGCCGCCGCCGCCGCCGCCGTCCCCGTAATCGCCCCAGTCGCCCCCGCCACCATCGCCGGGATTGGCGGTCACCACGATGTCCCCGCCGCTGTCCGTACCGTCGGTGACGGTGCCGCCGGCGATCAGTTCCTGCTCCTCAAGCGTCAGTTCACGCATCGCATTACCCTTCGCCGATTCGATGGCGACAATGCTAGCCGATGCATCGCCTTGCTCTCGGCGCAATCCCATCCATGCCCGGCAGGGCGGCCCTGTGATTTGCTCCGCTATCGGAGCGATCGGAGCGGCGAAGCCACCCCGTGAAAGGCAAAGAGGGGTGCCCCGGCGCGCGCAGCGACAGGAAACGGATGTCGATGGGTGCCCTCGTACGACGATGGCGCAGGTCTACCGGCTGCCCCCCTCCCGCCCGGTGCTAGCGCAGGCGGCATTGCCCCTCGGCCTGCCCCGGCAACCCGATAAGGACCGTTCCCGATCCGCGGGCGACATGGCGGACGCCGGACAAGGTGGGATTGCCCGCGTAGCGGCGGCCATTGAAGGGGAGCGCGCCGACATATCCCACCCGCACGCCGCCGCCATTGACGGCGACGCCCAGGTCCTGCCGGCCGCCATGGCGGGTCTCGAGCACGTGGATCGGAAGCCGGGCCGGAACGATCGTGCCGAGCGGCCGATACCCCGCTCGGCCCTCACGCTCAAACACATAGGCGTTGCACCCGCCCGAACCGCAAATGCGCGGTCCCGCTACATAGGCGATCACATCGGGCTGGCCCCGACCCAGCCGGGCTGGCGCCACGACAACGACATTGTCGTCAAAGAACGTGTCCGCGCCGATGCGCGGCCGGGCCGCGGCAAGTATGGCGCGCCGAAGCCTGGGAGCATCGATCCCGCCCGCTCGTGGCGCGCAATCCGCGTAGCCGTCCTGGGCTTGCGGGCCCTGTCCCACGGCAGGACCCGCAAGCGCCAGGGCGACGATCGCCGCGGCCGGCCAGAGAACGTAATCCAATCGGTCCATATGTCCGGCTCCTGTCGTCAGCTGCAGCCGCCGTTATCGGGCCCAGCGCCTGGCGTGATCCCGGAGGCGGGTTCCTTGAACGCGCCCATCAGCCCCATAATGTTCGAACCGTAGTTGTTGCCCGTCGTACCGACATCGATCGTTGCCGGGTTGCCCGAAATATCGTCCACGCCGAAATTATACGACGCTGCGGTCGCTTGCGTAAGCTGATCCGCCGTGAAATTCGGGAATTCGGCACACAAAGATGCCATGTTGGAGGCGAGAAGGCCGGCGGCGTAATCGGCCGAGAAGGCAAGGTCGTGCGCCTGCGCCTCGGTCACATTGGGGTGCGCGCCCAAATCGATCTGGAAAACGCCGCGTCCCAGGCCGTCGGGCTGATCGATGTTGCTGAAGCCACTCTCGCGAATGCCGATCGCGGCCAGCAGCGCCGGGTCGATGCCGTGCGCGTTCGCCGCAGCGACGACCGTGTTCCAGCCGTCGATCGCGCGCTCGACGCTGGCCTTGTCCTTGTTGGCGGTATCCAGCGCGGCCTTGACCTCCGGGCTGTCTGCCCAGTCCGCCGGCGGTGTCGAACCGGCACAGTTGGGATCGGGTGGGGAATCGCCGCCACCGCCGCCATCGCCATAGTCGCCGTTATCGCCATAGTCGCCCCAATCGCCCCAATCTCCCCAACCGCCGCCGTCGCCTGGGTCGGCGGTGACGACGATTTCGGGAAGGTCGGTGGTGTCGGTGCCGCCAGCGATCAGTTCCTGCTCTTCCAAGGTCAATTCGCGCATTGAGAAAGCCTTTTGCTCGATGAAGGATGCGCGATGTTACCCCGCCGCCGCAAACCGCTCTCGGACTATTCGATCCAGATCAGGCGGGCGTCCTGCGTCGTTTGCACCATGGCCGGAGCATATCGATCAGGGCGTGCGCGGGCCGTCTGGCCGCTGCTGGCGCGGGAGCAGCAACAACTGGCGGCCCTTCTGGTCGAGGATGAACGGCCCCCGCGAGAGGAAGCCGTTTCCAAGTAATCCGTCGGCCGTGCCGGCAGGGACATAGCCGCTATCCACGGGGACGCGATCGATGCGAACAGAGCCGATCCGCAACGCAGCCTCACCGATTTGGGTCGCGCGCGTGGTGCCGTCGGCGGAAGTCTGGGATCCGTCGCGCGTCGGCGCACCTGCGGGAATGACGCGCTGCCACGCCGATTTCGACAGGCGGATGACGCCGCTATAGCCCAGATCAATCCTCAGCCCGACCTTCTGCTCGTTGAGTTCGGCCGCCACGGTTGAGCCGGGCCCGATCTGCAGGCTGGTGGTGCCCGTCATTGGCTTGGCGCTGCCGCCCTGGTGGAAGGACAATTGCCTGGCGCGGGGATCGATCAGCAGGGCGAAATGATCGAGCACATCGCTGCCAAGCACCGCGTCGATGGGCTTGCCCAACGCGCGCTCAACAGGGCGAAGATCCAGCGCCACCATTGCGCCCTCCGCTCGGAAGCTGCGAGCCGCCTCGATTGTCACCGCGTCGGTCGTCGCCGTGGCGACTTCGGTCAGCGCGCTGGTTACGACGCGCCGGTTGGACGGGCGGAGCCCGATCCCCACCCGCTGCGCGAAACTGCGGTCGATCAGCGTTCGATCGGCGCCGTTGTCCAGCAGCACCGTTGCCGGATGGCCGTTGATCGTCACGCGAAACAGAATATTGTTCCGCACAACCTCATACGCGATCGGCGCCCGATCGACCCGGTCGGTGAGCCGGAGCCGGAGCGTAGCGGTATCGGCGCCCGGCGGCGTCGCCTCCGAGCGATCCTGCGAACTGTGCGGCTGAAAAAGGGCGAGGCACAGGAAAAGGATCCGCATATTGCCCGCCTAGCCGCGGGCCGACAGACTGGCACATGGATAGCGCTTGTCCATGACGGCGCCGAAACTGTCGGCGAATTCGCGCGACTGCCATGCCGCGGGCAGGGTTTGAACCTCGGCAAGCACGGCATCGACAGTGAGATCAACCTGCGAGGGCGGACAGGCACGCGGGGGCTTGCCCGCCGCACGCGCGTCGAGCAGTTGCCGGCGATAGGCTCCAGCCACCGCTGCGAACTCGTCCAGCAGCGCCTTGAGTTCGGGTGTCGCCAGCGCCTGTTCGGCCGTGACCGCGCTCCCGGCCGGCTTTGCCGCCTGCGATGCCGCCTGCCAGCGGGCAACGAACTGCCCGGTCGGTGTCGCCAAAGCGCCTGCGGGAAGGAGGAGCGATGCGAGGAGTATGGCGGCTTTCATGATTCCAACCCTAAAGATCCAGGCAGCGGGTCGACCA
Organism: Sphingomonas sp. HT-1; assembly: GCF_048568905.1. Lineage (GTDB taxonomy): Bacteria > Pseudomonadota > Alphaproteobacteria > Sphingomonadales > Sphingomonadaceae > Sphingomonas. The sequence goes on along the minus strand of NZ_CP183770.1, from coordinate 1,159,927 downwards.
GCGGAATCGGGCGGCCCGCGCCATTGTCACGATGGCATCGTCCCGATGCCGGGCGGGACGATGCCGTCCCGCCCGATACGTCAGAAGTTCAGCTTGACCCCGGCCGAGACCGAATAGTTCGTCCCGTTGCTGCTGAAGGTCAGCGATCCCGTCAGGCCGTTGGAGAACGTTACGCCATAGGTGCCAGTGGCCATCCCGCTGTTGAGATTGACGCTCCCGGTGAAGCTGTTGACGTCGTCCTTGATGTTGAGCGTGAGCGACTGAACGTCCATCGTCGCCAGGTCCCAGACGAATTCCATATAGCCCGACGCGTTCTTGACCTGCGCAACGATGTCCGCCGAACGCGCCGCTTCGTCGAAGCGCGCACCGATCACAACGATCTCGCCATTGTTGTCGGTCGTCGTGTCGGTTTCGGTGTCGCCGCTGTCGCCGCCCCCACCGCCACCGCCACCGCCACCGCCACCGCCACCCCAATCTCCGCCGCCGCCGCCCCAGTCGCCGCCACCGCCACCATCGAAGATCGGCGGATAATATCCCCCATCGTCGCCCGGGTTAGCGGTCACCACGATGTCGTCACTCAAGGCGGTGGCTGTGGTCGTACCGCCGGCGATCAGCTCCATTTCCTGCAACGTAAGCTCGCGCATCGAACGCCCTTCCTTACTGGTTCCAGGGCCAAGCTAGCGCTCCGGCACTTCCTTGCCTCGTGCCATTGGTTCCGCAGGGCGAGGCATCGGCCGCGATTTGCACCACTTGCGGAGCAATAGGGCAACGGTCGGGGCCGAAAACCTCTCGCCAATCCCCCTTAGCCGCGCGCGTGCAGACAATCAGCGAGGAAGCGATCGATCGGCGGCCGGTAGGCGGAAGCCGCAAAGGGGGCCTCTATCGAGTGCCCGACTGCCGCCGGCAGCCCACGGATTGCGTTTGTCGGAAGCATCTGTGCGAGCGCTGCCAGATCCTTGCCAGTCACCGCGAGGTCGCCGGCAGCATAGGCGACGCGCACATTCGGATGGCGCCCCGGGCCAAGCAGCGCGGCGAGATCGAGAGACTCGCTCCCCGCGAAGTAATCGAGAAAGGCCTTGTCCGATTCCATGGTAACCGCGCGATCGCTGGGATTTGCAGGTGTCAGCGCAAAGTACCGCGCCGCGCCCCCCTTTGCCCGGACACGAGCGACGAAGGTCGCGGGCGCCGCCGCCAGCGGCGCGGCCATCAGGAAGCCGACATGCGGGTGTCGCGCGGCGCTCGGCGCCGCCACCGCCGCGCCCATACTGAAGCCGATCACGCAGACGGGGCCGCGCCGTTCCAGCGCCTTCAGCAGTGCCTCGACCTCGGCGCGTGCAGATGCGGCATCGCCTCCGCCTTGTCGAACACGATCGATGCCCAGATAGGCAGGCACCACCACCGCCGCCCGGCCCGCCCAACGCGCCAGGAGGTGGTTCGTCGTCGCCCGCGTGGCAAGACCGGCGAGGAGGTTCTCATACGGTCCGCCGAGCAGATAGACGATCGTGCCCGCCGAGCTGCCCGCCGGCGTTGTAACCAGCGCGGGCATCGTCCCGCTTGCAGCCTGGAAGCCCGCGCTGGTCAGTGTGAAGTCCGGACCGCGAAAAGTCTGCCCGCAGGCGAGATCGCCTGAATGCAGCAACCGGTTCTCGGCTGCGAAGGCCCGCGAGCGGGTGTCAGTGCCGCACCGGGTGAAGGGCGGCGGCGGCGGCTGGGTGGATGCGGGGGCAAGCGCGACCTCTTTCTCCAGAAGCGAGACCTGCTCCCCTTGGAACACAAGCCGGTGCGTGCCGCGGCCGCCGGTCGCATGCAGCCAGGTCTGAGCTGGTTTGGCGGTGTCGCCGGCACGACACCAAAGGGTGCCATCGGGCCACCATCGCCCACCATCGCTGTCGTACAACTTCGTCTTGTCGGGCGGTGCGCCGCAGCCGTTCGCCGCCGCGCGAACTTCGGTCGTCATTATGAAGCCGGCGCCGGCTGCAGCGCCCCGATCAGATGGTCGAGGATCGCACGCGGCGACCGACATCCACAAGCTCATCAGGGCGATGCGCCCGGCGCAACGCGTCATTCGTTGACCCGGCTCACGTGGAAGGTAATGCTCGTCGAGGAGGAGTCGTTGGAGGCAAAGCCGCCCGATACGGTGGCGGCGCCCGCGTTGAAGCTGGCCTGGCCGTTGGTGCTGGTGAAGGTTATCGTGTCCGTTCCGTTCGGATCGTCCACGAATTTGCCCTGCAGCTTGTCGTTCTCGTCGTAGAAGCACCATGTACCTTGGTCGTGCCAGAATTGCGTCCATGGCCCAAGCGCCGGCGTGATCGACTTAACGTCGCCCCAGTCTTCGAACATGTCCGGCCACCAGTCGTTAGCGGGGCATTGTTCAGTCGGACGTGGCGCCGTGACGACGATTTCGTCCGGATCGGGTTCTGGTTCGGCGGGGGGCGCATCGCCACCGCCACTGTCGCCACTGTCGCCACCACCGCCGCCGCCCCAATCACCGCCGCCACCCCAATCGCCGCCGCCGTCATTGAAGATCGGCGGGTAATATCCACCACCGTCACCAGGGTTTGCGGTCACCACGATATCGTCGCTCAAAGCGGTGGCCGTGCTCGTACCGCCAGCGATGAGTTCAAGCTCTTGCAACGTCAACTCGCGCATCAAATGTCCTTCCGGGCTGATCCCAAAAGCAAGCTATCGGTTCATTGCCCCCTTGCCTCGCACCATCGGGTCCATGCCAGGAGCCATCAGCCCCGATCCGCACCGCGGGCGGATCGGGTTTTCGAGCGGTCTTCAGCTGATGATCCGCATTGGCCCGCGATGCTCGAAGCGGGCGCGATAGTCCGCCCCGCTTCCGATATCCTGGATGCCGTTATGAAGCAGGAACACGCGGTCGGCCGCGGCAATCGTGCTGGGGCGGTGGGCGACGATCACCCTGGTGATGTCAGCCGACCGCAGATACTCGTTGATCCGGTTTTCACAGTCTAAGTCGAGATGCGCCGTCGCTTCGTCGAGAACCAGGAAACGCGGCTGCTTGTACAAGGCGCGTGCAAGGAGGATGCGCTGCACCTGACCGCCCGACAGGCTCGAACCCAGGTCGCCGACATAGGTGTGCTCGGCCATGGGCAGTCGCCGCACCTCATCGGCGATCGCTGCCTTCTCCAGGCAGTCCCACGCGCGGTCAACGTCCAACAGTTCGTCGAAGAAGGCGACGTTCTCCAGTACCGATCCCGGCAGTAGATCATCGTTCTGGAGAACCACGCCGATCGACGAGCGGATCGCGCGGGGTCCCCAGATCGACAGCGGTAGGCCGTCCACTCGCACCTCGCCGAACGAAAGGGGATATAGGCCGCACATCGCTTTGAGCAGCGTCGATTTGCCGCAGCCGGATCGGCCAACGATCGCTACCGCTTCGCCGGCGTTGATCGTCATCGATACGTTCTGGAATACCATCGGCTTGCCGGGGCTGTAGCGATAGGCCGCAGAGATCAGCTCAATCTTGCCCTTTAGCTCCGGCAGGTTACTCGGCTCGGTTTCGAGACCGCGCTCGGGCTCGGTTAGTACGACATCGGCGATGCGCGAGTTATAAACCTCGAGCATCCGCCAGTTGATGATCGTGTCGACCAGCGTACCCGCACGGCTGGCGAATTGCTGGCGATAGGAAACGAACGCGTAAAGGGCGCCGACGGTGAAGCTGCCCGCGATCACGCCTTGCGCGCCGAGATAGACGATGATGACGAAGGTGGCGGTATCGAGCAGCCCCTGCAGCGCGCCGATCAGGCCTGTGGCAAGCCCGTTGTTCTGCTGCGCCTTCACCAACGATGCCTGCTTGTTGGCCCACAATCCCTCGCGATGCGCCTCGCCGGACATCACCTTGATCGTCTGAATCGAACGCAGCGTCTCGATGCGGCGGCTCTGCTCCCCGATCGAGGCGCGAAACTGTTCGCCTGCGAAACGCAACGTCATCGGAAGCGCCGCGAATCGGGCCGCCATCGACAGCAAGAACCCGACCAGGCCGACCAGCGCCAGCGGCAGGGAATAGACGAACATCAAGGCGAGCATGCTGATCGACAGCACGCCGTCGAGAACCGAACCGATCAATCCCGTGGCGATCAGCGCCTTGATCGGCTCGATCGCCTGAAAACGCACCATTGTGTCAGCCAGTTTGCGCTTTTCGAACCAGGGGAGCGGCAGGCGGATCATGTGGTGAAACAGCCGCCGGCTCATGTCCCAGCTCAACACTGCGCCCAGCCGTTGCAGCACAACCGCGCGCATCGCCGTCGCTCCGGCATTGAACAGCGCGAAGAGAAGGAATCCGGCCGCCAATGCAAACAGCAGTTCCTTGTCGCCGCGCAGGGCACCGCTGTCGACCGCGCCCTGGATGTAGAGCGGCGAGGCGATCAGATAGACCTGCAGTACCAGCGACAGAAACAGCGCTTGAACGATTCCGCTCTTCACGTCGGCCGACCAGTGGATCAGCGACAGCGGATTGAACGGCGGCCGCTCGATCTTGCGCTGAAAGCGCGGCGAGGCGGCAAGTTCGAGCGCGATGCCGGTGAAGCATAGGCCCAACTCAGCCATGGGCACGGTGACGTGGCCGCGAGCCGGATCGAAAATGCGGACCTTGCCGCGCTGCACCTTCTCGAGCACGACATAGTGCTGCAATCCCCAGTGCAGGATCGCCGGCAGCTGAAGGTCGTCCAGTTCCTCCGGTTCGCAGCGTACCGCGCGCGTCGTCATGCCAATGCCGTGCGCAACTTCGCTCAACTGGCGCATGCTCATCCCGCGCAGGGATCCGGGAAAGCGCTGGCGCAGCCAGGCAAGGTCGATCTGCGAGCCTGCCCGCTGCGCCGCGACGGCAAGGCAGGCCAGGCCGCATTCGGCGGCTTCGCTCTGCAGGTTGCGTAGCGAGGAAAAGTTCATGTGCTGCGCTTCCTGAAGGCTTGGAGCGGGTCGAGGACCCAGTCGAGCAGCGACTGGCGATCGAGAATCAGGTCGGCGCGAAGCCGGCTGCCCGGCGCTAGCACCCAGGACTTGCCATAGGCATCGATCGCCTGCGCCTCGAGCTGGACCTTGACGCGATAGACCACGCCCTCATCGGCCAGCGTCCGGGACGGCAGTTCACGGGCATCGACCGGCGTGGTGGAAATGGCGCGGACGGTGCCATGACCGGTCCCGAATCGCTGATACGGGAAGGCGTCGAACATCAACCGCACCTGATCGCCAGGCGTGACGAAACCGATCGCGCGCGAGGGTACCCATAGGACAGCCTCAAGCTTATCGCCCTGGGGCAGGACGGTCGCTAGCGGCGTATTCGCGTCTAGTGCAGAGCCGATGACGGCGCGCACCGTAACGAGGCGGCCAGCATAGGGGGCGACGAGGATGACGTCGCGCTCGGCGTCAGACTGGGCGCGCTGCTGTTCCAGTTGGGCCTTGTTCGAGCGGAGTTGCGCAACCGTGCGGGCCGTATCGGCGCGGGCCTGGCCGGAGGTAGCGCGCAGCGTCGCCATATCGGCACGCGCCTGATCAATCTGGCGTTCGGTGTCGCTGATCGCCTGGCGGATCATGATTACCTCGGCCTCTTTTTCGCGCAACCGCATCTTCGATACGAAGCCGCGGGCAAGCAGCGTCTCGAGCCCGGCGAGGGTCTCCTGCGCAAGCGACAACCGCTCGCGCTGCAGCGACGCCGCTTTTGTCAGATGTCCGATCTGCGTTTGGGCGCCGGCGAAGCGGCTCGCCGCTTCCTCCTGCCGCGCGCTGTCAGACCAACGTTCGGCGACCATTTGCTGGCGCAGTTCGGCCGCCTGCGTATCGTTCGCCCGGGCCAGGCGGCTCCCCAATGTCTCGCCTTCCAGCGCGGTGTCGAGCGAGATCTTCATCAGCCGCTGTCCCTTGCGGACCATTTGCCCCTCGCGGACATAGATGTCGGTAACCCGGCCCGGCCGCGGGAAGGTGATCGTCGCGCTGCCACTTTGCGGCTGAAGAAAACCCTCGACCGTCTCCTTGCGCGCGAAGCTGGACAGGAAGAGCGTCGCCAGCACGGCAACGAGCAGGGCGACGATGAAGGCGACGACAACCCAGCTAGCAATCCCGAACAGCGGCACCGGCCGTCCATGGCGCGAGCGCAGCCCCTCAACAGCCTGGGCACGGAACAATGCCGTGGCGGGTGGCAACTCCCGTTCACCCGAACCGTTTGTATCGCGATCGAGCGGCAGGCTGGCAGGTGGGATATCGTCGGCCGCCGCGGACACAGGGGAGCTTGGCAATGGACACCATCCTCAAGACCATGGACTCGAGCCGCATTGCAGCGGAGGCACTCGCGTTTCCGCCATTTGTTGGACCGGAACGCGAGAGCACGCCTCTCAACGCGAGCCCCTATGTTGCGCGCCTCTCCCACCTCAGAGAAGGCAGCTTTCTCTCCAACCGCGAGGCTTTCGTCCGGCAATTCGTTGCCGCGGTGGATGATTTCCGAACTTTCGGGGTCCGTGCCGTTGCGGCATTGCTGGGCGGCAGCGCGATCGGGCCTAAGCCTGACCCGGGCGATCTCGACGCTGTCATCTTTTACGAGTCGCTGTTCGGAACAACGCCCAACATACGAGGCCTCCGAACATACCTAAAGTCGTGCAAGGCGAAACGCCTCGACCTTCGCGCGCTCCCATTGGATGCTGATCCGATCGTGGTTCTCAAGACCGTCTCGTTTTTCAGCATGCTGTACAGCAAGAACGAGGGTAGCATGACGATCGTGCGGGGGCTGGTATTAGTTGACTGCCGGGAAGAGGGGGATAGCGCGTCTTCGTAACGTAGATCCACTCATCGTACGAATCCGTCTTTTTGACGCACCTTAATTTCAAACTGCAACCTTCTGAAATATAGGCGTTATACAACTTGAGTCGCCGGACATGTCAGCGGGGCGCTGGTATTCGGTTAAGCTAGCGAGGTCGCATATGACCGCACACGCAATTGCTTCCATCGCCTTTACGACACCTCAATCGTACGATCCGGACAGTGGGCCGCGCAGCGGTGAACTGGCCTGCGAGGTCCAGGCACTGTGCGCCAGCGTCGAACTCTTGCGACACAGCGTAGAAACCGCGGGCAGGGCAGCCATCGAGGCGCAATCGATAGAGCAGCGGGCCCTGAAAATGGCGAAGCAGGCGCTGAACGTCCGGCAACGGCGCGAACGGATGTTCGGCCCCGGCCTGTTCTCTGAGCCCGTCTGGGACATTCTGCTCGAGCTTTACATCGCGCGCGCCGAAGCGGCCGACGTGCCGGTGGGCAATGCCTGCCTGGCTGCGTCCGTGCCGATGACGTCGGCACTGCGCTGGTGCCAGCTCCTCCAGGATCGCGCCGTCATCTACCGCGAACGCGATCCCAAGGATGGCCGGCGCGTATTCCTGCGCATGACCGACGAGAGCTTCGCCAAGCTGACGTTGCTGCTGGGCGGCGGCAACCCGGCCGATTTGCTTCCGCTGGCGGAGTGAAATCGGCCTGATTCCAGCGGCTTTGGGAGTCGACGCGGGCTTGGAAGGTGCATGCGCGGCCGACACCATCGGCACTGTGATGCGCCATCAACGGAGAGGATGCAGATGAACAATGCCCTTGCGACCCTCGGGACCCCCGTCCTTCTCCACGCCGCGCCCGAACCGGATCGGGAAGCCGCGGCGCTCGCCTTTTTGCGCGGCATCCCGGGTACGCGAATCCGCCATACCGACACGACATTGCTTGCCCATCTCCAGGGCGTCTACGCAAAGCTCAAGGCCTGGGGCTGTCGGGACGATCTATGCTTCGCCGGGCTGTTCCACTCCGTCTATGGCACCGAGCATTTCCGTCGGCAGACGATTCCTATCGCAGCGCGCCCGCGGGTTACCAAGGTGATCGGGAGCGACGCGGAAGCGCTGGCGTTCCAGTTCTGCACGCTCGATACCCGCGCCTTCCTTGCCGATGTGGAGGCGTTCCTCGGCGCGCGCATCGCGGATGCGCCGATCGATCCCGAAAAGAGCGACCTGCTCCATCTCTTCGTCGCTAACTGGCTCGAACAGTTTCCACGGATGCGCGCTTCGCAGCGTTCCTCGCATATTGGGTTTCTGCGTCACGCGCGGCCGCTTTTGCTACCGGCCGCAGCGGAGGAGGTGGAGGCAACATTCGGCTTCAACCTTCCCCTGACGCCGCGGGATTCGGAGCGCGAACTCGAAGCGCTCGATCGTGGGACAGGCACGCTGAGAATCCTCGACGATTTCGTGCCCCTGCACCTTCGCCACCAGCTTTCGGCGCTGATGGGGCGCAACATCTGGCGCTATGGCTGGAAGGCCGCCGATACGCAGACCAGCCACTTCTTCTGGCACTCGCATTTCGCCGGCGACAGCGACGACCATGGCAACACCGATTGCGAGCACGAGCTTCACAACCGCCCGCTCGTCAGCCCGGTGCTCGAGCTGTGGCACCTGATCCGCGACCAGTTGGCGCCCGGCCACGTGCCGGTCCGCGTCTACGCCAACGGCCAGACCTATGGCGGTGACGGCCACATCCACAGCGATGCCGATCAGCCCGGACACTTCACGTCGCTCTATTACGCGCATCCCGAATGGGATCCGAACTGGGGCGGCGAGACGCTGTTCTACAACGCGGGCAAGAGCGACGTCGTCGCGGCCGCCTATCCGCGCCCGGGGCGGCTGGTACATTTCAGCGGCAATATCTTCCATGCCGCCCGCTCCCCGTCGCGCGACTGCCCCGCGCTGCGCAGCGTCATCGTCATCAAGACCTATTGCCCGGCAGCCTGATGACCGCGTCGGCGGTACCGCGGCGCTGGCTTTGGCGCAAACCGCTGATGCCACCTGCCTGGGACGCCCTTGGGGAGCATCGCGCAGTCTTCCATGCCGCGGACGCTGCTATAGCGGCCGGCGCGCGCCGGGCGGCGGCGCTGGCGGATGCTGGGCTGAACAGAAGGTTGCCGCCGCCGCGGGATCGACTGCGCGGCATTCATCATCCGCTGGCCGCCAAGTTCGCGCCGGTAGGCACCTCGATCGACCTGTCGCGATCGCAGATGGAGCGGCGCGCGGCGCTGGCGATGGCCGACGAAGCCGCCGGTCTGCCCCCTCTGGTGCCTGCCGCGCAGCTGGTTCGTACAGCGGCTCGCCATCTCGTCGACAATCCGGCGTTCCGCACCCGTCAGATCGCGACCGATCGCGATCCGATGGGCCGCCACATCGTCTTCCCCGGCCCCGAACATATCGAGCCGCAGCTTGGCCGCCTGGATCGGTTCCTGGCGGAATCCGTAGGGGCGCCGAGCAGCTTTCGGGCGATCGTCGCAGCGGCGATGATCGTGAACTGCCATGCGCTGAGCGACGGCAACGGCCGGGCGTCGCGCATCCTCTTCAATTTGATCGCGGGGCCAGGTGCCGCCCGGGACTATTATCTGCCCCTCTATGAAATCGGCGTCTTTTCCCGCGGCGGCTATATCATCCGGCTGCGCCAAGCCGAATTACATGCCGACTGGGGGCCGCTAGCAGAATTCACTCTCGCGGCGGCGTCTTTCTGGCATCGTCAGATGGCGATCCCCGCCGACCTGCCGATCCCACGGTGATACGCTGCTAATGTCATGGGGTTCGCACGAAGCCAGCATGTCCGAGGATTGCGACGGTGGTGCCCTGGCCGGACTCGAACCATCATGCCTTTTCACGGTGCGGGAGCACCCGCTTGAACGTGTTGATTTGGGACCTAAATGCTTGTCGCGGTCGGCGATTTCCGCCTTCTGCCGAGTGAAGCTCCACACCGACCGAGCTCAGAGGTCCGTGGGACGCCATGCTCCGGTTGGTCGGGGCCAATATGAACGATGGCCTGTGCTCGAAGCCTAACGGCTTGGCCCGCGATGGAGCGCCTTGCTGCCAGATGACTGTGCGCTGAGCGACGGCGGGTTCTGGCAGAAGCTGCCGTCTTAACGGCGATCGGCGAACGGCGTATGTTGGTCGGAATCGGACTGTCGCGATCTGAGGCAAGCGTGGGATCAAGTGGTAAGGTTGGGCTTACGGCGCACCGCGCTTGGCCAAGAACTGCACCAAGGTCGTAGCGAACTGCACCAGACGGTGACGGATGTGAAAGACGGGAACAGCGGAAGCTAGGCACCGATCCCGCGCGGGCTGACCTGGCGGGCGGAGGCCCGCATGACTCCTACCAAATTGCTCATAGGACAGGTCCTGATCGTGCTCGTCATTGTGCTGTCGGGCGTTTGGTTCGCCACGCAGTGGGCGGCCGCAGAACTGGCGTATCAGCCCGAGTTGGGCAGGCCCTGGTTTGTCGCCTTCGGGCGCCCTTTCTATCGGCCCTGGGCATTGTTCGGCTGGTGGTTTTCGTTCGAGGCCTATGCCCCGACGATCTTCGAAGAGGCGGGCGCGATTGCAGCCACGAGTGGCCTGGTCGGATGCGGGGCGGCAGTCTTCGGGTCCCTCTGGCGTGCCCGTCAGCGGCGCCATGTCACGACGTACGGCTCAGCCCGCTGGGCAAGTTTTCAGGATATTCGCGCCGCCGGACACGTCACGGAGGCCGGCGTGTTCCTCGGCCGCGTGGGTCGGCAGTATCTGCGTCATGACGGCCCCGAGCACGTCATGGCGTTCGCGCCGACCCGGAGCGGTAAGGGCGTGGGCCTCGTCATACCGTCGCTGCTTGGCTGGACCGGTTCGACGGTCGTCCACGACATCAAGGGCGAGAACTGGCAGCTGACCGCAGGCTGGCGCCAGCGTTTTTCGCACTGCTTGCTGTTCAATCCGACAGACGCGCGATCGGCGCGGTACAATCCGCTACTGGAGGTCCGCCGCGGCAAGGACGAGGTGCGTGACGTCCAGAACATTGCCGACGTTCTGGTCGACCCCGAAGGGGCGCTGGAGCGCCGCAACCACTGGGAGAAGACCAGCCATTCGCTGCTGGTCGGCGCGATCCTTCATGTCCTCTATGCCGAGGAGGAGAAGACGCTGGCCCGGGTCGCGTCCTTCCTTTCCGATCCGCAGCGCAAGTTTACCGACACGCTGGACCGGATGATGACCACCAATCATCTCGGAACCCCGGAAGCGCCGGCGGTGCATCCGGTGGTCGCATCGGCGGCACGCGAGGTGCTGAACAAGTCCGAGAATGAGCGGTCCGGCGTGCTGTCGACCGCCATGTCATTTCTCGGACTCTACCGCGATCCGACGGTTGCGGCCGTCACCTCGCGCTGCGACTGGCGCATCGCCGACCTGGTCGAAGCCGAGGCGCCGGTGTCGCTCTACCTAGTGGTGCCGCCCTCGGACATCAGCCGCACCAAGCCGCTGATCCGTCTCGTGCTCAACCAGATCGGCAGGCGCCTCACCGAGCACTTGGAAGCCGAGAAGACCGCCCAGACCGGGGGCCGCCACAAGCTGCTGATGATGCTCGACGAGTTCCCCGCGCTGGGGCGCCTCGACTTCTTCGAGACCACCTGGCGTTTCTCGCCGGCTATGGCGTCCGCGCTTTCCTGATCGCCCAGAGCCTCAACCAGATCGAGAAGGCATACGGTGAGCACAACGCTATCCTCGTGAAGCCCTTCGCGAGCAGCCTTGCTACCAACCTCGTCATCACCACCGATCGGCGCAGCTATCACCTCCAGCTTACGGCCACCGCGCGGACCGCAACGGCTGCCCTGTCCTGGACCTATCCTGCCGACCAGCTGATCGCGCTCCGGCAGAAGGAAGCCCAGGCGGCGGCGGTAGCCCCGATCGCTGCGGGCCTGTCGGTCGATAGCCTGCACTTCAACTACACGGTGAACGGCGACAGCCCGGCCTGGCGGCCGCTGCGCGCCTTCGACGACGGGCGGCAGACCTTCGTCGAGTTCCCGGCGAGCATTGCGGTCGGCGAGGTGCCGCCGCTGTTCGTGATCGGTGCGGCCGGGGATGTCGAGCTGGTCAACTACCGCATGCGCGGCCGTTTCTATGTCGTCGATCGCATCTTCGACCGGGCCGAGCTGCGGCTCGGCACCGGCAAGCAGCAGGTCGTCCGCATCGATCGGGTTACCGAGGTTCCTGCGCCGAAAGGCAAGCGGTCATGAGCGACGATGTCGTCCCGCGCCCCCCGAAGCTCGACCCGGAGTTGGTGACGGCGCAGGTGACGGCGAACGTTTTCGACAGTCCCACCGGGCGCATCCTGCTCATCCCACAAGGCGCGCGGCTCGTCGGAAGCTACGACTCCGTGGCCGCGTACGGGCAAAAGCGTGCGTTGGTCATTTGGCAGCGCATCCTGCTGCCGGACGGCAGCTCGCTCAGGATCGACAACGTGCCGGCGACCGACGCCTCGGGCTATGCCGGCCTGCAGGACAAGGTCGACCTCCATACCTGGACGCTGCTCAAGGGGATCGCGCTGTCGACCCTGCTCGGCGTAGGCTCGGAGCTGACGGTTTCTGGTGACAGCGATCTGGTCCGGGCGATCCGGCAGTCAACGCAGCAGAATGTCGCACGCGCGGGCGACCAGATGACCTCACGTAATCTAAACATCCAGCCGACGCTCACAATTCGCCCCGGCACGAATGTGCTGCTCGTGGTCCACAAGGACCTGATCCTCGCGCCTTGGCGCGGATAGGAGGCCGACATGCCTGATTTGAAACTGGCCAAGCTCCCGGATCGAAAGCCCGTCAAGCTCGCGATCCTCATCACGCCCGACCTGCACCAGCGGCTGCAGGACTATGCTGCGCTATATGCCGACACTTATGGGCAGAAGGAGGCGGTGACGGATCTGATCCCGGCGATGCTGACATCCTTCCTCGAGAGCGATCGCGGGTTCGTGCGGGGGCGGGGAGCCAGCCGGTGACATCCGGGCCGGTGTCCATTCATTTTCCGATTATGACGCACTTGGCTGGTACTGGTCACAAGAGCTGATCGATCTCGCCAAGGCTTCGAACATCAAGGGCCTAGTGGCTACTTCCGCGCGGGCAAAGGGGCCAACCGGGGCCCGGCTATAGCGCATTACAGTGCCACGCGTCTTGACTTTCGCTGGCCCGCTGACAATGTAGCAACATATCGTCAAGCGCCAGGAGGGCGTCATGGGTATCACCAGCCTTACCAGCCGAGAGTTCAATCAGGACGCCGCGCGCGCCAAGAAGGCGGCGCTGCATGGCCCCGTCTTCATCACCGATCGCGGGCGCCCCGCGCATGTCCTGCTCTCGATCGAAGAATATCAACGGCTAATCGGCAAGGGCCAGACCTTGTGGGATATCTTCGCGGACAAGGATGATGGCGGCGACTTCGATTTCGACCCGCCCAAGCTGAACATCGGCTTCCGCCCGGCCGAGTTCGGCGAGGATTGATGTTCCTGTTCGACACCAACGTCGTATCGGCACTCCGAAAGCCGGAACGGGCAGGCCCTGCGTTCGAGGCTTGGACAAAGATGGCCGTCGGTGCTCGCCCGTTCTTGTCAGCCGTGACGATCATGGAAATTGAGATCGGCATCCTTCGGGTGCAACGTCGGGATGGAACACAGGCAGAGTCGCTCCGTCGCTGGATGGACAAGACCGTGATGCCTGGATTTGCAGATCAGATTCTAGATTTCGACGCGGCGGTGGCCCGTCGCTGCGCAGCGCTCCACGTTCCTGATCCCCGCTCGGAACGTGACGCGATGATCGCCGCCACCGCCCTTGTTCACGGCCTCACCGTCGTCACCCGCAACACCGCCGACTTCATTGAAACCGGCGTCCCGCTGCTCAATCCCTGGGAAGACCCCGCCCAATAAGCGTGTGGTGTCGTGTGCCGACACCTACCGGCGCGCGATCGGGCGCGGCGTGACCGAAGGCGTTCAGCCGACCCGCACTCCCGGGAAGGGCAAGATCGTGGCGCCGCTGCGCAGGCTGTCGAGCAGGTTCGACCACCACTGCGCCATCGCTACCCGCTCTTTCCAATGGGTACCGCGATGATAGGCCGCACGAACCTTGTCGGTATCGCCATGCGCCAACGCGCGTTCGATTGCGTCGTAGGACCATTTGCCCGACTCGTTGAGCAGGGTGCTCGCCATGGCCCGGAAGCCATGCGCGGTCATTTCATTGCTGGCATAGCCCAAGCGGCGGAGTGCGGCGTTGAGGGTATTGTCCGACATCGGCCGCGAGCGCGAGCGCATCGACGGGAAGACATAGCCGTTGGATCCGGTGATCGACCGGATCTCCAGCAGAATGTCGATCGACTGGGTCGAGAGCGGAACGTGGTGCGGTTTGCGCATCTTCATCTTCTCAGCCGGGATGGTCCAGACAGCGGCGTCGAAGTCGATCTCGTCCCATCGCGCATGGCGCAGTTCTCCAGGGCGCACGAACACATGCGGTGCCAGTTGCAGCACCCATTTGGTCATGCCCTGGCCTTCATAGTTGTCGATGGCCCTGAGCAGCTTACCGACTTCCTCGGCCTCAGTGACGGCGCCATAGTGCGTGACCGTCGGGGTCATCAGGGCGCCGCGTAAATCCCTCGTCGGGTCGGATTTCAGCCGAGCGGTGGCAACTGCATAGCGGAACACAGCGCCGGCCAGTTGCAAGGCGCGCCGCGCACTTTCCAGCTTGCCGCGCTTCTCGATCTTCCGAATGGCGGCAAGAGCGTCGATCGGCTCGATCTCGTGGATCGGCATTTTGCCGATCGAGTTGTCGAGCAGGCTGAGAAGGTGCTCGCAGCGCGCGGCGGTGGAGGGTGCCCAGGCACGGTCGCCATCGCGCCGTCGTTTCCGACAATATTCGTTCGCGATGCTGGTGAAAGTGTTTTCCGCCAGCGCTCCAGCGCGGAGCTTCTCGCGCTGCTTCTCCAGGCCTGGGTCCTTGCCTTCGACCAAGAGATCACGGGCTTCATCCCGCTTCTTCCGGGCGTCGCGCAGGCTGACCTGGGGATAGGTGCCCAGGCCCAGCTTCTTCTCAACACCGCCCACGCGGTACTTCATCCGCCAGAGCTTGCCGCCCGAGGGTTGGACCAGGACAAACAGGCCCTGCATATCGCAAAGCTTATAGGCCTTCTCGCGCGGCTTGGCCTTACGAATAGCTATATCTGTCAAAGGCATAGTGGAGCCCTTTCCGAGGCGTGGCCCCGTGGAGCCCTTTCCGAGGCGTGGCCCCCACCTTGGGGGCCACGGGCGTTTTTCGGCCCGCTTTTCTCGCAAAGTGGCCCCCACCTTCGGGAGCTTTCCTGAAATCTTGCGCGATCCAGTGAGCCGGATAACGCCAAAAATACCGCAGATTTCCGCGGTTTACAAAGCTCTGTGGGATGTCGTGAGATCGAAAAATGGAGCGGGTGAAGGGAATCGAACCCTCGTCGTAAGCTTGGGAAGCTTCTGCTCTACCATTGAGCTACACCCGCAATCCGCTGGGTTGTGCCTAGCGAAGTGCTTTGCCACCGGCGGCTGATGCCGGCGAGATAGCCGGGGGAGGTGCCGCTGGCAATGGTCTATCGCCATTCAGCTTATCGGGGCAATTCAAGGCCTCCAAATACCTACCAATCGGTTCGCGCCGATTGCATCTCGAGGGCGCGGGCGCCGCTAGAGTTGCCGGTTTGATCGAGGTTTGGCCCGGCTCAGTGCCAAGCCGCTGCCGCCCCAGACTTTAATACGCTAAGAAAGCTTCGGGCATCCTATATACTGAGCATGGAAATGCGGAAAATTTGCACGGGTTGCCGTGACGGCGTCGATTTCGACATCCCGTTCACGATGGCGTTCCAACCGATCGTCGATGCGATGACGGGTGTGCCCTTTGCCTATGAAGCGCTAGTGCGCGGCATCGACGGGTCGAGTGCGGCGGCAGTGTTGGGGCAAGTGACCGATGCAAATCGCTATGCTTTTGACCAGGCCTGCCGCGTCAAGGCAATTGAAACGGTGATGGCCGCCGGGCTGATGGAGACGCCGGCCTGTCTCTCGATCAACTTCCTCCCCAACGCTGTCTACTCTCCGGTAGCCTGCATCCAGCTTACCCTGCAAACGGCGCGCAAGGTCGCCATGCCACTCGACCGGCTGATCTTTGAATTCACCGAAAACGAAGTCATTGCTTCCCCGGATCACGTTTCGAACATCATCGAATCCTACAAGCAGATCGGCTTCAAGGTGGCGATCGACGATTTCGGGGCGGGGCATGCGGGGCTCGGCATGTTCGCACGGTTCGCGCCGGACGAGGTGAAGCTCGACATGGAACTGGTGCGCACCATCGATAGCGACGGTCGCAGGCAAGCCATTGTTCGGGCGATCGTTGGGCTCTGCGCGGAATTGGGTACGCTGCTGATCGCGGAAGGTATCGAGACCGCCGGTGAGGCAGCCATGCTGCGTCGGCTCGGCGTGCGCTATCACCAGGGCTATTGGTATGCACGGCCGGCGATCGGCGTGCTGCCGCCAATCTCTGCGGAAGCATGTGCTGCGCTGTAAGCTGCAGGTGAAGCAACGCTTCGTGCCGTCGCTGCCGAGCCGATTTCAGGGCGTGCGCGCGCTTTTAGAGCTTATCCTTACGTTCTTTTGATAACGTCCGGTCATGTCGGCGTAACAATCTTTCCCCACCCGCGATGCTCTACGGTTCAACGGGGCAGCTGGGGATGGAAATTTGGCCAACGCGAACATGGGGTAATGGTGCTCAGCGTCGTACCGCCGGTCCGCGTGACTTCTTCCACCCGCCGCACCGCGGCCCGGAACGCACGCGGGTGATCGCCGTGTGACAGCGCCGCGCGACGCTCGCGCGACCGCAAGTATCAGCAGATTTCCGGCGCCGTGCACGCCTGTACGGCGGCGAGGTCCTGCGCCTAATTCACAAGTGGGGGAAGAACATGAAGCCTAACGTCAACCGGGTCATTCGAAGCTCGCATCTTCTTGCCGGTGCGGCCGCAATTGCGCTGGGGGCAGTGCCGGCATCGGCGCAGACAGATCCGTCCGCCGACGCTGGCACGGCGGAGCAGGGGGAGGAAATCGTCGTCTCGGGCTATCGTCGGAGCCTGCAGGAAGCGATCGAGTTGAAGCGGGAGAATATCGGCTTTTCCGACTCGATCATCGCGACCGACATTGCTGATTTTCCAGAACAGAACCTGTCCGAAGCGCTGCAACGTGTGCCGGGCGTGACGATCGAGCGCAACAAAGGCCTGGGCACGCGCGTGAACGTGCGCGGACTGCCGAGCGACTTCACCTTCGTGTCGATCAACAAGTTGGCGACCGCATCAGGCTCAGGCGGGCGCGACGTGGAATTCGATACCTTCGCCTCGGAACTGATCCAATCGGTTACCGTGCAGAAATCACCCCGCGCGGCGGACGAAGAAGGCGGCATCGCCGGCTCGGTCGCGATCCGCACCGCGCGGCCCTTCGACACGCCCGGCTTCCGCCTGGTGGGCAGCGCGGAGGGGGCGTACAACTCGATTTCCGAAAAGGTCGATCCAAACTTTTCAGTGCTTGCGAGCAACACGTTCGGCGATTTCGGCGTCCTGCTGTCGGTTGCTCGGCAGAAGCGCAGCAACCGCACCGATTCCAACTCCGGCATCAATTTTCGCCCGATTTCGCGCTGGACCGATCGTGCGGGTACCAATCGCAACCAAGCGACCGCCGTGCTGGCGCGCGATGCGGGCGTGTCCTTCACAGAGGCCGACAAGAACAAGATCGTCTTCCTGGATAAGGTAGGCGACCGCGTGTACTTCAACGATCAAGATCGGCTAGGGTTGGCCGGTGCGGTGCAGTACAAGCCGAGCGGTCGCCTGAGCATCAGTTTCGATGCGTTTGTCGGATCGTACGACACGGTCGAGGACGAATATGACGCTGCCGGCTATTCGGCATCGAGCAATTCGACTTTGGAGAGAATCCACGAAGCCGACAAGACGACGCTTTCGGAATCGGGCATCATTGTGCTCCGCGACGTCTCTTATACCAACACGCAGCATGAATTCCTGAGCAAGGAATACCGCAACAACACCGATTATCGCCAGTTCGGCGGCGAGCTGAATTGGGAAACCGGCCAATGGCGCATCAATGTGCTGGGCGGCTACTCGGGGGCGAAGAAGACCCGCGATTATGCCAACCTGAAACACGTCGCCTATGCACCTTCGCGCACGCGATACACCAGCAATGGCGGCGAGACGATCAAGAGCGACAATCCGCGCTCGATCGACATGTACAACGCGCCCGCTTCCTATCTCTTCGAAGCGTACGAGACGACTCTGGAGGAGATCAAGGACGACAAATATGCCGCCCAGGCAGATATCACCCATCTATTCGATCTCACCGGCTTCCAGGCGCTGAAATCATTCAACTTCGGTGGACGTTACACAAACAAGACCAACGAACGCCAATATGGCGAGGAGAAGATCCAGGGGCCGACGCGCGGCAGCACTGCCTACGTCAACAAGCGCACGCTGGCGGATAGTCCGTTGGAAAACGTCATCGCTATCGCGGGCGGAAAACCTTATCAGGCGCGCAACCTAAGCTGGGCGCAGGTTTCGAACGACTATGCGCGCAGCTTCTTTCGTCCCGCCCGTTTTGTGACGCCGTTCGACAATGGCCAATACTACAAAGTTCGGGAAGAGACTTGGGCAGGCTATGGCATGGTCGATTTCGAGTTCGACATCGCGGCGCCGGTGTTCATTAACCTGGGCGCGCGCTATATCCGCACCACGGTGCATTCAGAAGGCTTTCACCAGGTGCAGCGTCCTGACGGTACGACGGGCTACACCAATGCGCCGATTTCCAGCGAGGGCCGTTACAGCAAGCTCCTGCCGTCGTTCAACGGCCGCGCCGAACTGACCAAGAGCCTCTATCTGCGCGCGGCGGCATCGCAGACGTTGATCCGTCCCGCGCTTACCGATCTTGCCTATAAGCGCACCGCCAGCTTCAACAGCTTCCGCTTTTCTGATGGCAATCCCGGCCTGAGACCGACGTTCGCCGACCAGTGGGAAGTTGGCGTGGAGAAGTATTTGGGCGAGGGCGGCGTCCTGGCCGCGTCGTACTTCTGGAAGAAGATCAAGGGCGTGGTGCAGAACCAGTTGACTGGCGTGGTGCCGAACGTAACCAAATACAACGCGAACGGCACCATCGACGGCGTCTATGACTTTGACGTGTATCAGCCGGTAAATATGAATGGATCCTACGACGTCAGCGGCATCGAGCTCAACGCCGTCGTGCCGTTCGGCATGTTCACGCGATGGTTGAATGGCTTTGGCGTCAACGCCAACTATACCATCCTGGACAGCTCGCTGACCGGCCAGTCGGACCTGAAGATTCCGACGGCGCCAATCGGGCTGGCGGATAACACGTACAACGCTACGCTGTTCTACGATCATGGGCCGCTGTCGGTACGCGTCTCGTACAATCGCAAGGGCGCATATGTGGAGCGGATCGAGCGAAACATGTATCCAGTGTATCGCTCGGCGTATGGTCAGTTCGACGTCGCCGCCAGCTACCAGGTGACGGACAACCTTCGCGTCGAACTGCAGGGCATCAACGTGGGCAATGCGAAGACGCAGGGCTATACGATCGATCCGTCTTTCCCCGCCACCTATGAGCTGTCCGGTAGCCGGATCAGCCTGGGCGCGCGCGTTCAGTTCTGAGTTCGGCCGGCCCTGCTGTCCGCGCGGCGGGGCCGGCTTGTCACGCTTTTCTAAATGCCCGCCCGGCAGCTGCCCGCGCGCGGGGCGCGCCCTTTATGGAGTTTCCAATGATCTCGCGTGTTGCCCTTGCCGTTTGTCTCGTGTTCTGCGCTCAGCCCGTGCGCGCCCAGGAAGCTACGCCCGATCTCGCGCGGGGGTCACGGGGGTCGCTGCACGAACCCGGCGGTGCCCGGCGGCTGCCCGGCGACATGCGACAGACCTATCGCGAGCTGAGCACGGACGCGGAGGTTCGCAAAGTGATCCTGTTGATCGGCGACGGCATGGGGGATTCCGAGATCACCATCGCTCGGAACTATGCCGAAGGTGCGGGCGGCTATTTCAAAGGGATCGACGCGCTACCGTTCACCGGACAGTACACGCATTACTCACTTGATCGCGAAACCGGGAAGCCGAACTATGTCACGGATTCGGCGGCATCTGCGACCGCCTGGGCGTCCGGCGTGAAAAGCTATAACGGCGCGATCGGCGTTGATGTGCGCGGGCGGCCGCAGCCGACGCTGATCGAGCGCGCCAAGGCCGCAGGGCTCGCCACCGGTGATGTTTCCACCGCCGATATTCAGGACGCGACGCCGGGTGCGCAGCTTGCCCATGTCGTCCAGCGCAAATGCTTCGGCCCTGCCGAGACCAGCGCAACGTGCCCGCAAGATGCCCTCGAAAATGGCGGCGCTGGATCAATCACCGAGCAGTTGCTCGAGACGCGTGCCGATGTGGTGCTAGGTGGCGGAGCGGCGAGCTTCGCCGAAACGGCGCGTGCCGGCAAATGGAAGGGCCGAACGCTGCTCGATCAGGCGCAGGCGCGGGGCTTTCACGTGGTTCGCGATGCGGCAAGCCTGGAGGCTGTGGCTCGCGCCGATGACCGACGCCCGTTGATCGGCATCTTCTCCGAAGGGAATATGCCGGTACGCTGGACCGGACCGCGCGCCAGCCATCACGGCAATATCGACAAACCTGCCGTCACCTGCCAGCCTAATCCGGCACGCACGGCAGCCATTCCCACGCTGGCGGCGATGACCCGGAAGGCGATCGATCTTCTGAAGACGCGCCGCAAGGGATTCTTCCTGCAGGTGGAAGGCGCATCGATCGACAAGGAAGATCACGGCGCCAATCCGTGCGGGCAAATTGGCGAGACTGTCGACCTAGACGAGGCGGTGCAGGTCGCGCTGGCCTTCGCCAAGGCGGATGGGCACACGCTGGTGATCGTCACCGCCGATCATGCCCATACCAGCCAGATCGTCGGCAACGGCACGCGTGCGCCAGGCCTTACCGCCGCTCTCAACACGCGCGAGGGCGGGGTAATGACGGTGAACTACGGCACTGCCGAGGAAGGCTCGCAGGGGCATACCGGCACGCAGCTGCGTATTGCCGCCTATGGCCCCGGCGCGGTGAACGTCAGCGGGTTGCTCGACCAAACCGATCTCCACTATATCATCCGGGCTGCGCTGAAGCTGCGTTGACCGCGGCTGGCGGCAATCAGTGCGGCCGGGCCTCTGCCTGCTCGTCGCTGCGCAGCGTGAGCACTTCCACGCCATCACTCGTTACAGCCACGGTGTGTTCGAATTGGGCGGAGAGCTTGCGGTCGTTGGTCACCACCGTCCAGCCATCCGCGAGCGTTGTCACCTTGCGGGTGCCCTGGTTGAGCATCGGTTCGATCGTGAACGTCATGCCTTCACGCAATTTCATGCCGGTGCCGGGGCGGCCGAAATGCAGCACCGAGGGCTCCTCGTGCATCTCGCGGCCAATGCCGTGGCCGCAATAGTCGCGCACCACCGAATAGCCGTGCTGCTTGGCATGGCGTTCGATGGCGAAACCTATGTCGCCCAGCGTCGCGCCGGGGCGGACTTGGGCGATGCCCTTCCACATCGCTTCCTGCGTCACCTTCACCAGCCGCCGGGCTTGGGGCGACACGGTGCCAACCATATAGGTCTTACTTGAATCGGCGATGAAGCCGTTCTTTTCCAACGTGATGTCGAGGTTGATGATGTCGCCGTCCTGTACGATCGTCCGGGCATCGGGCACGCCGTGGCAGACAACATGGTTCATCGAACAGTTGAGTACGAAGCCATAGCCATATTGTCCCTTGCTAGCGGGGCGTGCGTGAAGCTCGTCGGTAATGTAGCGCTCGACCAGCGTGTCGATCTCCAGCGTCGACATGCCGGCGAGCGGGGTGCGGTCGAGCATCTCGAAGACCTGGGCGAGCAGCCGGCCGGCCTCGCGCATCAGCTCGAGTTCCTGCGGGGTCTTGACCATCTCAGGCGGCCTCGAGCGCGGCGGCGCCGACCTGCGCCTCGGCCAGCTGGCGGCGGACGATCTCGTTGAAGGGCAGGGTGGGATTCGCCTCGGCGAGCATGCCGATCTTCATCCAGTATTCGGCCTGGGCGTTGATCGAGCGGCACATCACCGCGCTGGCGCGGCGGGCCTCCTCGTGCAGTTCGTCAGCAATTTTTACAATGCCCATGGGTGCTCCGGTCTGCGTGGGATTACGGAGCGTATATGGTTCGTATATTGAGGAAGGGCAAGGGGCGTGCGCCTCTAAGCCCCTCCCCTTCAGGGGAGGGGTTGGGGTGGGGCTATGTCCCGCAGAGACCAACCAATGTTCTGGAATCCCTCCACCCCCAAGCCCCTCCTCCAAGGAGGAGGGGCTTAAGAAGTGAGAATCAGCGCGTCAGCGCCGCTGCTTCGCGCGCCTTAGCTTCCACTTCTTCCAGCGAGCCGCTGGCGATCCAACTGCCGCCAACGCAGAGCACCGGATCGAAGGCCAGCCACTCGGGCGCGCTGGCCGGGCTGATGCCGCCGGTGGGGCAGAACTTCGCCTGGTAGAAGGGCGCCGCCAGGGCCTTGAGCGCCTTGAGACCGCCCGAGGTCTCGGCCGGGAAGAACTTGAAGTGGCTCAGGCCCAGATCGAGCCCGCGCATGATGTCCCCGGCATTGGCGATGCCCGGCAGATACGGCACGCCGCTCTTCACGATCGCGTCGCCAAGGCGGTCGGTGAGTCCGGGGGAGACGATGAACTCGGCATCCTCCTTCATCACCTGCTCGAACTGGGCAATGTTCACCACCGTGCCCGCGCCTACGATCGCGCCGGGGACCTGCTTCATCTCGCGGATCGCGTCCAGCGCGGCGGGGGTGCGCATGGTCACTTCGAGCACGCGCAGGCCGCCCTTCACCAGCGCCTCGGCAAGCGGACGCGCCTTAGCGGCGTCGTCGATCACCAGCACCGGGATGACGGGTGCGGTGCGCATGATGGCTTCGATCGAAGGACGGGTGTCGCTCACTGTGCATGCTCCTGGGCGAAGGCGGCGGCTGCGCCGTACAGGCCCGGCTGGGGATGGGTGATCAGTTTGACAGGGATCGTCGCCATCAGGGAGCGGAAGCGCCCCTTGGCGACGAATCGCTCGCCGAAGCCCGATTGCAGCAGATGATCCTTCAGGCGCAAGCCCAGACCGCCGGCGATCACCACGGCGGTGGGGCCGTGCGCAAGCGCGAGGTCGCCCGCCACCGCGCCCAGGCTGAGGCAGAAGCGATCGAGCGCGGCGACCGCCAGGCTGTCCTTGCCCTCTAGTGCCAGCGTCCAGATCGCTTTGTCGTCGAGACGGGGAACAGGCACGCCCTCCAGATCGGCCAGCGTCTCGTAGATCGAGACGATCGCCGGGCCGGCGACGATCCGCTCCTTGGAGACCCGCTGATAGGTGCGGCGCAGGCGCTTTACGAAAGCGTCCTCGATCGCATCGAGCGGGGCGAAGTCGCTATGGCCGCCTTCGGTGGCGATGATGTCGTAGCCGCCGCGATGGCGGAAGACCTGCGCGACGCCCAGCCCGGTGCCTGGACCGCATACGGTGATTGAGCCCTTCTCCGGCAGTGGCGTCTCCGGGCCGCAGAGATGCAGGAACGCTTCATCTTCAAGTTGCGCGACGGCATGGCCGATCGCGGCGAAATCGTTGACGATCGTCCAGACGTCAGCACCAAGGCGATCCGGGATCAGCGGCGGGCGGATGATCCAGGGATTGTTGGTGAGCTTGATCAGATCGTTGTTGATAGGCGAGGCAACCGCGATCGCCGCCGCCTTGGGCACCGGCCGACCCAGTCGCTCGCCGAACGCGCGCCAGGCGAGCTGCAGGCTGGGGTGCTCGGCCACTTTTTGTGTGATCGGCTCGCTCATCGAAACGACGCGGCCTTCCGCGACCTCTGCTACCGCAAAGCGCGCGTGCGTGCCCCCAATGTCGACCGCGACGACTTCCATCCGATTTCGATCCTCTCTCTGCTACCCCTGTCAACGTTGCCAGTAGGCGCGGCCCTTCTTCCCGTCTGCCGCGCGGATGTAAAGTCCGAGGGCCGCATCAGGCGCGATTTACATCCGTTACAAACTTACAGACCGGCTTCGTGCAGCATCGCCGACGCGCCCTTTTCGGCCTCGTCGCAATGGTGGCGGAGCATGGCGAAAAGCTCGCGCCCGGTGCCGATGGCCGGCGGCGGGGCGACTGCGTGTTCGCGCGCGTCCCACTCGTTGGCCGGCACCAGCGCTTCGAGCGTCCCTGCCTCGGCGTCGAGGCGGATGATGTCGCCATCGCGCACCTTGCCGATCGGGCCGCCGCCCAGCGCCTCAGGCGACAGATGAATCGCCGCTGGCACCTTGCCGCTGGCTCCCGACATGCGGCCATCGGTGACCAGCGCGACCTTGAAGCCGCGGTTCTGCAGCACGCCCAATTGGGGGGTGAGCTTGTGCAGTTCCGGCATGCCGTTGGCGCGCGGGCCCTGGAAGCGGACCACAACGACCACGTCGCGCTCCAGCTCGCCCGCCTTGAAGGCGGCAAGCACTTCGGACTGGTCCGAGAAGACACGGGCCGGCGCCTCGATGATCCAGCGCTCGCGCTCGACCGCCGAGACCTTGATGCAGGCGCGGCCGATATTGCCCTTGAGGATGCGGAAGCCGCCTTCGGGGGAGAAGGCCGTCTCTACCGTGCGGACGATATTTTCGTCGTTGCTCTTCTCGCCATGCTCGGTCCAGACCAGCGCGTCGCCCTCGATATCGGGCTTGCGGCCATAGGCGGCCATGCCCTCCTTGGCGATGGTCAGCGCGTCGCCGTGCATCAACCCGGCGCGGAGCAGTTCCTTGATGACGAAGGAGGGGCCGCCGGCATCCTCGAACTGGTTCACGTCGGCCGATCCGTTCGGATAAACACGGGTCATCAGCGGCACGACTCGCGACAAACGATCGAAATCGTCCCAGTCGATCACGATGCCGGCGGCGCGTGCGAAGGCAGGGACGTGGATAAGGTGATTGGTAGAGCCGCCCGTCGCGAGCAGGACGATCGCGGCGTTCACGATTGCCTTTTCATCAACGACATGGCCGATCGGGCGATAGTCGTTGCCGTTCCAGCCGATTTCAGCGAGGCGGTGGACGGCAGCGCGGGTCAGTTCCTGGCGCAGCTTAGTCTGGGGGTTAGCGAAGGCGGCGCCAGGGACGTGGAGGCCCATCGCTTCCATCATCATCTGGTTCGAGTTCGCGGTGCCGTAGAAGGTGCAGGTACCCTTGCCGTGATAGGCGGCAATTTCGGCTTCCAGCAACTCCTCGCGGGTTGCCTTACCCTCGGCGAAGCGCTCGCGGACGGCGGCCTTCTCTTTGTTCGGCAGGCCCGAGCGCATCGGGCCGCCGGGGATCAGCACCATCGGCAGATGACCGAAGCGCAGCGCGCCCATCAGCAGGCCCGGCACGATCTTGTCGCAAATGCCGAGCAGCGCAGCGCCTTCAAAGACGCGGTGGCTGAGCGATACTGCCGTCGCCATCGCGATGGTGTCGCGGCTGAACAGGGACAGTTCCATGCCCTGATAGCCCTGGGTGACGCCGTCGCACATCGCAGGCACGCCCCCTGCGACCTGCGCGGTGGCACCGGCTTCCAGCGCCCAGATCTTCATCTGTTCGGGGTAGCGATAATAGGGCGCATGGGCCGAAAGCATGTCATTATAGGCGGTGACGATGCCGATGTTCATCCGAGCGCCGGTCTTCAGCTCCTCGCGTTGTTCTTCCGTGCCGGCATAGGCATGGGCGAGGTTGGCGCAGCCCAGCTTGGGCCGGTCATTGCCCGATTCGCGCTCGCGCTGGATCAGCGCGAGATAGGCTGCGCGGCCAGTCTTGGACCTTTCGATCACGCGCTCGGTGACGGCGGCAATTTCAGCATGGAGGGTGGTCATTTAGACGCTCCAGTGGATGTCGACGGGCAGTTCGGTTTCGGCGAGCACGCGTCCGATCGGCAACGTCGAGCCCGCACCTTCAGAAATCGCTCGCTCCAGCACGTCGCGCTTTTCCTGGCCGGTGATCGCGATCATCAACGCACGTGCAGAGACGATCGCGGCGAGCGACAGCGATACGCGGGCGACGGGTGCTTCGGGCGGCAGCGGATCGGGCATCACGCCCAACGCGCGGCGTTCCTTGGGGCCGGTGAGCGCTTCCGTGAGATCCGGGCCGGGGAAGATCGAGGCGGTGTGGCCATCGGCGCCCATGCCGAGCAAGCACAGGTCTAGCGGCCAGTGGAAGTCCTGCAGGCGCGCGTCCGCCGCCCGGCCGGCAGCCTTGTAGTCGTCGGCCTTTTCGCTCACCACCGGGATCACCCGAGCGCCGAGTGGCAGGAACACCTTGGCGAGACCAGTGACGTTCGACATCGGATCGCCCATCGGCACGATGCGATCGTCGGTGGGGATGATTGTCACACGCTTCCAGTCGAGCTTGGCCTTACTCAGCTTGGCGTAGATGGGGGCGGGAGTGCGGCCACCGGCGAGCGCGATGACTGCCGCGCCGCGCGCGTCAATCGCGCTTTCGATGATGAACTGAATGTCGCCGGCAAGGGCTTCGCCCATCTCGGCGGAGTCGTCATAGTCCCACCATTCGATTTCGGTCGTCATGTCAGCTCCTTGATTTTTGGTGGGACCGCGTCAACGGCTCGGTTGCCGCGCGGGTCCGATGTAAGATGGATGTTCCGCCATTGCTCCCTCCCGCTCGCGGGAGAGGCTTGGGGCGGAAATCGACGGTTCGCATGCCGAACCGTCGAAGATGCCTTCTCCATGTCGATCCCTCGACCGAGCCCTCCCAAGAGCGGGAGGGGCGCGAAGGTGGAAAAGACGCTCGCCCTGCTCATTCGTGCCAGTGTACCCCATCGCGCTCGGTGAGCGCGATCGAAAGAGACGGACCCCAGCTGCCGGAGGCATAGGGCTTCGGTTTCAGATCGTTCGCATCCCAGCCGGCGCGGATCGCGTCCACCCACTCCCACTGCGCTTCCACTTCGTCGCGGCGGACGAACAGCGTGGGATCGCCTTCGATCAGATCGAGCAGCAGGCGTTCATAGGCGATGCGGCGGCGGGTTCCGGCGAACTCGGCGTCGAGGCTGAGGTTCAGCGGCACTTCGCGCAGGCGATAGCCTTCGCGATCAAGGCCGGGCTGCTTGGCCATCACCAGCAGTTGGACATATTCCTCTGGCTGGAGGCGAATCACCAGTGCGTTTGGCTGGAGCATGCCGCCGCGCTCGGCGAAAATCGAGTGCGGCACCGGCTTGAATTGGATGACGATTTCGGAGCGGCGCTCGGCCAGCCGCTTGCCGGTGCGAAGATAGAAGGGCACGCCCTGCCAGCGCCAGTTGTCGACATGCGCCTTGATCGCGACGAAGGTCTCGGTGCGCGACTCCTTACCGAGATCGGTGGCATAGTCGCGGACGATCTGCCCCTTTACAGCGCCTCCGCCATACTGGCCGACCACGGTAAGGTTGGGTGCATCTGCCGCCGCGATCTTGCGGAGCGAACGCAGGACCTTGACCTTCTCGTCGCGAATCGAAGTGCCGTCGAAGCGGGCAGGGGGTTCCATCGCGATTAGGGCGACTAGCTGGAGGATATGATTCTGTACCATGTCGCGCAGCGCGCCGGTATCGTCATAGAAGCCAGCACGCCCTTCGAGACCGACCGTCTCCGATACGGTAATCTGCACGCTGTCGATGCCGCGGGCGTTCCACACCGGCTCGAACAGCGAATTGCCGAAGCGCAGCGCGAGGATGTTCTGGACGGTTTCCTTGCCCAGATAATGGTCAATGCGGAAGGTGCGCTCCTCCGGGAAGGCTTCCGCGACGATGTCGTTTATCTCGCGGCTGGAGGCGAGGTCGCGACCCAGCGGCTTTTCGAGGCTGATGCGGACGTTCTCGCCCGCAAGCCCTGCCGATTCGAGTCCCTTGATAGTGGGGCCAAATAGCCAAGGCGCGGTCGACAGGAAGATCGCGAGGCCGCCGGAGATGTCGCCGATCTTCTCCTTGAGTGCGGCATAGCCTTCGATGGTCGAGGCATCGAGCGTCTGGTAGAACAGTCGCTGAAGGAAGCCCTGGACAGCGCTGTCGTCTTTCCGGTCCGCCGGAAGGAATTGATCCAACGCCTTGGCAGCAAAGGCGCGATAGCCCTCGTCGTCGTGATCGGAGCGCGCGGTGCCGGTGATGGTAAGATCGGGGGGCAGCAGCCCGTCGGCGTGCAGCGCGTAAAGCGAGGGGAGCAGCATCCGCTGGGCGAGATCGCCGGTGGCGCCGAACAGAAGCAATTTGCCTACGGGCTGCTGCATCATTTCCCTCATGATTGGTTCGCCCCGCGAGACACCAATGCGGCCGAAAGATCAAGTCGAAGGGGTGAATAGCAAGCCGGCGGAGGCGAAATCCTCCTCGATCCGGTAGGACCGTCTCGCTAAAGGACTAGGCCGGCAGTAGATTCGAGGCCAGCCATGATGTTCAGGTTCTGCACCGCGGCGCCGGCCGCCCCCTTGCCGAGATTGTCGAGCGTCGCGATCAGCCGCGCTTGGCGGGTCTCGTCATTGCCGAACACGCGAATCGAGAGCCGATCGGTGCCGGCATTTTCCTCGATCGCGATCGTTGGCACATCGGTCGCGAGCACCTGCACGACCGGCGAATCGCGATAGGAATCGCGCAGCACGTTCTCGAGCGCTTCGACGGAGGGCTTGCGCGTGAATGCGAACAGAGGGAGCGGCACTTCCACGACCATGCCGCGATAAGTGCGTGCAACCGACGGCATGAATATCGGCGGGTGCACGATCCGGGCGTGCTTCTGCATTTCCGGAACGTGCTTATGCGCGAGTGCCAGACCGTAGGGACGGAACGCTGTGCCGGTGTGACCCGGGCCGGTTTCTTCGAACTCCGATATCATCGAGCGGCCGCCGCCCGAATAGCCGGAGACCGCGTTCACGCTCAGCGGGAAATCGTGTGGGATCAACCCAGCGCGTATCAACGGGCGGACAAGCGCCAGAAAACCGGTAGGGTAGCAGCCGGGATTGCTTACCCGCGGCGCTTCGGCGATCGCGGCCGCCTGACCCGGTTCCAGCTCGGCGAAGCCGTAAACCCACTCGGGCGCCGTGCGAAATGCGGTAGAGGCGTCGATGACCCGCGTGCGATCGTTGCGAATCATCGCTACTGCTTCGCGTGCGGCATCGTCGGGTAAGCATAGGATCACGAAGTCCGCGGCATTCAGCGCCTCTTCACGCTTCGCGGGGTTCTTGCGTTCCTGATCGTCGAGCAGAAGCACCTGGATTTCGGGCCTGCCGGCAAGCCGTTCGCGGATCTCGAGCCCGGTGGTGCCAGCAGCCCCATCGATGAAAACCTGCACGATCATTCGGTTTCCCCTAACGCCGAAGCATCGATATAGCCGACCAGCGCGGGCCCAGGCGCAACGCCCCACGCCTTGCCGCCGGCGAACTCCAGCACTTCGAAGACATCGCCTTTCCGAAGCAGGTGCAGTGGCGGTTCGGTGCGGCTGGGCGTGTCGTACAGGGGCGTTTCGCCCTGCACGACACGCGGCAGCGGCGCTGCGTAATGGGGTGCGAACACCCGTCCGGCGAGGCGGATGTCGGCAAGGTCGGGCCGAACCGCGTCGATGCGCGGGTCCATCGTTGCCGACCGCCCGTCGAGAGCTACCCGTTTACGCGTCGGCGCGCTGTGGGACTGGCTCGCTGAGGTGGTTGCCAGCGAGGAAATGCCCGAACTCTGCAAGAAACTCTGCCCCTTCCGCGGTGCGCGCTACGAAGATGTTGCGCTTGTCGGTGTCGTCACGTTGGCGGCGCAGATAGCCGAGCGTGCCCAGCCGATTCAAGGCGCGGGTGACGACCGGCTTGGACACGTTCAGCGCCCGCGCCAATCCGCGCACCGTATGGGGGCCGGGATCGAGATACACAAGCATCAGTAACGCCATTTGTCGATTGGTGAGGTCGGGCTCTCCCGAACGCACATAGTCAATCAGCGTATTCTTCCATGACCCCAGGGTCTGTTCGGACATAGCGTTCACAGCATCACTCGTTCGTTTCAGGCCCGGCACGGCATCGAACCGTTCAAACAAACGCGCATTTTGCGACTAGGTTTCAGTGCGTGTGCGAAATGTTGCGTGAAAACGTAGGCGAAAATGCAGGCAGTGCATGGAGTTGCGCGCCCACAGCGGAGAGGGCGGGGGAACAGGCAGTTGATTGCGTGGACATGCTCGCCTATGTCGCCGACTTCAAAATACGGGCTCCGACACATTCATGTTCACCTTCCTCCTCGTCGTTCAGTTCATCATCGCCGCCCTGCTGGTGACGGTGATCCTTCTGCAGAAGTCCGAGGGGGGCGGCCTTACCACGGGCGGTAGCCCTGCCGGGCTCATGTCGGCGCGTGGTGCGGCCGATTTCCTTACCCGATCCACTGCTATTCTAGCCACCGCGTTCATCGCGATGAGCATCCTGCTCGCGTTCCTGGCAGCGACCCGGCACTCGACGACGATCGATCCGACGCTGCAGCGCCAAGCCGCCCCGGCAGCAGTGGCACCGGCAACCGACCCGGTTCCGGCGCAAGAGCCCGTCGGCAACGGCCAGGTTCCGTTCAGCCAGTAAACTTCGTTTTCTGCCGCTTCGGTGGCAGATCCATCATAAAATTTGCGCAGCCGGCGGATTCTTACGCTTGCCGGTCTGCGCCCTTTGACGTTAGGCGTTTTCTCCCATGGCGCGGTACATTTTCATCACCGGCGGCGTGGTCTCCTCGCTCGGCAAGGGTCTCATGGCAGCGAGCCTCGCGGCGCTGCTCCAGGCCCGTGGCTATCGAGTCCGCATCCGCAAGTTCGATCCCTATCTCAATGTCGATCCCGGCACGATGTCGCCGCACCAGCATGGTGAGGTGTACGTCACCGACGACGGCGCGGAGACCGACCTCGACCTCGGCCATTACGAGCGCTTCACCGGCGTGACCGCGCGCCAGGCGGACAACGTCACCTCGGGCCGGATCTACAAGACGATCATCGAGCGCGAGCGCCGCGGCGACTATCTGGGCGCCACCGTGCAGGTGGTCCCGCACGTGACCGACGCGATCAAGGCGTTCGCCCAGGCCGAGACCGAGGATCTCGATTTCGTGCTGTGCGAGATCGGCGGCACGGTGGGCGACATCGAATCGCTGCCGTTCATCGAGGCGATTCGCCAGCTCCGCAACGATCTCGGCCGCGGCCAGACCGTCAGCATCCACGTGACGCTGGTGCCGTACATTGCCGCCGCCGGCGAGCTGAAGACCAAACCGACCCAGCACAGCGTGCGAGAACTGGCGGCGCTGGGCGTACAGCCCGACGTGCTGGTGTGCCGTGCCGAGCGGCCGCTGCCGGCCGGCGAGCGCGCGAAGATAGCGCAGTTCTGCAACGTGCCGGCATCCGCCGTCATTCCCGCGCTGGACGCCAAGAGCATCTATGCCGTGCCCCTGCAATATCATGGCGAAGGTCTCGACGTCGAAGTGCTCAAGGCGTTCGGCATCGAGCCGGGTCCCTCGCCGGACCTTGCCCGCTGGAGCGGCATCGTCGAGCGGCTGGAGAATCCAGAAGGCGAAGTGACGATCGGCGTCGTTGGCAAATATATGGGCGTGCCGGATGCCTATAAGTCGCTGACCGAAGCTCTCGTGCATGGCGGCATCGCCAACCAAGTGAAGGTGAACATCCGCTGGCTCGATGCCGAACTGTTCGAGCAGGAGCAGGCCGAGGTCGCGGCGATGCTGGAGCCGATGCACGGCATTCTCGTGCCCGGCGGCTTCGGCGAGCGCGGCAGCGAAGGGAAGATCGCCGGTGTGCGCTTTGCGCGTGAGCGTGGTGTACCGTTCTTCGGAATTTGCCTGGGCATGCAGATGGCCTGTATCGAAGGCGTGCGTGCCGAGGGGGTCGCCAATGCCTCGACCACCGAATTTGGCCCGACAGAGCAGCCGGTGGTTGGCATGATCACCGAATGGATGACCGCCGACGGATTGCAGAAGCGCGAAGCGGGCGGCGACCTGGGCGGGACGATGCGGCTCGGAGCCTATCCGGCGAAGTTGGGCGGTAACAGCGTCGTTGCATCGATCTACGGCACCGATGCGATCAGCGAACGTCACCGCCATCGTTATGAGGTTAACACGGCCTACAAGCCGGTGCTGGAGCAGGGCGGCCTTGTTTTCTCCGGCATGTCGCCGGACGGCACCTTACCGGAGATAGTGGAGCGGCCGGACCATCCTTGGTTCGTCGGGGTGCAGTTCCATCCGGAGCTCAAGTCGAAGCCGTTCGATCCGCACCCGCTGTTCGCCAGCTTCATCGAAGCGGCGGTGAAACACTCGCGGCTCGTCTGAGGCGTGCTGCGGCGAGGATTGGTTACCGGGTTGGCGCTGTTGGCGATTGCAGCCGCGCCGGCGTCCCAGCGGCAGGCAGCGCCTGGTCAGGTGCGGGTGCGGCTGGTGACGAGTGCTGGCAACATCATCGTCGCGCTGGATGCGCGGCACGCGCCGAAGACAGTCGCCAATTTCCTCGCTTATGTCGATGATGGGCGGTTGGAGGGCACGACCTTTTACCGCACCGCTCGGCGCAAGGCCGATCCCACGCAGGGCTTCATCCAGGGTGGGATCGGTACCGATGCGCGCCGAATGCTGGAGCCGCTGCCGCTCGAGCCGACCAGCCGGACAGGGCTGCGCCACCTGAGCGGGAGCATCTCGATGGCGCACGGGCCCAATCCTGACTCCGCGAACGGCAACTTCTCGATCATGGTCGGCGATAATCCGGGCCTCGACGCGCGCGGCGCCAACCGGGGATTTGCGGCATTCGGGCGTGTCATAGGCGGCATGGACGTGGTCCGGCGCATTCTCGCGCTGCCGAGCGGTGGCGGTCGCGACGTGATGAAGGGCCAGATGATCCTGAAACCGGTAACGATCGTGCGGGCCGAGCGACTGGATGGCGTTGCCAAACCTACCGGCCGAGTGAAGCCGTGGCTGCTGGGGCTGAAGCCAGCAAACTGAGGTAAAGGGGCGCAAGCAGAGCTTCCACCCGCAATCTAACTGAAAATGAAGGTTAAAGCCGGTCGCAACCGCCGGGGCGCTCGATTTATTGCTATAACGTTTCCAATCGTTGCGACGGGCGGCATCATGCTGCCCGCGCTCCGTGCGGGGAGACAAAGACGCAATGTTGGCCAGGTACACGATCCGTGCGAAGCTCATGTTCTGTCTGGCGTTGTTCGCTGCGGCCTTTCTCTGCACGATCGCGACGCTGAACCTCAGCGTGCGCTCGAACACGGCCAAGTTCGAGACTCTTTTGGCTGATCGGGTGCTGCCGCTCCGCCAATTGAAGGTGGTTGCCGATGCCTATGCGGTGAGCATCGTCGATGCGTCGCATAAGGCGCGGAATGGTAATTTCACCATGGCTGAGGCCGAACGTCGGGTCCACGAAGGCCGCGCCCGCGCCGCCGAAAACTGGAAGGCCTATCGCGCAACGTCGATCAAGGGCCACGAAGCGGAACTCGCCGACCAGACCGAAGCGCAGATTCGGAAGGCCGAAGCCGAGGTCGATGCGCTGGAGCAAATCCTCAACCGCAAGGACCGTGCTGCGCTGGACGCGTTCGTGGTCCGCCGGCTGTACGCAGCGATCGATCCTGTTTCCGATGCGATGTCCGCGCTGGTGAGCGAGCAGATCCGGATCGCGGGCGAGGTGACGGGCGATGCCGGTACGTTCAACCGCCATGGTGGCCTGGATCGCGATCGCGATTGGTATCGTTGTGGCCGGCGTGTGGTTTTTCGCGCTTCAGATTGCGCGCAAGAGCATCATCCAGCCGATCGGTACGCTGGCGGACGCGATGGAAGCGCTGGCCGCTACACATGACGCGAGCATCCCTTACACGACTCAGCTGGACGAGATCGGCCGCATGGCGCGGGCCTGTGAGGTGTTCCGTCGCGCCGCAGTCGACCAGGCGCGCGCTGAGGAGGAGAATGCCGCTGACCAGGCACAAATCACCGGAGCGTTGCGCGCCGCTATCTCGGCGATCTCGGCCGGTGATCTCACCCGCGACATACGCGATCCGTTTCCAAGGGACTATGAGGCGGTCCGCCAAGATTTTAACGCCGCCTTGAGTAGCTTGCGCGGTCTGATCGGATCGGTGCTGGAAAGCGCGGCGGCGATCAACAGCGGCTCCGGACAGATCGCGCAAGCCTCGGAGGATCTCGCTCGGCGAACCGAGGCGAATGCCGCGAGCCTGGAACAGACAGCTGCTGCGATTGCACAGATAGACCAGCGGCTGAAGGTATCGGCCCGGGCAGCTTCGGAAACCGTCGCGCGCGCCGATGGAGCGACCGCAACGGTGGGCAGCGGACGCGAAACCACCGATGCGGCGGTGCAGTCGATGACGCGCGTCGCTGAAAGCGCCAAGGGCATCGACAGCGTGATTGAGGGGCTCGACAAGATTGCGTTCCAGACTCGCGTGCTGGCGATGAATGCCGCAGTGGAAGCCGGCCGTGCGGGCGAGGCAGGCCGGGGCTTTGCCGTGGTCGCGGATCTGGTGTCGGCACTGGCGATGCGGGCGGAAGAGGAAGCGGGGTGCGCCCGCGACCAGCTTACCGCCACCCAGACCGAAATCGTCACTGCCGTGGACATGGTGCAGAAGGTGGATGGCGCGCTTGCCGGGATAGCCGAGGACGTGGCCGGCGTTCACGCCCTTCTGTCCAACTTGGCGACCGACAACCAGGCGCAGTCGACTGCCATCACGGAGATCTCGTCCGCGGTAGGCACGATGGACCAGTCTACAGAGCAAAATGCAGCTATGGTGGAGCAGACCTCCGCGGCAGCACGCAACCTTTCCGGCGAAGTGCAGTCGCTGATCGAACAGGCGCGTCGCTTCGATGTTGGCACGGTTTGGCGGCAGCGCTCGACAACCATGGTTGCGTCCTCTTCCGCGCGGGCCGGCTACGCCTCGGCAGTCATGCCGCTATTCGCCGAGCCGGCACTGGCGGATAACGCGGACTGGGCATCGTTCTGATGGCGTACGCGGCACATAGAAAGGGCGCCCGGACTATTGCCCGGACGCCCCGTCGCGACGCCAAAGGGAGGGGGACGCCGCGAGCTTTTGCGTGAGGATCAGGCAGCGTCGGCTGTACGATGATCGATTGCGGCCGCGTCGCTGCTGGTACCCACCTGGATCTTCTTGGGCTTCATCGCCTCGGGCACTTCGCGCAGCAGCTCGATCGTCAGCAGGCCGTCGGCCAAGTGCGCATTCTCCACCCGCACGAAATCGGCGAGCTCGAAACGG
Source organism: Sphingomonas sp. HT-1 (assembly GCF_048568905.1). Taxonomy (GTDB): domain Bacteria; phylum Pseudomonadota; class Alphaproteobacteria; order Sphingomonadales; family Sphingomonadaceae; genus Sphingomonas. The sequence continues at coordinate 1,124,809 of NZ_CP183770.1, read as the reverse complement.
CGCTCGAAGCTGCGGTTGGCAATGCCCAGGTGCAGATAATTGCCCTGGTTGTTCTCATTTTCCCCGGCCTTCTTGCCAGCCACCAACAGCAGGTTCTGCTGCGCGGTAATGTCGATTTCGTCTGCCTTAAAGCCGGCAACCGCGATTGTGATTCGGTAGCGATCTTCCGCAATACGCTCCAGGTTGAAGGGCGGGTAGTTTTCAGAACTGGTCTGGCGTGCGCTGGCCTCGAGCAAGTCGAAGAGGCGATCGAAGCCGATCGCCGACCGACGAAATGGTGTAAAGTCGAACTGACGCATCTTCATATCCTCCTATGAGCAATTGGTACGTCGCATTTTGAGGTGCTCAACAACTTGCGGCACCAGGCAGAACCCTCTCGGCATCCTGCTGAACCTTATCTTGGCACGGGGTTTGGGAGTTTCAAGGGCGTTCGGGAGCGGAGCAAACGACGCTTCGGGCCGCTAAACATCTCCTTGTTCGCTAAATCATAGTTGTTCGGTGGAGATTTGACCGCGATGCAATCAAGGGGACGATAATGAGTTTGGCGCTGATTTCGCTGCTGCTTGCCGCTGGAGGTGCGCAGGGCGGCCCGCATGGCTCTCCCGAGCCGGAGGCAGTGTCCGCTGATCCTTTGCAGGAGTTGGCGCAGAGCGGGGAGATTGTCGTTACGGCCCGCCGCCGCGAGGAGCGGGTGCAAGAAGTGCCGCTTGCCATTTCCGTCCTCACAGGGGAGTCTCTGGCGGAAAGCAGCGCCTTCAACGTCAGCCGCATCCAGCAATCGCAGCCGGCCCTGCAATTTTATTCCAGCAACCCTCGCAACACGGCCATCAATATCCGTGGTCTCGGCGCGCCGTTTGGCCTGACAAACGATGGCATCGAGAAAGGTGTCGGCTTCTATGTCGACGGCGTGTATATCGGTCGCGTAGGTGCCTCGACCTTCGATTTCGTCGACGTCCAGCGGGTGGAGGTGCTGCGCGGTCCGCAAGGTACGCTGTACGGTAAGAATACCACCGCTGGCGCGATTAACATCACCACGCGGGCGCCGAGTTTCACGCCAGAGGTTCGCTATGAAGCGACGCTTGGCAACTACAATTTCGTACAGTTGAAGGGGGCGGCCTCGGCGTCCATCGCCGACGAGAAGCTGGCGGTCCGACTGTCTACCTCGGTATCCCGCCGACGCGGCACGATATACAACACCACGACCGACAGCTATCTGCATCGGCTGGATAATTATGGATTGCGCGGCCAGTTGCTGTGGCGTGCCGCTTCCAATCTGGACCTGACGCTGTCGGGCGATTTCAACCTGCAGAACCCGCTGTGCTGCGTCCAATATTACGCGCGGGTCGGCGCGACGCAGCGCCCGCTCAACCGGCAATATGCCGCATTGGCGGCTGCGTTCGGCTATGCCCCGCCCAGCACCGATCCGTTCGATCGCAAGACCGATCTCGATGCCGACATCAATTCGCGCCAGGAGATAGGCGGTGCGTCGCTGGTTGCGAATTGGGACTTGGGCAGCGCGACCGTTACATCGGTAAGCGCTTGGCGCTATTGGGATTGGAAGCCCGCCAACGATCGGGATTTCGTTGGGCTGCCGATCACCACCGTTTCACAGAATCCGTCGCAGCAGAAGCAGGTGACGCAGGAGCTGCGCATTGCTTCTAATGGCAAGAGTAGGCTGGATTACACCGCCGGTCTGTTCCTGTTCCACCAGACGATCGATACGCAGGGATCGCAGGTGCAGGGGCCGGCGGCGAGCCGATGGCTGCTCAATCCGGGCAATGTCGCACCGGGTGCAAGCGGCTGTGCGACACTAACCGCGAATGCTTGTAACCCCGCCGTGTTGAACGGCCTTACGTCCCGAAACACGATCTGCTTCGACAACACGAGCCTTGCCTTGTTCGGCAAGCTCAATTGGGAGGTGCTGCCGAAACTTCGGGTGCAACCCGGCTTGCGACTGAATTACGACAAGAAGAGCGGCTCCTATGTCGCTACGGTGACGACCGGCACCGGCAGCACGACGCTGAATGCCGACCAGCGCGGGGTGCTCGCGCTGCAAAGCTATTCGCCGCGGTTCAGCGACTGGAACGTCTCCGGAGACGTCACCATCTCCTATGACTTCGATCGCGACGTGCATGGGTACGCCACCTATGCGCGCAGCTTTAAATCGGGTGGTATCAACCTATCTGGCCTGCCGTTGGACGCGAACAACAACCCTATCCTCGCCGCCGTGACGGTGAAGCCCGAAAAGGTGAACCATTATGAAATCGGCCTGAAGACCCAGTTCTTCGACCGGCGCGCGACTTTGAACCTTGCCGGCTTCTGGACGGAAGTGAACGACTATCAGGCGACAGTCACCAACGGCCAGTTGGGCGTGATCCGCGGCTATCTGGCGAATGCCGACAAGGTGCGCGTGCGCGGCTTCGAATTCGACTCCAACGTTCAGCCCAGCGATCGGCTCAAGATCTATGCCAATGGCGCGTTCACCGATGCCAGATATATCCGGTTCCGCGACGCGCCGTGCCCGCCAGAGCTTTCCGGGGGAGCGAACAGTCCGACCAATTGCGACATTTCGGGTCAGGTGCTGCCGGGAATCTCGAAATGGGCCTTCGGCTTCGGCGGAGAGGTGAACGCGCCGGTTGCGGAAGGTCAGGCCTATCTCGGTTATGATGGCAGCTGGCGATCGCGCTTCTCGTCGAACCCATCGCCTTCGGCTTATACCTGGATCGCCGCCTATTCGCTGTCCAATTTCCGCATCGGCTATCGTCAGGGCAGGGTGAATGCCTTCGCTTGGGTGCGGAACGCATTCGACAAGCGCTATTTCGAGCTGCTGTCGGTGCAATCGGGCAATACCGGCTTGATCGTCGGGCAGCCTGGCGATCCGCGCACTTGGGGGTTCACGATCAGCGGTTCGTTCTGATCGGGTGACCGTCTGGCCTCTAGCCTTGGCCGGGAGAGGTTAGCGGGCGGGGCAGGGCAGCCTGCTCCGCCCGATACCCGTTCCATGATGTTGCAGTTGGGAAAGCTAGGGGGTCAGCAGGCCCAGGCTTTGGAAAAGACAAACGCCCGGACCGTTTCCGATCCGGGCGCCTGCGTGACGAATGCTCGTCAGCCCCCTTAACAGGATCCCGCTTCTAAACACCTGCATTTGCTTGCAAGTGGAGCTGGGAGCCTCCCCGAACCGTGGCCTTTGGTGCCTGCGTTTCGACGCTGTTCTGGTACGATCCCAGCATTGCTTTGTCACCCGTCGACAGGCTGGCGTAAGCAGTTTGCCCACGCCCTGTGTCGAAATAGCAACAGGGCGCTTCCCCTGCGCGCGAATGGGCCTTAGAGCAGCCGCATGCTGATATCGCGCTACGAGCGGATGATCGCCCGCCGCTACCTGCTGCCCGGACGCAGTGAAGCCTTCATCGCCGTGGTTGCTGGGTTTAGCCTGGTAGCGGTGATGTTGGGGGTTGCGGCACTGATCGTCGTGATGAGTGTCATGAACGGGTTCCGCGCCGAACTGTTCGACAAGATTGCCGGCCTCAATGGCCATGCCGTGGTGCAGGGCTATGGTGGCCAGCTGCGCGACTGGCGCCGTATCGCAGACGAGGCGAAGGCCATTCCCGGCGTAACCGCCGCCACCCCGCTGATCGAGCAGCCGCTGTTCGCAAGCTATAACGGTCGAGTAGAATTTGCGCTGGTGCGCGGTCTGCGGACGGAGGACATCCTTAACAACCCGACGCTAAAGGGGAAGGAGATCCTGGGATCCTTCCGGAACCTGAAGCCTGGCAGCGAACAGATCGCGATCGGGTCCCGCCTGGCGGAGGCGCTGGGAGCAACGATCGGCAGTCAAATTTCGATCATCAATCCGCAGGGATCGGCAACGCCTTTCGGCACCATGCCGCGAATCGTACAGTATCGCATCGCCGCCATCTTTGAAGTGGGGGTGTATGACTATGACAAGGCCTACATCATCATGCCCATGAGCGACGCGCAGACGCTGTTGCTGATGGGCGACTCGGTGGGGATGGTTCGGATCGATACAAGCAATCCGGATCAGATCGAAAAGCTGGTAGGCCCGCTGGCCGACAAGGTGAGCAACGCCGGCCAGATCACCGACTGGCGGCAGATGAACCGTGAGCTTTTTGAGGCGCTGGCCGTGGACCGCGTGGTATCGTTCACGATCCTGTCGATCATCTTGGTCGTCGCTGCGTTCAACATTATCTCTTCGCTGATCATGCTGGTGCGCGCCAAGACGCGCGACATCGCCGTGCTGCGAACAATGGGGGCGACGCGGGGCAGCATGATGCGGATCTTTGTCACTGTCGGTACCGCGATCGGCGCGCTGGGTGTCGGCGCGGGTGGCGTGCTTGCCTTCTTCTTCATCACCTATCGCGAGAAGGTCGTCTGGGCGATCGGCGCAGTGACCGGACAGAAAGTATGGGACCCGCAGATGCGATTCCTGACCGAGTTGCCTGCCAAGACCGATCCGCTGCAGACGATCGCGATCTGCGCGATGGCCTTGCTCTTCACCTTCCTCGCTACCTTGTACCCGGCGTGGAAGGCGGCGAGTACCGATCCTGTCCAGGTGCTGCGCTATGAATGATCCGGTTCTCCAGACGCGGGACCTCCGCCGCAGCTTCGAGCAGGGTGGCGTCCGCATCGACGTGCTGCGCGGTGTTGATCTCGACGTGCAGCCGGGCGAGATCGTGGCGCTGCTCGGCCCATCGGGGTCGGGCAAGTCGACGTTGCTGCAGGCGGTGGGGTTGCTCGAAGGCGGCTTCGAAGGATCGATCCGCATCGTGGGCGAAGAAGCGGCAAAGCTCAGCGCAAGCGGTCGCACCGAAGTGCGGCGAGATCGGCTGGGCTTCGTCTATCAATTCCACCATCTGCTGCCAGATTTCGACGCCACCGAAAACGTCATCCTGCCGCAGCTTATCCGCGGCGCGCCGCGCGCGGACGCACAGGCGCGGGCTACCGACTTGCTGACGCTACTAGGCCTAGGCCACCGGCTGACCCACCGGCCGAACCAGCTGTCGGGGGGCGAGCAGCAACGTGTTGCCGTCGCGCGCGCGCTGGCCAACCGTCCGCCGCTGGTGCTGGCGGACGAGCCGACTGGCAACCTAGACGAAGCCACATCGAATCGTGTGTTCGACGAGTTCCTGAATCTTGTACGGAACGAAGGATCGGCTGCGCTGGTCGCCACGCACAACGAGCGACTTGCGGCGCGCATGGATCGCGTGGTGAGACTGCACGAGGGCAGACTGGAGGAAGCAGCTTGAGCGATCCCATCACCGCGACGCCGGTAACCTTTTCCGATGGCAGCATTGGCGATCTGGCTGCCTACGCCGGCAAGGTCCTGCTGGTGGTCAACACTGCGTCGAAATGCGGCTTTACCCCCCAATATGCCGAACTCGAGCAGCTATGGCGCGCCTATCGCGATCGCGGATTCGCCGTGCTTGCCTTTCCCTGTAACCAGTTCGGTGGACAGGAACCCGGAAATGCGGAAGACATCGCGCAATTCTGTTCCACCACATACAACGTGACGTTCCCCGTTTTCGGCAAGATCGATGTGAATGGCAGCAATACTGCGCCGTTGTTCGATCGGCTAAAGTTCGAAGCGCCGGGCGTGCTAGGGACCGAAGTTATAAAATGGAATTTCACCAAGTTCCTGGTCGATCGCAGTGGTGATGTCGTGGGGCGCTATGCTCCTACCAAGCCGCCGCGGGACTTAGCCGCGACTATCGAGTCGCTCCTTTAAAGAATTGCGGTGCGGCCGGAAATCGGGAGGTTGCAAGCTTCCGACCGCGCCACGATTATCCCACAATCGGACAGGTTCCGCCATCTTTATCGTCGTCTTAAGGGATTGTCCCTAGCATTACGTCCGGTGCGAAAAGCTGTGGAGAAGCGGCGCGCCGGCTTGGCAAAGTGGCACGGCACACCCTAGGTTCGGGCATGGCGCATTCCGGTTTCGTCCCTCTTCGGGTTTTCTCCTGCTACACAATGCTTGAGGGGGCGATCGACCCCAAGGCGGTCGCCAAGCACGCCAAGAGCCACGGCTTCCCTGCCATCGCAGTCGCCGATCGCAACGGCCTCTATGCAGCAATGAGCTTTTCGGATGCGGCCAAAAAAGCGGGTGTCCAGCCGATCGTCGGCACGCTGCTGGCGGTGAAGCGCTCGAACCTGGCCGAAGGGCTGAACGTGCCGATCGACTGGCTCGCGCTCTATGCGCAGGACCAGACCGGCTATGAAAACCTCTGCCACCTTGTCTCGCAAGCGCATCTCGATCGCCCGATCGAGGAGAATGCGCATGTGCCCTTTGCGGCGTTGGAGGGGTATACTGACGGGCTGATCTGCCTCACCGCCGGGGCAGAGGGGGCGCTCGCTCGGCTCTATGCCGAAGGGCAGGACAAAACCGCCGAGGCCTATGCCAGCCAGTTGGGAGCGCTGTTCCCGGAGCGGCTCTACGTAGAGATAGCTCGGCGCAACAACGAGGTAGAGACTCGTGCTGAGGTGAAGCTCATCGACCTGGCGTATGCGCGGAACCTGCCGCTGGTCGGCACCAACCCGGCCTGCTTCGCCGAGGCCGATTTCTACAGCGCGCATGACGCGATGCTGTGCATAGCCAACTCGACATATCTGGAAACGGACGATCGCCCGCGCTCCTCACCTGAGGCCTGGCTGAAGCCGGCCGAGACGATGAAGACTGTGTTCGCAGATCTGCCCGAGGCGATTGAGAACACGCTCGTAGTCGCCCAGCGGTGCGCCTATGCCGCGCCCAAACGCAAGCCAATCCTGCCCAGCCTCGCCGGCGACCGTGAAGGGGAAGCGGCAATGCTGCGCGAGCGCAGCTGGGAGGGCCTGCGCCAGCGACTCCAATTCGCCGGCATCACCGATCCGGCGGAAGTGGAGGTGTACAACCAGCGCCTCCAGTTCGAGCTCGACATCATCATCCAGATGGGCTTCCCGGGCTACTTCCTGATCGTCGCCGACTTCATCCAATGGGCGAAATCGAACGACATTCCGGTGGGGCCGGGGCGTGGTTCGGGCGCGGGCTCGGCGGTCGCCTGGGCGCTGACCATCACCGATCTCGATCCGCTCAAGCTCGGTCTGCTGTTCGAACGCTTCCTCAATCCGGAACGCGTTTCGATGCCCGACTTCGACATCGACTTCTGCGAAACCCGGCGCGGCGAAGTGATCCGCTATGTTCAGGAAAAATACGGCCGCGATCACGTGGCGCAGATCATCACCTTCGGGACGATGAAGGCGCGCGCGGTGATCAAGGACGTCGGGCGCGTGCTGCAGATGAGCTATGGCCAGGTCGATCGCCTCGCCAAGCAGATCCCGAACCACCCGACCGACCCCTGGACGCTGGAGCGCACGCTGAACGGCGTCAGCGAGTTCCTCGCCGAATATAACGGCAACGAGGATGTGAAGCGCCTTGTCGACCTGTCGATGCGGATGGAGGGCCTGCCGCGCCACAGCTCGACCCACGCCGCCGGCGTGGTGATCGGCGACCGGCCGCTTGCGCAGCTGGTGCCGCTGTATCGCGATCCGCGCTCGGACATGCCGGTGACCCAGTTCGACATGAAGAATGTCGAGGGCGCCGGGCTGGTGAAGTTCGACTTTCTCGGCCTCAAGACGCTCTCGGTGCTCAAAAAGGCGGTCGTGCTGCTCGCCAAGCGCGGCGTCGACGTGAACCTCGACCGGCTCGATTGGGACGACGAGGGCGTCTATGCGCTTCTCCAGCGCGGTGACACGGTGGGCGTGTTCCAGCTCGAATCCGAAGGCATGCGGCGTACGCTGACCGCGGTGCGGCCGACCAATTTCGGCGACATCGTCGCGCTCGTCTCGCTCTACCGCCCGGGCCCGATGGACAACATCCCGACCTTTGGCGCGCGCAAGGCGGGGCGGGAGCCGATCGTCTATCCGCACGACCTGCTCGAACCGATCCTGAAGGAGACCTACGGGATCTTCGTCTATCAGGAACAGGTGATGCAGGCCGCGCAGATCCTCGCCGGCTATACCCTGGGCGGCGCAGACATGCTGCGGCGCGCGATGGGCAAGAAGGTCAAGGCGGAGATGGATGCGCAGCGCAGCATCTTCGTCAAGGGCTGCAAGGAAGTGAACGACATTCCGGCGGCCAAGGCCAACGAGCTGTTCGACTTGATCGACAAGTTCGCCGGCTATGGCTTCAACAAGTCGCATGCCGCTGCCTACGCCTTGCTGGCGTACCAGACGGCGTGGCTCAAGGCGCACCATCCGCACGAATTCTTCGCCGCATCAATGGCGTACGACATTCACCAGACCGACAAGCTGGCGGTGTTCGCCGACGACATGCGGCGGCTTGGCATCGAGGCGCTGTCGCCCGACATCAACGCTAGCGAGGCGGATTTCACCGTGCAGGCGCAGGGCGAGGGGCTCGCGGTGCGCTACGCGCTCGGCGCGCTCAAGGGCGTGGGCGAACGGGCGATGGAGTTGCTGGTTGAGGAGCGCGAGAAGAATGGCCGTTTCGCCAGCCTCGACGATTTCGCCAAGCGGGTCGACCCGCGCGTGCTCAACAAGCGGCAGCTGGAAACGCTCGCCTCGGCCGGCGCGTTCGACAGCATCGAGCCCAATCGGGCGGGGGTGCATGCCGCGGCGGAGACGATCCTCGCGGTTGCCCAGCGCGACCATGCCAGCCGCACCAGTGGACAAGGCGGGCTGTTCGGTGATGCAGAGCCGGCCGGGGGCGGGATCGCCGTCCCGAAGGACGCGGTGTGGAGCATGTCCGACCGCATCAACGCCGAGAAGGATGCCTTTGGCTATTACTTCTCGGCGCATCCGCTCGACCGATACGAGCATCTGTTCCGTGGACAGGGCGTGCGCGACATCGCCACGCTCCCGGAGATGAACATCCCCGAAGGCGCCCGGGTCACAGCCCAGATCGCCGCGCTGATCGAGGATTGCCGCTACCGCACCTCGGCGCGCGGCAACCGGTATCTGATGGCGACGATCTCGGACAAGAGCGCGCAAATCCAGACCTCATGCTTCGACGAGTTGATCGCGAAGGACATGGAGGAGTGCGCGAAAGGTACCGGCTGCGCGATCCTGACGCTCGAACTCGACAAGCGTCCCGGCGAGGATACTCCACGCGCCGCCGTGAAACGGGTGCAGCCGTTCGACACGCTGGCCGGTACGACCCAGTTGATCATGGAGATCCGCATCGAGGATCCCACGGTTCCGCCGCAGCTGGCGGAACTGGTCGGCGAGCTGCGCGGCGGGGGCAGGGGCGAGATCCTGCTCCATGCGCCGATCGAAGGCGGCGAGGCGACGGTGATGCTCGGTCGGGGCTTCCGACTCGACACCGAGCTGGCGGCGCGGATCGAGGGGCTGCCCGGCGTGAAAGGCGCTTCGCTGATGCCGGCAAGCATGAAGCTGGCGGCGGCGGCGTAGCGGGGCCTTGTACCTCCTCGCCATTGGGGGGCGGATAGCGAAGCTTGGTGCTTCAGCGATCAGCGCAGCTTCGAGAAGGTGAGCGGCGCAAGACACCGCGCGATTTGCTCCTGCAAACCGATCCCTCTTACTCCCACCGCCTGTTGGCGGCGGCCCCTCCCTCTCGCGTGAGGGGAAAGGAGCAGAGTTTTCGGTACGTCATTTTTCAGAAACCCAATGTAACACCCGACCCTCTCGACTCCTGCAGGTGAAGGCGTATCTTGCGCCCAAAACAGCCACGCAATGGAGAGGCATATGCTGGGCGGCATGCAAGATTTCGAGCTTCGGGTATCCACCTTGCTCGATCACGCGGCGCGGGAGCACGGGCCTCGCGAAATCGTCACGCGGTGGGCGGACGGCAGCGAGACGCGCACGAGCTGGGCAGGTATCGCGCACGACGCGCGGCGGATGGCGCAGGCGCTCGAGCGCATGGGAATCCGCAAGGGGGATCGGGTCGCAACCCTGGCGATGAACCACAGCCGGCACCTCGTCGCCTGGTATGGCGCAACCGGCATGGGTGCGCTGATCCACACCATCAATCCGCGGCTCTTCGACGATCAACTCGCCTTTATCGGTAATCATGCCGAGGATCGGGTGTTGCTCTACGATCGGATGTTCGAGCCTGTCGTCGAGCGGCTGAAGCCGCAATGGACCACGATCGAACATTATATCTGCTTCGACGATCTCGGGCCCGAGGGGTTCGAGGCCTGGATCGGCGCCGAAGACGGTGCCTATAGCTGGGCGCAGGGCGACGAGCGCGAGCCGATGATGCTCTGTTACACCAGCGGCACCACGGGGAATCCGAAGGGCGTGGTCTACACCCATCGCTCGACGGTTATTCACGCGCTGACAGAATTGCAGCCGGCCGAGTTCGATCTTTCCACCCAATCCGTCGCGATGCCGATCGTGCCGATGTTCCACGCTGTTGGTTGGGGATTGCCGTGGGCCGCACCGGCGGTAGGCGCGAAGATGGTGTTTTCGGCCGTCAATGATCCCAAGGTCCTGTGCGAATTGATGAACCGCGAGAAGGTGACTCATTCAGCCGGCGTGCCGACCGTGTGGTTCGCCATGTTCCAGCATATCGACGCGACCGGCGAGGCGCCGAGATACCTCAAGATCGTCACCATCGGCGGCTCGGCGGCACCCCGAGCGATGATCGAGCGACTGATGAAGATGGGGATGCGCGTCAATCACGCCTGGGGCATGACCGAGACGAGCCCGATCGGCACGATGGGCGCTCCATCGCCCGACTGGGACGAACTGAGCTTCGACGCCCAGGTCGATCAGGTCAGCAAGCAGGGCAAAGTACCCTATGGCGTCGAACTGCGTACGGTGGACGACGAAGGCAAGGTGCTGCCGCGCGACGGCAAGACCTCCGGGCGGCTGCAGGTGCGCGGGCCCTGGGTGGTCCGCCAGTATTTCCGCGAGGAAGCGCCGGCGATCGACTCCGATAACTGGTTCGACACCGGCGACGTCGCCGTACTCCATTCGGACGGAGTAATGCAGATCACCGATCGCGCCAAGGACGTGATCAAATCCGGTGGCGAATGGATCAGCTCGGTCGAACTGGAGAATTGCGCTGTGGGCTGCGCAGGCGTCGCCGAGGCGGCGGCGATCGGCGTGCACCACCCGCGTTGGGAGGAGCGGCCGATCCTGCTGGTAGTTCGCAAGCCGGGCAGCGATGTGACGGCCGAGCAGATCCAAGCGCATCTGGCGGCGCACGTCGCGAAATGGTGGCTGCCCGACGAGATCCACTTCGTCGATGCGCTGCCCCACACCGCCACGGGCAAGCTGCTGAAGATGGAGATCCGCCAGCGCTACAAGGACTATTCGCTCGCTGCTGCCTGAACGTGAGGCCAGGGGCGACGACTGCATCGCAGCCGCCGTCACCAGGCCGCTCACCGGGCGGCGAGCATCCCTGCGCTGATCGCTTCCGTCTTCGCCTCGCGGAAGCGAGCGCAGGTTCGAATGCCGTCCAGCGTGCGATCGAGCGCCAAGGTGCTGCCCTGGAGCGTGGGACGCAGCTTGGCGTCGACCTTGTCGGCCTGGGCGTTCGAGCAGAGCCGGCCGAACATCGCAACGGCACGCGCAGCGAAGATGCCGGCGCTGCCGCTTTCCTTGATCATTGTGTCGAAGTTCGCGAGCATCGCATCGCTGGCGAGATCGCGTGTGTGGGGGGATTGGAAAAAGCCTGCCACGACGCTGGCGCGCATCTGTGGGCTGAAGCGCGGGTCGTTGAATTCGTTCAGGAACCAGCGTGCGATATCGGCGCGTCCAGATCGGGCGATCCCCTCGCCGACGATGCTGCGATCTACGGTGCTGGTGCCGGCAAGCGATTGTTCGAGCAGTGCCTTGGCGTAGTCCAAGCCGCGTTCGTTGATGGCGACCGCCGCAGCCATTGACGCAAATTGGGGATCCAATGCCTTGGCGTCCCCAGCCGCCCAGGCATCGAATGCGCTCAGCAGTTGCGCGCGCAGTGCTGCGTCCTGCCCGGAAAAGACGAGCAGGTCGAGCAGGCGGCTGCGCAATTCCTGCTCGTCGGCAGTCTCACCGGCATGGGCGTCCGCCTTGGGATCGAAGCCGCTTTTCGCCAGCATCGGACTGTAGAGATCGACAATCAGCTTACGGTAGACGGGCAACGCCGCCGGCGTCAGCAGCCCTCGCGCTTCCAGCCCGCGCAGGCGATCGGCATTGTCGAACACAATCTTTTGCGCGGGGTGCGCGGCCATGGCGCGGGCCAGGGCGATCGGCCGCGTCACGTCGCTGCGGCCAGCATAGAAGCTCGCCCACACGCTATCGTCCAGCGCCAGCGCCTCACCTTGCGGCAGCGTTGTGCCAGCGGCGATCAGTGCCGTCCAATCGGCGGGATCAAGTTCGAAGCGATAATAGCCCCAGCCTCCTGCATTGGGCACGATCGTTCCGCTACCTTTGGCTTCGATCGCTTCGCTCGGCTGATCGAGCAGCGTGCAGCTCTTGGTTTCGCTGCGGCGCAGGCATAGCGGGATCAACCATTGCTGCGCGGGCAGGTTGGTGCCGAAATAGGCAAAGCGCGACTGGCTGGCGATCAGCCGTTCGCCCTCGCGGCGCAGCGTGACGAGGGGCACGCCCTGCTGGTCGACGAAGCTCTTGAGCGAGGCGAGCACGCGAGGATCATCGGCGGCATCCGCCAGCGAGGTGAAGAACTGATCGGTGGTGGCATTGCCATAGGCGTGGCGCCGCATGTGGAGGCGCACCCCATCACGGAACCGTTCGTCGCCCATATAGTCGGCGATCATCGCAACCACCTGGCCGCCCTTGCCATAGGTGATCTGATCAAACGCGGCATCGATATCGCCGTCCCGCAAAATTGGCTCGTGAATCGGTCGCCCGGTCGGAAGGGAATCCAGCGTCATCGCCTGGAAGCCTTCTTCGATCGCGTTGACGCCCATTTCGAGATCCGGCCGCCATTCGTTACCGATGCGATAGCCCATCCAATTGGCGAAGCTCTCGTTCAGCCAGATATCGTCCCACCAAGCCGGAGTGACGAGATCGCCGAACCATTGGTGTGACAATTCGTGCGCAACGACCATGCCGAACGCCTGCTTCCGTTCGGTGGAAGCCGATTCGTCCAGGAACAGAATGTCGTCGCCATAAATATCGGCGCCGGCATTCTCCATCGCTCCCGGCATGATCGGCGAGCCGATCTGGTCGAGCTTGGGGAAGGGGAAGGGCTGACCGAAATAACGTTCGAGCAGCGCGACGATCTTGCCCGATTCATCGCGGGCATAGGCCAGCTGTCCAGCATTGGGCTGCGTGCCGATCACGCCTAACGGCATCGGATCCTTGCGCTCCGGCGTCGCCGCGATGCTGGTCTTGGTGGTTGCGAATGGGCCGGTGACGAGCGCCACCAGATAGGTGGGCAGCGGCTTGGTGGGCGCAAACTGGTGTTTCACCAGCGCTCCCTGTTTGCGCATGCTGGCCTGGGGCGCGTTGCTGACGGCCACAAAGCCGGGCCGGGTGGTGATCGAAATAGTGAACGGCGTCTTGTAGCCGGGTTGATCGAAGGACGGGAAGGCGGCGCGGGCATCGATTGATTCGAACTGGGTCCAACTGTACCAGGCATTGTCCACCTTCACATGGTACATGCCGGACGTGGTCGTTCCGAACGGGGCATCGTAATCAAAGCGCAGGGTTACGCGGCCTGCCGGAACGGTAGTGCCGAAATCTAGCTGGGCGAGGCCGGTCGGGCTTTTTTGCGTGAACCGCACTGGCATGCGCTTCTTACCGATCTGCACCGTCGCCTTGCTCACGCGCAGGTCACGGCCATGCATCCAGAGGGCGCTCGCCGCTTGCTTCAGATCGACATCGATCTCGGTATGGCCGCTGAAGCGGTCTTTTTCCGGCAGGATGGTGAAATCCAGACGATAGGCGGCGGGCGTGGCGACATCCGGCAGCTTGCCTTGCGGCTGCGGCGTTTGCGCCAGGGCAAGGCTGGGGGCGAACAGGGCAGTGCAGGCGAGCAGGGAAACGCGCATCAAGGGTCCTTCGAAAACGGCATGCAGGACTAGGTCCGACGCTTCGATGTTGCAATATCACATCCGCTGACGTCCCTCCGATTTGGTCGCTTGCCGCACCGTCCGCCGTCGCTATGGTACCGATATCAGAAGATGCTCGGGAGAGGCTGGATGCGAGGATGGGTGAGCGGTGCCGCCATGGCATTGCTGTTGGTGGCAGGCGCGCATGCCGCTCCGGGGGAACGCTGGTCCGCGATCTGGGCGACGGCGCAGCTGGTGGCGGAGGGACCGAACGCGCTTTCCCAGGAGGAACTGACCGACGCGACGCTACGCCAGATCGTCCGCGTCCCGCTGTCGGTAACCAGGGTGCGCATCCGCTTCACCAATCGGTTCGGCACGACGCCGCTGATCCTGGACGGCGCCACTGTGGCGCGGGCGCTGGATCCTGCCCGTGCCGCGATCGATCCCGCCTCTCTCCGTACGCTGCGCTTTGGCGGCAGCGGGACGGTCACCATTCCCGCCGGCGCCGACTATTGGAGCGATCCGGTCGAGCTCAACGCTGCGCGCGGGGCCGACCTTGCCGTCTCCTTCCATCTGCCCAGCGCGCCGGGCGTACAGACAAGCCATCCGGGTTCGCGCGCAACCTCGTATCTGGCGCGCGGCAGCCAGGGCGGCGCCACCGATCTGCCAGGTGCCAAGACGGTCGATCACTGGTACCAGATTGCCGGGATCGAGGCGGCCGCGCCGCGTGCCCGCGCGATCGTAGCATTCGGGGACTCGATCACTGATGGCTACGGGGTGAAGCCCAACACCAATGCGCGGTGGACCGATGCGCTGCAGGCTCGCCTGCGGGCAGCGCCGGGGCTTGGCGACGTTGCCGTGCTGAATGCCGGGATCGGCGGCAACCGGCTGCTCAACGATGGGCTGGGCCCCAATGCGCTGGCCCGTTTCGACCGCGACGTGCTGACGCCGCCCGGCGTCACCCATGTCCTCGTGCTGGAGGGCGTGAACGATCTGGGGACGTTGACTCGCGATGCGCCGGTCACTGCGGAAGCCCATGCCCTGCTGGTGACGCGGATGATCGACGCCTATCGGCAGATGGTCGCGCGGGCACATGCGCATGGCATCAAGGTGATCGGGGGTACCATCATGCCTTATGCCGCGTCCGCTTACTATCATCCCGATGCGCTGAACGAAGCGGACCGCCAGGCGGTGAACCGCTGGATCCGCACCCCGGGCAACTTCGACGCGGTGATCGATTTCGACGCCGCAATGCGCGATCCGGCCGATCCCACCCGGTTGCGCAAGGCATATGACAGCGGCGACGGGCTCCACCCCTCGATCGACGGTTATCGCGCGATGGCGGCCGCGGTGCCCCTGGCGCTGCTGCGCTAGAACAACTCCCCCTGGGGACCGGAGGGGGGGCGAAACAGGTCCGTTCGCAGGCGGATGCGCTCGCCCTCCAGGCCGTAGCGCTTCACCGCGCGGGTGAAGCGGGTGCGGAGCAGTTCGGCCCAGGGCCCCTGGCCACGCATCCGCGTGAAGAACGCGGGATCATTGTCCTTGCCGCCGCGGATCGACTGGATGGTCGCCATCACCTTGGCGGCGCGATCGGGGAAATGCGCGTCGAGCCAGGCGCGAAATAGCGGGGCGACTTCCCAGGGGAGACGGACCGGCAGGAAGAAGGCGCCGCGTGCGCCCGCCTCCGCGGCGCGCTCGAGGATATGCTCCATCTCGTGATCGGTGACGTGCGGGATCACCGGCGACATCGAGACGAAGACCGGCACGCCCGCATCGGCGAGGGTGCGGATCGCTGCCAGGCGGCGCTCGGGGCGTGGCGCGCGCGGTTCCACCGTCATCGCGATCTTCGGGTCCAGCGACGTGACGGACAGCATCACCGCCGTCAGCCCCTGCGCCGCCATCGGCGCCAGCAGATCGAGATCGCGCACCACCCGATTCGACTTGGTGGTGATCATCAGGGGGTGGCGGCACTCGGCGAGCAGTTCCAGGCAGCCACGGGTGACCCGCCACGTCGACTCGATCGGTTGATAGGGATCGGTATTGGTGCCGAATGCGATCGGCTTGCAGACATAGCCGCGCTTGCCGAGTTCGACGCGAAGCAGCGCAGGCGCGCTCGGCTTGGCGAACAGCCGGCTTTCGAAATCGAGGCCGGGGGAGAGATCAAGATAGGCGTGGCTCGGCCGTGCAAAACAGTAAATGCAGCCATGCTCGCAGCCGCGATAGGGATTCACCGATTGGTCAAAGCCGATGTCGGGCGACTGGTTGCGGCTGATGATCGTCCGCGGCGTCTCGACCGTCACGCTCGTGCGGAGCGGCGGCGGCGCGCCGTCGACCACCGCCTGCGCGTCGAGCCAGTCACCATCGGCTTCGCGCGCAGGAAGGTTGAAACGAGCGCTCTCCGCATTAAGCGTGGCGCCGCGTACCGGGCGACTCTTTGCCATTGCGTGAATGTACGTCGGACTGTAGAACGAAGCAAGAACATGTAAGGGGGTGATGATGGCGCGCTTGAATTATCTGGAACTACCGGTTGGCGAGGTGCCGGGGCTGAAAGCCTTTTACGGGCAGGCATTCGGCTGGGCCTTCACCGATTTCGGCCCCAGCTATGCGGCAACGATGACCGGCGACACCGATGTCGGGCTGGACGGCGACGCGCAGGGGCGGACGCAGCTGCTGCCGGTGATCGCGGTGGACGATCTGGAAGCGACGCTTGCAGCAGTGGAAGCGGCGGGCGGCACGGTCACGGTGCCGATCTTCGCCTTTCCCGGTGGCCGGCGGTTCCACTTCCGAGATCCGCAGGGGCATGAGCTGGCAGCATGGGTGGTGGAGGACTGAGGTCGCTTCCAGTCGGAGCCACGTGGTGACACCTTGCCGTTGCGACAGCAGGAGGCCGGGTAGGAGAGGGCGTCGCTTAAGGCCCTGGGCCCCTGTTTTTCGCAGGGCATGGGAAGCGCAGGGTACGGGCAGGTGGGGCCGCCTGCAGCTTCCTTACCGCTCCTGCAGGCGCCCCATCAGCTCGACGAAGTTGCAGGGCTTGTGGCGGATATCGAGCTGGCTGGCGAGAATGCCGTCCCATGCATCGGTGACAGCACCGGTCGAGCCCGGCAGTGCGAAGAGGTAGGTGCCGCGCGCAACACCGGCGGTGGCACGGGACTGAATCGTCGACGTGCCGATCTTGGCGTAGCTCAGCCAGCGGAATAGTTCGCCAAAGCCCGGGATTTCCTTGTCCCAGACGCGGGCAAGTGCCTCCGGTGTCACGTCGCGGCCGGTGACGCCCGTGCCGCCGGTGGCGAGAACCACCTCAACGCCTGGCGCTGCGATCCATGCCTCGAACTGAGCAGCGATCACGTCGACATCGTCGCGGAGAATCGTGCGGTCCGTAAGCAAGTGGCCGGCGCTGGTCAGCCGCTCGACCAGCCGGTCGCCCGATCGATCCTCAGCGAGCGTGCGGGTGTCAGAAACGGTGAGAACGGCAATGCGAACAGGGCGGAAGGCGATGCTCGCGTCAATTCCCACGCGCCACCTCGTTCGGCAGCTTGGCGGCGCTGATCGTCACGCTGGCCCCGGTGGCCGGCAGCTGGAACTGCTGCTGGAGCGCCGAAGGCGCCTGCGGCGCTAGCGGCTGCGGCGCGGGGAAGATAAGCGGCGGGGCGCGGCGCGTGCTGAGCTTCACCGCCTTGGCCCCAGTCATGCCGGGAAAGCGCGGCCACATGCCGGCAGCCAGTGCGGCGCGGCTGGCGGAGGGCTTGCCGTCGTGCAGCTCGTACATCCAATAGTTGCGCAGCACCGTCATTACATAGCCGCGCGTCTCCCAATAAGGGATGCTTTCAATGTAGAGCAACGGATCGCCGCCGTCGCGCGAGGCTTGGTTCCAGGCCTCGACCGGGCTGGGCCCGGCATTATAGGCGGCGATCACCTTAGGCAGCAGCCCTTGCGTCAGCGGCAGGTCGCGTAACTGCTCGAGATAGGATTGACCGATCTCCATGTTCACCGACGGCTTGGTGAGATCGCTGGCGGCATAGGTGACCCCACGGCGCCGACCTACATCAATCGCGGCGCCGGTTTTCACCTGCATCAGGCCCATGGCTCCGGCGGCGCTGCGCACTTCCGCGTTGAAGCGTGATTCCTGCAACGTGTGAGCGAACACCAGTGAACGATCGACTCGCCATCCGCCGGCGGGCGACCAGTTCGGCACTGGATAGCGTGCCTCGACGATCGGCTTGGCGCCGGCCGGCCCGTTATGCGCCAGCCACAATTCGGTCTGCGGCAGGCTCAGCTGCGCGGCAAGGCGAGTGAGCGCGCCGTGATCGTCCGGCGTGCAGAACTTCGCCTGGTGGCGCAGCACCTGATCGGCCAATGCCGTCTCGCCGATTTCCGACAGCGCGGCAGCGACGCGGACGTTCGGGCGACGTTCGAGCGCAGCCCAGTCCTTGTTGATGAACCGATCGCCCTCCAGCCGCTTTTCCGCTATGCCCAAGCTCGATCGGGCAAGCAGGCCGTAGAAGGTTTCGCCATATTGGCTGGCCGCCCGCAGCTTTGGTGCCACTCGGTCTGGCCGCCCGCACGCCATTTCCGCACGGGCGCCCCAATAGAGGCCGGCGGATCGCAGTTCGGTATCGCTGGCCCGGGTGGCGACGCGTTCGAACGCAGCGGTGGCGCCCGTGCAATCCTGCTGGCGCCAGGCAGCAAGGCCATCTGCCCAGTCGGCCTGCGGCGCCCATTCACCCATTCCCTGCTCGGCCTTGGCCGCCATGCGGCGCGCATTGGCATCGTCGCCGGCAACATAGTAGATCCAGGCGACCTTCTGCTGCCACTCGGTCAACGCTTCGGGCGTAAGATCGCCCGCGAAGCGTGCAACCACCGCTTCAGCGGCAGGGCCGTTATCCGCCTTTACATGCGGTGCGATCAGGATCGCTACTTCGGTCGCGGCATTGTCGCTGCGGATCGAGCGAGCGCGCTTGCGGATCGGCGCGCCATCGAACCAGATCAGCCGCTGCGCCACCGGGAGGGAAGGAAGGTCGCTCACGCCGCGCGTCTTGGCAAGACGCGCGAGCTGTTCGGCCTGCGGAAGCTCCGGCGCTTCGGTGATAAGCGCCACCAATTGCGCCGCTTCGACGCGCGGCGAACCCTTGGCGGTGTATAGCTGGGCGCGGGCGATCGCGTGGAGTGGGCCCGGCGGCATCGAATCGAGCTTGATCTGAGCATCGGCCCAGCGACCATTGCGGATCGCATCGAAGACGAAGCGGTAATCGGAGCGCTGCGCCGGATCGAGCTGCGACGGAATACCATCACCCGCGCGACGGGGGCCCGAAGCGGCATCCGCTTCGTCGATCAGCGTGGGAGTGTTATCATCAGACGGCAGGGCCAGCGCCGGTGTGGCGATCGGCGTCGCCAGCAGCGTGGCGGCAAGCAGAATGCGCAAGGTCAACGGCTCGGTCCCCGGTTCAGCAGCAACAGATGTTTCCAGGTTTCGCTCTTGGCGGCCGGACGCTCGATCAACGAGCGCGGATGATAGGTCGCCACCACCTGGGTTGTCGTCTCGTAGCGGTTAACGTCGTACGAACGAAGTTCCGGCGGCCAGGCTTCCGCCCCGAGAACCGAACGGGTCGCCGCATGGCCGAGCAGCAACAGCTTCTTCGGCTGCACCAACGATAGGAAATGGTTGGCCAGCTCGACCAGCTTCGGCGCCGCATCGGCGGGCACCTGCCCGGTGAGGGGGCGGGCGAAGCAGAGCGGCACCAGTTGCACCGACTCGCGCGCCAGCCCCACCGCCGCCAGCATCCGATCGAGCAGGGCGCCCGCCGGACCGCTCCACAGCGTGGCGCTATCCTCTGGCTCGGGCATGTCGACGAAAATCGTCCAAGCGGCGTTTTCGACAAACGCAGGCGCAACCAGGGGCGTGTGCCAACCGGCTTCGGGCGCGGCTTCGCTTGTCCGCCAGGCGATCAATTCGGCCAGCGTCTGGGGCAGGGCAGCGGGTGCGGCCGTTACGGCAGGCTCGGCCTGCGGCTCGGCGCGGAGCGGCGCGGGTTTGGCGAACCAGTCGCGCACCTCGTCCTCGACGAGCATGTCGACTCCTGCGGCATCCCACCATTCGAGCGTGCTCGCGAGCGCCTTGTGCCAGCTATTGTCTGGTTGCACCCCCATACCCATTCTTTGAATCCCAGTTGACGGCGGGGTCAATCTGGCTTCATCGCCGGATAGACGGAACGTTGCGGGCGCGCGACGACAGGTGGCCGCAACGGCCGTGTTAGTACGAAGGACTTAGGGGAACAAGGATGAGCGAACGGGAGTCGATGCCCTATGACGTCGTGATCGTCGGCGCGGGGCCTGCCGGTCTTTCCGCGGCGATCCGGTTGAAGCAGCTCGCGACCGAGGCCGGCGCCGAACTCTCTGTGTGCGTGCTGGAGAAGGGCTCCGAAGTCGGTGCGCATATCCTTTCCGGCGCGGTGGTGGATCCCAAGTCGCTCGACGAGCTGCTGCCGAACTGGCGCGACGATGGCTGCCCGCTGGCGCGCACGCCGGTGACCGAAAATCATCATTGGGTGCTGAGCGACAAGGGCAAATCGTCCTTCCCTGAATTCCTCACGCCGCCCTATCTGCACAACAAGGGCACCTATACCGGCAGCCTTGGCAATCTTTGCCGCTGGATGGCGGAAAAGGCAGGCGAGCTGGGCGTGGAGATATTCCCGGGCTTTGCCGCCGCCGAGGTGCTGTACAACGAAGACGGTAGCGTAAAGGGCGTCGCCACCGGCGACATGGGTGTGGCAAAGGATGGCAGCCACAAGCCCGAGTACCAGCCCGGGCTGGAGATCCACGCCAAATACACCTTCCTTTCTGAAGGCTGCCGCGGCCATTTGTCGAAGCAACTGATCCGCCAGTTCGAACTTGATGCGGACAGCCAGCCCCAGGTGTACGGCATCGGCATCAAGGAATTGTGGGACGTCGATCCCGCACGCCATGTGCCGGGCCGGGTAATCCACACCCAGGGCTGGCCGCTGACCGACGGCAGTAATGGCGGCGGGTTCATCTACCACCAGGCCGACGGTCAGGTCGCGATCGGCTTCGTGGTGTGGCTGGGGTACAAGAACCCCTGGCTTTCTCCCTTCCACGAGATGCAGCGCTGGAAGACGCATCCCGAGATTGCCGCGCTGCTCAAGGGCGCCAAGCGCGTGTCTTACGGTGCGCGGGCAATTTCGGATGGTGGCTGGCAGGCGGTGCCGAAGCTGGTGGCACCGGGTTTGGCACTGATCGGCGATTCCGCAGGTTTCCTCAATGTGCCGCGGATCAAGGGCACGCACACCGCGATGAAGAGCGGGATGATGGCAGCGGAGGCGGCGTTCGCAGCGATCCAGGCCGGCCGCGCCGGCGACGAACTAACCGCGTACCCGCAAGCCTATGAGGCGAGTTGGGTGTACAGGGAGTTGCGCGGTGTCCGCAACGTGGCGCCGCTCGTTAAGAAGTTCGGCGATAGCTGGGGCACGTTACTCTCCGGCGCCGCGATGTGGAGCGAGCATCTGGGACTGCGCTGGCCGATCACGATGAAGCACAAGCCCGACAATGAGGGCCTGCTGCGCGCTGACCAGGCACCGAAGATCGAGTATCCCAAGCCGGACGGCGTGCTTACCTTCGACCGGCTCTCCTCCGTGTTCATATCGAACACCAATCATGAGGAGGACCAGCCGGTCCACCTGACCCTTAAGGATCCGGAAGTTCCGATCGGCTATAATCTGCCGATGTACGCAGAGCCCGCGCAGCGTTATTGTCCGGCGGGTGTATATGAGGTCGTAGGGGAAGGCGATGATCTGCGGTTCCAGATCAACGCGCAGAATTGCGTGCACTGCAAGACCTGCGACATCAAGGATCCCACCCAGAACATCAATTGGGTG
Organism: Sphingomonas sp. HT-1; assembly: GCF_048568905.1. Taxonomy (GTDB): domain Bacteria; phylum Pseudomonadota; class Alphaproteobacteria; order Sphingomonadales; family Sphingomonadaceae; genus Sphingomonas. The sequence goes on along the minus strand of NZ_CP183770.1, from coordinate 1,102,953 downwards.
GTGCCGGAAGGTGGCGGCGGGCCGAATTATCCGAACATGTAGCCTTGGTCTGGCGCTGGTGCAGGCGATTCCTGCAGCGGCGCAGACCTCGGATTTGACCGAGTACGTCCGTGCCCGTGCCGCCGATGCGGCTGGCATAGCGACGGTTGCGGCCCAAGGCTATGGCCGTGCGCTGGCTGCGACTCCTGACGATCCGGTGATCGCGCTTCGGGCTTATCGCCAAGCGCTGATGGTGGGCGATGTGGCGCTGGCCGTGCGCGCTGTCGCGGTCATGGAAAAGGCAGGTGTCGCGCCGCCCGATGCCGCCTTGTTCGAAATGGCTGTCGCGCTTTCGGCCGGGGACCAGCCGCGCGCCGCCGATGCGGTCAAGCGGCTGAAAGGCACCCCGGTCGACTTTCTGATGCCGATTTTGACGGCCTGGCTGGCGCAGGCGCGGGGACTGGATGGGCCGGCCGTACTCGACTCCCTTCATCCGGGTGCGTTGGCCCGACGCTATGTGCCGGTGCAGCGCGCGCTGATGTTGGTGGCGCGCGGCAAGGGAGAGGCCGCCGCTGTCGCCGTCCTACCGTCGCTGGCGGGGCCGGGGACCGACGATGCGCGCATCGATCTGGCACGGGTGCTGGAGCGGGACCAGGCGCGCGCCCTGCTCGATCCGGGCGGGTCGGATCTGCGGGGCGTGGAGAAGCAATGGCGCGGCCCCCGCACGGCCGATGCAGTCTATGGCGTCTCGCGGCTGTTGCTGGCGCTCGCAAGCGATCTCTCGACCGACCGGATGGCGACGCTTACCATTGCCCTTACCCGTTCGGCGCTGGTGCTGGATCCGCAGGAGGAGCGCGCGCGCATCCTGCTGGGGGAGGGGCTGAGTGGCGCCGGCGCCCAGGATCTCGCCCTCGCCACGCTGGGACAGGTGCGGAACGACAGCCCCTTCTTCCGCCGTGCAGCGGTGGCACGCGTCCAGATCCTGCGCGACGCCAATCGGGCGGAAGCGGCGCTGGCGGAAGCCCGAATGCTCGCCGAGGGCCGCTCCGCCACGGTGTTGGACGCGGAACGTTATGCCGAGTTGCTGAGCGCGACGGGCCGACACGATGCGGCGGCACGGGTCTATGCCACCGCGATCCGGCGGGGCGGTGAAAGCAGCGCAGAGTTGCATCTCGATCATGGCGCGGCGCTGGATCGTGCCGGTCGCTGGGAGCAGGCGCTCGCCCAGTATCGCCGCGCGGCGGAACTGGAGCCGAACCGCGCGGAGCCGCTTCGCGCGCTGGGCACCGCACTGCTTGCGCATGGCAGCGATTCGGCGGAGGCGCTCCGCCTGCTCGAGCGCGCCCGCAAACTCGCGCCCGAGGACGCGGAGATCGCCGATGCGCTGGGCTGGGCCTATGTGCAGCATGGCGACGTCGCGCGCGGCGTGCCCTTGCTGGAGGCGGCGACGCTGGCGGATCCGGCAGGTACCATCGCAAACGAGCATCTCGGCGATGCCTATTGGCGACTAGGGCGGCAATTCGAGGCGCGCTATGCTTGGCGTGCGGCGGTGATCCATGCCGCCCCGGCCGATGCCGAGCGGATCGACCGCAAGCTCGACCAGGGGCTGACGGGCGCCTCCTGAACGCGCTAGGGGCGCTGAGATGCCTGATCTTACCGTTATCGCCGAACCGGCCCGTGCCAAGCTGAACCTTGCGCTGCACATCCGCCACCGACGCGCGGATGGGTATCACGAACTGGAGACGCTGTTCGCCTTTGTCGAGCATGGCGATATCGTGCGCGTCGCGCCCGCCACGAAAGACAGCTTCACGCTTACCGGGCCGTTCGCTTCGGTGCTGGCCGCCGAAGGCGACAATCTCGTCACTCGCGCGGCGGCCCGCTTCCGAGCAACGTTCGGCGGCGGCGCCCATGCCATCGAATTGGAAAAGCATCTGCCGGTCGCCTCCGGGATCGGCGGCGGATCGGCCGATGCGGCCGCCACGCTGCGTGCTTTGGCTCGGATCCATGGTGTAGACCCAGCGGACCCCCGGCTGTTCGCCATCGCCGACCGCCTGGGTTCGGATGTACCCGCCTGTCTGTTGGGGCGAACCGCGCTGGGGCAGGGGCGGGGGGAACGCCTCCTGCCTATCGAGGGGCTTGCCGGAACGCCAGCGTTGCTGGTGAACCCCGGCGTTGCCGTATCCACGGCGGCGGTCTTTCGAGGCTGGGACGGTCAGGATCGCGGGCCCATCGGCACGGGCGATCTGCTCACCGCCGCGCAAGCGGGGCGCAACGACCTGGAGCGGCCGGCACGGGTGCTGGCGCCTGAGATCGACGCCGTGCTCGCCGCACTGGCTGCCCAGCCCGGCGTGCTGCTGTTCCGCATGTCGGGATCAGGCGCAACCTGCTTCGCGCTGCTGGAGAACCATGCCGCCCGCGATGCAGCTGCGCGCGCGCTGAGACTGCCCGGCTGGTGGGTGGCCGCGACGGCGCTCTGCTGATCGGGTAACGTAATCTTCAGCATTGGCCGCGATCCTGCTCGGCGGCGAATCTGGCGCAGCGCGAACGTTCGTCCTTGGCTCGCGGGCACGCTCTTTCGGGAGTCTGCCCGCGCGCCATCGCGTGACTTGGCTGCGCAGATCGGGCACAGCTCCTTCACATGATCGAAGTTCGTTGGGATGGGCCGATCGCCACCCTTGCACTCGCACGCGGCAACGCGCGTAACGCCGTGCCGATGGCAGGATGGGAGCGGCTTCCCGCCCTGATCGCCGGACTGGGCGACGCAAGAGCGGTAGTGTTGCGCTCGGACATGCCGGGCATTTTCTCCGCCGGGGCCGACGTCAGCGAATTCGCGCATTTGCAGGTGGATCCCGACGCCAGAACCCTTTTCCGCCATCGGATGCGCTGCGCGATCGATGCATTGGCGGCCCTGCCGATGCCAGTCGTCGCCGCCGTGGACGGCGGCTGTTTTGGTGCCGCCGTGGCGCTGATCCTCGCCGCAGACTTGCGTATAGCCGGCGACGGCGCGCAGTTTGCGGTAACGCCGGCGCGGTTGGGGCTCGGCTATCCGCGTGAAGACGTCGCTCGGCTCGCTGCGCAGGTCGGGCGCGGGCGGGCGGCCGAACTGCTCTTCACCGGGGACGCGATCGACGGCGACAGCGCGGCACGCATCGGCCTGGTCGAGCGCCGCGCGCCCGACGCCGGGGCCGCCGCCGCGAAGCTTGCGGCGCGAATCGCGGAGAATGCGCCGGCTGCGATCCGTCAGCTGAAAGGGGCTCTGCGCCGCCCCGACGATCCCGATCTCGATCGTGCGTTCGACGCAGCCTTTGGCGGTCCGGAACTGGCGGAAGGATTGGCAGCATTCAAGGCGCGCAGACGGGCGGTGTTCGAATGAGCGTTATAGAATTCCTGGACGGCAGCGCGCAGGAAGTGCTGCTGTTGTGCGACCATGCATCCAATGCGGTGCCGCCGGATGTGAAGCTCGGCATCGATCCGGCGCTGCTGGATCTGCACATCGCCGTCGACATCGGTGCTGCGGCGGTGACTCGAGCACTGGCCGCAAGACTGGGGGCGCCGGCGATCCTCGCAACGGTTTCCCGGCTGGTCATCGATCTCCATCGCGAGCCGGACCATGACGCGCTGATCCGGAGCAGCAGCGACGGACACCCGATCCCCGGCAATGTCGGCGCTGATCGAAATGCGCGGATTGCCCGGTTCCATGCGCCGTATCACCGGCACCTGCGCGATCAGGTTCGCCGCCAACGCCCGGCATTGATCCTGTCAATCCACAGCTTCACCCCCCGCCTGGAGCAGCATGGCAGCCCGCGGCCCTGGGAGATCGGCGTCCTCTACAATCGCGACGTACGCGCTGCGTGTCCTGCGATCGCGTGGCTGCGCGGACAGGGGATTTCGACGGGCGACAATGAGCCTTATTCCGGCCGGATGTTCAACGCGACGCTGAACCGCCATGCCGAGGCGCAGGGTATTCCCTCGATAGCGCTGGAGATCCGCAACGATCTCATCCGCGATCCTGCAGGCGTGGCCTGCTGGGTCCAGCGTCTCACCTCGCTCGTGGTTTTTCTACGCAACACTCTTGCGCAAAAGGGTGCTCCCGCGACATAGGCTTGCGCGCTATGACCAACCGATTCGACAAGTCCAAGCTCCCCAGCCGCCACGTCTCCGTGGGGCCGGAGCGCGCGCCGCACCGCAGCTACTACTATGCCATGGGGATTCCCGAGGAGGATATCGCCAAGCCGTTCGTCGCCGTGGCGAGCGCCGGCAACGACAGCGCGCCGTGCAACACCACCCTAGATTTCCAGGCCGATGCCGCGCGCCAGGGCGTGATCGCCAATGGCGGCATGCCGCGCCGCTTCAACACCATCACGGTGACCGACGGCATTGCCATGGGCCATCAGGGGATGAAATCCTCGCTGGTCAGCCGCGAAGTGATCGCCGACTCGGTCGAGCTCAGCGTGCGCGGCCATTGTTATGACGCGCTGGTTGCGTTCGCGGGCTGCGACAAGTCGCTGCCGGGGATGATGATGGCGATGCTGCGCCTCAACATCCCGTCGATCTTCGTCTATGGCGGCTCGATCCTGCCGGGCCGGTTCGAGGATCGTGACGTCACCGTGGTCGACGTGTTCGAGGCGGTGGGCAAATTCGCCGCCGGCAATTGCCCGCTCAAGGACCTGACCGCGCTCGAGAAGGTTGCATGCCCGGGGCACGGCGCGTGCGGCGGCCAATTCACCGCCAACACCATGGCGTGCGTCGGTGAGGCGATGGGATTGTCCTTGCCGAACAGCAATATGGTGCCTGCTCCCTACAAGAGCCGTGAAGAAATCGCGATCGCGGCCGGCCATCAGGTGATGAACCTGCTGGAGATGAACCTGCGTCCGCGGGACATCGCGACCCGCGCCGCCTTCATCAATGCCGCCCGCGTGGTGGCGGCGACCGGCGGCTCGACCAACGCCGCGCTCCACCTGCCGGCGATGGCCAACGAAGCGGGCATCGAGTTCGACCTGCACGACGTTGCCGAAGCATTCAAATCAACGCCTTACATCGCTGACCTCAAGCCAGGTGGTAAGTATGTCGCCAAGGACATGCACGCTGCCGGCGGCGTCTACATGCTGATGAAGACGATGCTGGCCAACGGCCTGCTCGACGGCAGCTGCATGACCGTGACCGGCAAGACATTGGGCGAGAATATCGACCAGGTTACCTGGAACCCGGACCAGAAGGTGATCTACGACGTGAAGACGCCGATCACGCCCACGGGCGGTGTCGTTGGCCTGCGCGGCAGCCTCGCGCCCGAAGGTGCCATCGTGAAGGTGGCGGGCATGCACCGCCTCCAGTTCACCGGCCCGGCGCGCGTGTTCGATTGCGAGGAGGATGCCTTCCAGGCGGTGGAGAACCGCCAGATCAACGAAGGCGAGGTCATCATCATCCGCTACGAAGGGCCCAAGGGTGGCCCGGGCATGCGCGAGATGCTCTCGACCACCGCGGCGCTCTACGGCCTCGGCATGGGCGAGAAGGTGGCGCTTATCACCGACGGCCGCTTCTCGGGCGGCACCCGCGGCTTCTGTATCGGCCATGTCGGCCCCGAGGCGGCCGAGGGCGGCCCGATCGCGCTGGTCGAGGACGGCGACACCATCCGCATCGATGCCGAGGCGGGCACGATCGACCTGGACGTGCCCGAGGACGTGCTCGCCGAGCGCCGCGCGCGCTGGCAGCCGCGGGTGAACGACTATCAGTCGGGCGCGCTCTACCGCTATTCGCAGAATGTCGGCCCGGCCTATCAGGGGGCGGTGACGCACCCCGGCGCCAAGGCCGAGCGCCATGTCTACGCGGACATCTAGTCTCGCGCTGACCTTGCTTGTGGCGGGCTGCGGTGCCGATCCGGCGTCGCAGCCCGCTGCGCAAGCAGGTGAGACGGTTGCCTGCGCGCCGGTGGGCGAGGCGCTGCTGCCGGTATGTACGCTGGAGCGCGGCAAAGACGGGTTGCTGGTTCCTCATCACCCGGATGGCGGCTTTCGGCGTCTGCGGATCGAGGCAAATACGATCACTGCGGCAGATGGCGCGGAACTTGCCACGACCAGCGCTGTCGGTCGCGCCACCGAGGTGACGATCGGCGGGATGCGCTATCGCCTCGCGGACAAGGGCGCTACAGCGGGGCAATGATCCCGCCCGGCGCCCCAATTCTTACGGCCGACGCGATGCGAGCCGCCGAGGAAGCGGTGTTCGCGCGCGGCGTTTCCCAGGACGAACTGATGGAGCGCGCCGGCGCGGCGGTGGCGCGCGAGGCGGTGCGCTTCGCGATGGGGCGCCCGGTGCTGGTGCTCGCAGGCCCGGGCAACAATGGCGGCGATGCCTATGTCGTTGCGCGACATTTGCGCGACGCAGGTCTCGACGTGTTGGTCGCTGCCTCGGGTGCGCCGAAGCCCGGTGCGGCCGAGCGGATGCACGCGCGCTGGGATGGGCCGACGACGTCGCTCTACGGCGCGCCGGTGCGGCCGGTGGTGATCGATGGGCTGTTCGGGATCGGTGTCACGCGCTCGCTGGAGCGCAGCATCGCCGCCGTGCTCTCCGAACTGGTGCGCGGGGCCGAGTTCACGCTGGCGATCGATCTGCCCTCGGGGATGGATACCGATAGCGGCGACGAGCTCGGCGCCCCGCGTGGCGTGAACGCCACCGTCGCGCTGGGCGCGCTCAAGCCGGCGCATCTGCTCGGCGACGGGCTGTCCCGCTGCGGCCATGTCTTGCTCGCCGATATCGGCATTCCGGCCGACACCGCCTGGCAGACCGTCGCCCGGCCTCGGCTGCAGGCGCCGGGCCCGCAGAGCCACAAGTATAGCCGCGGGCTGGTCGCGGTGGTGGAAGGTGCGATGCCCGGCGCGGGCCGCCTCGCAGCACGGGCGGCGATGGCGAGCGGGGCGGGCTATGTGATGCTCGCCGGGCCGGAGCCGGCGGGTCCGGCGCCCGATGCGCTGGTGCGTCGCACGATCGACGATGCCGATGATCTCGCCGATTTCTTCGCCGGCGATCGGATCGACGCCATCGTGCTCGGCCCCGGGCTTGGCCGTGATCGCCGTGCCGAAGCGTTCCTGCGGGCAGGGCTGGCGGCCGACAAGCCGCTGGTGCTCGACGGCGATGCGCTGAGCCTGCTCGGTACCGGCGCGGCGGCTGCGCTGGCGGCCCGCGAGGCGCCGGTGTGGATTACGCCCCATGGCGGCGAATTCGACCGGATGTTCGATAGCGAAGGCAGCAAGATCGATCGTACATTGCAGGCGGCGGCCGCGAGCGGCGCAACCGTGGTTCACAAGGGCGGCGACACGGTGATCGCGGGCCCCGACGGCAATGTCCGCGTGCTGGCCGGCGCCTCGCCCTGGCTGTCGACTGCCGGCACCGGGGACGTGCTTGCCGGCGTGCTGGGCGCGCAGATCGCGCAGGGCGGCAGCGGGGTCGATCCGGCGGCTGCGGCGGTGTGGCTGCATGGCCGCGCGGCGCAGCTTGCAGGTCCCGCCTTTTTCGCCGATCAGCTCGTCGCTCAACTGGCGGAAGCGTGTTTGGAATGTCTGTGAGCGAAGTCGAAGTGGTGCGCGTCGCCGCGCGGGGCGATGGGGTAACCAGCGACGGCCGGCATTTCCCCCTCACCGCGCCGGGCGACTGGGTGGGTGAGGATGGTGCGGTTCGCTTCGGTCCGCATCACCAGACGCCGCCCTGCCTTCATTTCCCGAGCTGCGGCGGTTGCCAGCTCCAGCATCTAGACGATGCCGCATGGAGCCGTTTCCTCGCCGAGCGCGTGCGTAGCGCGCTCGCGGCACAGGGGCTGGAGGCGGAGATCCGCACGCCCTTGCTTTCGCCGCCGCGCACCCGCCGCCGCGCGACGCTCCACGCCGAGCGGCGCGGCAAGCAGGTAAGGATCGGCTTCACCGAGGCGGGCAGCCACAAGCTGATCGACCTCGTCGAATGCCATGTCCTCGCGCCCGAGCTGTTCGCGCTGCTCGCGCCGCTGCGCCGGCTGTTGGCGACGCTGCTCCCCGAGGCGCGGCGGGTGAATGTGCATCTCGCGCTGAGCGATCAGGGGCGCGACGTGCTGGTCGAGGGCATCGATCCCGAAGGCCTGGCCGCGGCGGAGGCGATCACCGCCTTTGCCGAAGCCGAGAAACTGGCCCGCTTTGCCATTGACGAGGGCTTTGGTCCGACAGCGCGCTGGGAGCCGGTGCCGGTGACGATCACGCTCGGCGGGGTCGCGGTGCCGCTGCCGAGCGGCAGCTTCCTCCAGGCGACGCCCGAGGGCGAGGCGGCGCTGGTGGCGGCCGTACGGGAGATCGTCGGCGGGGTGGGGACGGTAGCCGACCTGTTCGCCGGGCTCGGCACCTTCACCTTCGCGCTGCAGCGTGCGCGGGTCTATGCCGGCGAGGCGGCTCGAGACGCAATCCTGTCGCTGAAGACGGCAGCGGGCGTGGCGGAACGCCAGGTGTTCGGCGATCACCGCGACCTGTTCCGCCGCCCGCTCACCACTGCCGAGCTCGACCGGTTCGATGCGGTAGTGCTCGATCCGCCGCGGGCAGGTGCGCGCGAGCAGATAAGTGAACTCGCCGGCTCCAAGGCGCCGATCCTGGCCTATGTTTCGTGCAATCCCAGTACTTTCGCACGCGATGCCGAGATTTTGTGCAAGGGCGGGTATCGGCTCGATTGGGTGCAGCCGGTGGGGCAGTTCCGCTGGTCGACCCATGTCGAACTGGCCGCAAAGTTTAGTCGCTAGGATATTCCGCGCGTAGGAAAAACAGGCCGTCGGGCGGCGCGTTCAAGCCCAATGTGGTCCGGTCACGCGCCGCCAGTGCATCGCGCACATCCTCCGGTGCCCATTTGCCTTGGCCGACCAGCGAAAGGCAGCCGACCATCGAGCGCACCTGATGATGCAGGAAAGAGCGCGCCGAGGCGAACACGCTGATCCGCTCGCCCTCCTGCGCCACGTCGAGCCGGTCGAGCGTGCGCATCGGGCTGTCCGCCTGGCAATGCGCCGAGCGGAAGGTGGTGAAGTCGTGGCGGCCCACCAGATACGCAGCCGCTGCCTGCATCGCTGGCGCGTCGAGCGGTCCCGAGAGGCGCCAGGCGAGGCCCTTCTCCCAAGTCAGTGGGGCCCGCCGAGTTACGATCCGATATTCATAATGGCGACTAAGGCACGAGAATCGCGCATGCCAGTCCCCCGAAACCTCGTCGCAGGCAAGGATTGCCACAGGGTTCGGCCGCATCCGCGCATTGAGCGCCTCCATCAGCCGGAACGGCGTGATCGGCTTGGCGATGTCGCAATGTGCGCGCATGCCCAACCCGTGGACTCCGGCATCGGTGCGCCCGGCGGCATGTACGATCACGTCCTCACCGGTGACCGCATGGGCCGCGTCCTCGATTGCCTGCTGGACGCTGGGGCCGTGATCCTGCCGCTGCCAGCCCATGAACGGGCGGCCGTCGAACTCCACCGTCAGCGCGAAGCGCGTCAAAGCTGCGTCCCCGCCGGGATCGGGAAGCCGCGCAGCAGCTCGGCGACCGTCATTACCCCGCGACCGGCGCGCTGGATCGCGGTCGGGCGGATCGCGCCCTCGCCGCAATGGATCAGCAGGTCGTCGCCGACGGTGCCGGCCGAGCCGCTGGCGTCGACCAGATCGGCGGCATGGATGCGGAAGCGCTCGCCGTTCAGCTCGAAGAACGCCCCCGGGGCAGGATTGAACGCCCGCACCGCCTGTTCGACCTCCACCGCGCTGCGGGTGAAGTCGAGCCGCGCCTCGGCCTTGTCAATCTTGGCGGCGTAGGTGACGCCCCCCTCGGGCTGCGGCACCGCCGGATAGGCGTCGAAGTCGGCAAGCACCGCCACCATCAGCCGCGCACCCATCGCGCTCAGCTCCGCCCGCAGCTCGCCGGCGGTCTTGCGGTCGATCGGCGTGCGGCCCTCCAGCCGCACCGGGCCGGTATCGAGCCCGGCCTCCATCTGCATGATGCCGACGCCGGTCTCCGCATCGCCGGCGAGGATCGCCCGCTCGATCGGCGCAGCGCCGCGCCAGCGGGGAAGCAGCGAACCATGCACGTTGAGGCAACCCAGCCGCGGCGCCGCCAGCACCGCCTTCGGCAGGATCAGCCCATAGGCCGCGACCACCGCCACGTCCGCCTCCAGCGCGGCCAGCGCTGCCTGCTCCTCCGCACCTTTCAGGCTCAGCGGCGTCCGCACTCCGATCCCCAGTGCCTCGGCGCGGGCATGGACCGGGGAGGGGGTCAGCGCCTTGCCGCGCCGGCCGGCGGGGCGGGGGGGCTGGGTGTAGGTGGTAAGGATTTCGTGACCTGCTTCGACAAGCGCGTCGAGCACCGGCACGGCGAAATCGGGGGTTCCCATGAAGAGAATGCGCATGCTTCCCCCTCAACCGCTTGGCAGGCGCGCATGCAAGCCCCTATGTGACACGAATGGCCTCTCCCGAAATCGAAGCGCTGACCCAGGCCCTGTCGCGGCTGCCCGGTTTCGGGCCGCGATCGGCGCGGCGGGCGGTGCTCCACCTGCTCAAGAAGCGCGAGACGACGCTCGACCCGCTGCTCGCGGCGCTCAGCGCGGTGAGCCAGAAGCTCACCACGTGCCATATCTGCGGCAATGTCGACACGCACGACCCCTGCGCGATCTGCGCCGACCCGCGCCGCGACGACCGTTCGCTGTGCGTGGTGGAGGAAGTCGCCGACCTCTGGGCGCTCGACCGCGCGCGGCTGTTCCCCGGCCGCTTCCATGTGCTGGGCGGCAAGCTCTCCGCGCTCGACGGCGTGCGGCCCGAGGACCTGCGCATCGACGCGCTGGTCCGCCGGGTGGGCGCGGGGGGCATCGACGAGGTCGTCCTCGCGATGAACGCCACGCTCGAGGGCCAGACCACCGCCCACTATGTCTCCGAACGGCTGGAAGCCTTCCCCGTGCGCGTCACCCAACTCGCCCACGGCCTGCCGGTGGGCGGCGAACTCGACTATCTCGACGAAGGCACGCTCGCCCAGGCGCTCCGCGCGCGCCGCCCGGTTGCTTGACGCTGCGGGCCGCGCCACCTAAATTTAGGCGATGGCCATCCTCCCCATCGTCGAAGTACCCGATCCGCGTCTGCGTCTCGTCTCCACCCCTGTCGAGGCGGTCGATGACGACGTGCGCACGCTGATCGGCGACATGTTCGACACGATGTACGATGCGCCGGGCATCGGCCTCGCCGCGATCCAGGTGGGCGTGCCCAAGCGGCTGATCGTGATGGACCTGCAGGAGGAAGAGGACGAGGAGGGCAGGCCGATCCGGCACCCGCGCGTCTTCATCAATCCCGAGATCCACGAGCCCGCCGAGGAGCTTTCGGTCTATACCGAGGGCTGTCTGTCCGTTCCCGACCAGTTCGCCGATGTCGAGCGCCCCGCGCGCTGCCGCGTGACCTGGCTCGACGAGAAGGGCGAGCGCCATGACGAGGTCTTCGAAGGCCTGCTCGCCACCTGCATCCAGCACGAGATGGACCATCTGGAGGGCATCGTGTTCCTCGACCACCTTTCGCGGCTCAAGCGCGACATGCTGCTGAAGAAGCTCAACAAGGCCCGCAAGGCGGCCTGATTATCGCGACGGCGCGTTGAGCCTGCAGTATCCTCCCCCGCCAGGGGGAGGAAACGTCTGTTCCATGACTCCCGCCGTCATTCCCGCGAAGGCGGGAATCCATTGGCCTGTGCGTGGAAGCAGGTGCCGTGCCGTCCTGGCAAATGGATCCCCGCCTCCGCGGGGATGACGATTGAGGGGGAGGGGGCGTCGCCCCGCCACACCCCGCCATTTATCCACCGAACCCTTGTCCACGCGCGCCCAACCGACGCCCGCCGCCCTTGCGGCCCCGTCCCGCACGGCGTAAGTTCGCCTCCTGTTCCCGGGAGATTTGGTGTTGGATCCGTTCGTCGTTGGTTTCGTGATGGTGGCCCTGGTCGTGGGCGTGGTGGTCGGCTGGCTGATCGGCGCGCGCGGCACGAGCGAGGCGCGGGCCGAGAGCGCCCGGCGCGAGGCCGATTTCAAGGCCGCGATCACCGATCTCGCCATGGCCGAGGAACGCGTGGCGCAGCTCCCCCGGCTGCGCGAGGAAGCGGCGATGCTCCGCAACGAGCGAGACGCCGCCCGCATCGAGCTCGCCGAATTGAAGGCCAAGGCGGGATCGTTCGAGGAGCGGCTCGCCGAATTCGTCAATGCCCGCGAGGTGATGGCCGGCCAGTTCCGCGAACTCGCCTCGACCATGCTCGGCGAGACGCAGCGCGCCTTTCTCGAACGCGCCGAGGCGCGCTTCCACCAGGCGGGCGAGAAGAATGAGGAGCGGCTGCGCACGCTGCTCCAGCCGATCGACACCACGCTCAAGCGCTATGAGGAAGGCCTGCAGCGCGTCGAGAAGGATCGCAGCGACAGCTATGGCCAGTTGCGCGAGGCGATCAGCGCCGTCCATGCCAGCCTGGGCGAGACCCGCGCGGAAACCTCCAAGCTGGTCAATGCCCTGCGCGCCGCCCCCAAGACGCGCGGCCGCTGGGGCGAGCAGCAGTTCCGCAACCTGATCGAGATCGCCGGGCTTTCCGGCCATGTCGATTTCGCCGCCGAAGTCTCGGTCACCACCGAGGACGGCATGCTGCGGCCGGACTTCATCATCCGCCTGCCGGGCGACCAGCAGCTGATCGTCGACGTGAAATGCGTGCTCGACGGCTATCTCCAGGCCGCCGAGGCGACCAGCGCCGAGGAGCGCGCGGCGGCGCTGAAGGCCCATGCCAAGGCGATGAGCACCCATGCCGACGCGCTGTCGCGCAAGGCCTATTGGGCGCAGTTCGAAAAGGCGCCCGATTTCGTGATCATGTACATCCCCGGCGACAATTTCCTGTCGAGCGCGCTGGAAGTGGACATGGAGCTGTGGGAGCGCGCGGCGCGCAACCGGGTGATCATCGCCGGCCCCTCGGCCTTCCTGCCGCTCGCCCGCACCGTCGCGTCGATGTGGCGCCAGCAGAAGCTGACCGAGGATGCCCGCGAAGTCGGCAAGCTGGGCAAGGAACTGTACGAGCGGCTGGCGACGGCGGCGAGCCACCTCAAGCGCGTCGGCGGCGGGCTGAACAGCGCGGTGGAGAATTACAACAAGTTCGTCGCGAGCTTCGAAGGCCGGGTGATGGTCTCCGCGCGGCGCTTCCAGGCGCTCAACGTGGATGTCGGGAACAGCGCGCTGGATACGATCGACAGCGTTGATGTGATCGCGCGGGCACCGACGGCGGAACTGCCGGCGCCCGAGGGGGGCGAGGTGGAGGAAGCGGCTGCGGCGGAGTGAGCAGGAGACTGTTGGCGCCAAGTCTACTTGCACGTTAGGGGTGACTTGATCCGAATATGATTCTTCCCTGTAAGCAGATTGTTCACTAATCTGGCGAAATGTTCGATTTGAGAATTTCAGTGGGGGAGTTTCAAAGACAATGAGTGGAAGTTTGGGCGCGGTTCAGCCGTTAGCTCTGCCCGCAGTCACAGGTGTGACGGGGCCGATGCTAGACGCATTAACAGCGGCGCTGGGTGTTGATCGTCAGGTGTTGGCGGTTGACGATCAAATCGACCATGCTTGGGGAAACCTTCCGCGGCTGCTGGGCAGGATCCCGGCTGAACACCGCAATGAGACCTTGGCCCGAATGTGTGTAGCTGTGGCGTCTGGCTTGTTCGACAGCGCCATTAACTATGCATGGAACGCAGCTGTTGTCGAACTTCGCCAAAAAGTTCGACGTTTTGGCCTCAATGTTATTCCTCAGATAATTGGAAAACAATTTGATGAGGCTGCGCTGGTCGATCTGAAGGATGTGGAGTTGCTTCAGCTGTGTCTGAAGTTGAACCTCATATCTGAAGATGGATTTTTCCTCTTAGATCAATGTCGAGCGATCAGAAATAATTTCTCCGCTGCTCATCCTTCGATGGGGGTAATTGATGAAGATGAGCTTTTATCATTTCTCAATCGTGTTGCTCGCCATGCTTTGTCTAATGAGCGCAACCTAGTTGGCGTAGACATTCCCGCTTTTCTGGCTGCGCTTAAACTTAGCCGCTTTTCGGCCGACCAGCTTGATGCGTGGAAGCGCCGCCTTCTTGAAACGTTTGACGCTCAGCGTGAAATGCTTTTCGGGACCCTTCATGGAATGTACTGTGATCCAGCGTCTGGCGAAGAAGCACGTGTAAACGCTATAGGTGTTTGTCAGGCGATATTGGATGTTCTAACCCCAAACACTAAGTCAACTCTTGTTGATAGGCATCAGGATTACGTAGCTAAGGGTGAGGTAGCTAGGCATACTGCTTCGCAGCAGTTTTTTGAGCGTCTCGGCTTGCTATCATTGCTTGGTGAAGCAGAAGTTCACCTTCTTATAACGAAGGCCGCTCAATCGCTGATGTCGGTTCATCAAGATTATAACAACTTCTATAACGAGCCCCCGTTCGCGGAACGTCTACTTGGCCTTACGTCTCAAAACCGAGTACCTGAAAGCGCTCAGCATGCTTTCGTAGAGGCGCTCGCCACCGCAGCTACCGGCAGCCGATACGGTGTTTCGAATGGCGCCTACACCTACTACGTAACTATGGTAAAATCGCTCTCACCGGCTGAAGTGTCTATTTTTCTTGAACTGCCGCTAAAGCAAACGATTTTAGCCAGTAGGTTATATGCGTACCAGTCTTGTCGGGATCGATTTAAGGCGTTGGTTAAAATGATCGATCCTGCCACTGTGCCAACTCAGGCGAAGGCTGAGTACGCAAAGTGGATTATCTGACCAATTCTATTCTGTTTTTCCATGATTAGGTTAGTCGGTGCGGGTGGTTTTGCTATTGTGCGCTTGCCCGCACCAGCACCAGCGTCTTCCCATCCCGCCCGGTGAGCAGCAGCCGGCCGCGATGGCTTTGCTGGACCGCCAGGCGCTGGTCGAGCAGGGCGAGCAGCGCCTTTTCCTGCCGCATCAGCGCCGGAGAGCAGGCGCGGCGGGTGGTGATCACGCCGCCGGTGGTCAGGTAGCCGCGCTCCACCCGATAGATGCCGACCAGCGTGTTACAGCCGGTAGTGCCGCTGATCCGCAGGCCCTCCAGCTTTAGCCGGGGCCGGCTGCCGGGGATGACGGCGTGCCCGTCGACGCCGGTGATGCGCCAGTCGCCAAGGAGGCGCTGTTCCTCGGGGGAGAGCGGGGGCGTCTCGGCGCGGGGTTGCTCGCGGGGTGGGGTGGGGTCGGTGGTCTGCGCGGCGGCGGGGAGGGGGAGGAGGAGGGTTAGGGCCAGGAGGAGGGCGGCGGCGTATTTGCATGGGCCTTCACCCTCACCCTCCCATCGCTGGCGCGATGGGCCCCTCCCTCTCCCAAGGGGAGAGGGGTCTTGCTCCCTCTCCCCTTGGGAGAGGAGCATCGGGTGAACAGTGCCCCCGCACTGTTCAGGCCCTGCCGGGGGCAGGGCCGACCCGATGCTGGCCCGCTGCCGCAGGCAGTGGGAAGGGTGAGGGTGGCCGCGCAACGTCACCCCCATCCCATCACCCCTGCCGGAACTGGTTGCGTACTTCATAGGCCATCACCGCCGTTGCCACGGCCGCATTGAGGCTGTCCGCCTTGCCGAGCATGGGGATCTTTACCAGAAGATCGCAGGCGGCTTCCAGTTGCGGCGGCATGCCCTGCGCCTCGTTGCCGGTGAGCAGGAAGGTGGGTGCTGCGTAGCGCGGGGCCTGATAGTCGTGATCCGTGTCGAGGCTGAGGCCGACGAGCTGGCCGGGGCCGGCGCGCAGCCAGGGCTCGAATTCCTCCCAGCGGGCGCGGGCGACGGGCACGGTGAACAAGGCGCCCATGCTCGCGCGCACCGCCTCGACCGAGAAGGGATCGACGCAGTCGTCGATCAGGATCAGCCCGCCGGCGCCCACCGCGTCGCCGGTGCGCAGGATGGTGCCGAGATTGCCGGGATCGCGCAGGCGCTCGGCGACCAGCCAGATCGGCGCGGTGCTGCGGTCGATATCGGCAAGGTCCAGCGCGAACTCCGGGTACACGCCGACGACCGCGCCCGGATTGTCCTTGCCGGAGAGCTTCGACAGGATGTCGGCATTGGTCTCGATCGCCTCGCCGCCCTGCGCCTCGGTGGCGGTGACGAGGGCGACGACCAGCGGGTGGCGGGCGGTCTCGGCGGTGTAGAACAGATAATCGGGGATGCGGCCGGCCTCGCGCGCCTCGGTCAGGATGCGCAGGCCCTCGGCGAGGAACAGCCCCTCTTCGCGGCGGTGGCGCTTGTCGCGCAGGTTGCGCATGCGCTTGATGAGGGGGTTGGAATAGGCGGTGATTTCGCGTGGCATCCCGGCGCTATAGGGCGGGACGGGGGCGGGGGCTAGTTGGGGTGCGGCGGCGCGCTTAGCCTGCGTTCCCCTTCCGCTTGCGGGAGGGGCTAGGGGAGGGGCTGGAACGGTGCAGCGCCTCTTCCACGTCAATCCCTCCCCCGACCCCTCCCGCAAGCCGGAGGGGAGCGCAGGGGCGGAGGCCTATTCCTCGTTGAACCGCGCTTCGACCAGTTCGACCAGCGCCTGCACCGCGCCCTCGGCGCCGTCGCCTTCGGCCCAGATCGTGATCGTGTCGCCCTTGGCGGCGCCGAGCATCATCAGATCGAGGATCGAGGTGCCGGCGGCGCTGTTGCCGTCCTTCTCGACGGTGAGCTCGCAGGGCTGGGTGCTGGCGAGGGTGACGAAGGCCATGCTGGCGCGGGCGTGGAGGCCGCGGCGGTTGACGATGGTGACGGTGCGGCTGGTACGGCTCACGCGGCGGCTTCTCCCAGAACCTCCGAGGCGATGGTGATGTATTTGCGGCCCGCATCGCGGGCGGCGGCCACCGCCTCTGTAACCTTCATCGTGGTGCGGGCGCTGCCGAGACGGATCAGCATCGGCAGGTTGATGCCGGCGATCACTTCGATCCGCCCCGCTTCCATCAGCGAGATGGCGAGGTTCGAGGGCGTGCCGCCGAACAGATCGCTCAGCACGATCACGCCCTTGCCCGAATCGACCGCGGCGATCGCCGCCTTGATGTCGGCACGGCGCGTTTCCATGTCGTCCTCGGGGCCGATGCAGATCGCGGCGACCTGCTCCTGGCTTCCCACTACATGCTCCATCGCGACGACGAACTCTTCGGCGAGCCGTCCGTGCGTCACGAGTACCAACCCGATCATTGTTTTTCTCCGCCCCCTTGTATCGTCACCGGCGCTCCCTCCAGCGAGTCCTGCGGCGCGGTCTGCAAGTCGCGATGGGTTACCGTGGGGGAAAATCCCGCCGCGCGCAACCGACGCGCCACGCGCTCCGCGACGTGCACCGATCGATGTCGGCCGCCCGTACAGCCGAATGCGATCGTGACATAGGATTTTCCTTCCGCCTGATAGCGCGGCAGCAGCAGCAACAGCAGCGATTCGATCTGCTCCATCGCTGCATCATAGGCCGGATCGGCGGCGATATAGGCGGAAACATCGGCATCCCTGCCCGTTCCGGGACGCAGGGCGGCATCCCAGTGCGGGTTGCGCAGGAAGCGCATGTCCAGCACCAGATCGGCGTCGCGCGGGAGGCCGCGCGAAAAGCCGAACGAGGTGACGCTGAAGGTGGTCTTGCCGGTGCCGTCCGCCGAGAAGATCGCGCGGATCGCCTGGGCAAGCGCGTTGGCGGTCATGTCCGTCGTGTCGATCAGCCGGTTGGACCAGCGGCGCAGCGGGCCCAGCAGCTCGCGTTCGCGCGCGATGCCGTCCACCGCCGGACGATCCTGCGCCAGCGGGTGGCGACGGCGGGTCTCGGAATAGCGGCGGACCAGCTCCGCGCCGGCGCATTCGAGGAACAGCGTGCCGACGTCATGGCCCTGTTCCTCGCGCAGCTTCTTGATGCGCTGGACGACGCTTTCGGGATCAAAGCCGCGCGTCTGGGTGCCGATGCCGAGCGCCAGCGGACGCTGGTCGTCGCCCTCGGCGGCTTCGGCAGGGGCGGTATCGAGCAGGCGGTTGAGCAGCAGCAGCGGCAGATTGTCCACCACTTCCCAGCCGAGATCCTCCAGCGTGCGCAGCACCGTCGACTTGCCGGCGCCGGACATGCCGGTGACGAGAAGGATGTGCTTCGGGCGACGCGGGTTCATGCGATGTGCTTCCGGATACGGGCGAAGCGGGAGGAACTGGCAAGGGCGCTCATGGTTGCTCCGCCAGCGGAAGACGAACCACGAACCGCGCGCCGCTGAGCCTGTCTTCCCGCGATTCCACCACGATGCTGCCCTGATGGCCTTCGACGATGGTGCGCGCAATGGCAAGGCCGAGACCGGAATGCTGGCCGAACGCTTCGCTGGAGGGGCGCACCGAATGGAAGCGGCGAAAGATCGCTTCGCGCGCCTCCTCCGGCACGCCGGGGCCCTCGTCCTCGATGCGGACGGCGAGCATCCCCGCTTCCTCCTGCTCGGCCGCGATGGCGACCAGGCCGCCGGGCGGAGAGAAGGAGAGGGCGTTTTCGATGAGATTTTCGAACACCCGTTCCAGGCGCGCCGGCTCTCCCATGACCTGCATCGATTGCCCGCGCGGTCGATCGAAACGCAGCCGCACATCGCCGAGCGTGCCGCGCTCCGCGCGCTGCGCCACCAACGCGGCGAGGAGCGCGCCGAGGTCGAATGGCTCAAAAGTCGCGCGGCTCAACTGGGCATCCAGCCGGGAGGCCTCGGAAATGTCGGTGATCAGGCGATCCAGCCGGTGGATGTCGTCGCGCACGATATCGAGCAGCCGGGCCTGGAAAGCCGGATCCTTGACGGTCGACAGCCCTTCCACCGCGGAACGGAGCGAGGCCAGCGGGTTCTTCAGTTCGTGCGTCACGTCCGCCGCAAAGGTTTCGGTGGCATCGATCCGCGCCCGCAGCGCCTGGCTCATGTCGGACAGGGCGCGCGCGAGCATGCCGATTTCGTCGCGCCGTTCGGGCAGACGCGGCACCACCACTTCGCGGGCCCGGCCGAGCCGCACGCGGATGGCGGCCAGCGCCAACCGGCGCAGCGGCCGGACGATGGTGCGCGCCAGGAACAGCGAGAGCAGCACCGAAACCAGCGAGACAATGCCGAGGACGACGCCCAGCCGATAACGTTCGAGACGCACCGTCTGCGTGATGTCGCGGGCGTTGAAGGCCGTCATCACCACGCCCAGGCCGGTGATCGGCGCGGCGGCGGTGATGACGGGCGTGCGATCGGGCGCGCGCCACACCGTAGCGGCGGCGGCATGCGTTTCCAGCGCGGTGCGCACATCGGGCCAGTTAAGTCCGGCGTCGCGCGGGCGCTCGCGATAGAGCGGCGATCGATCGGCACCGGCGACCTTGTCGATCACCGCATCGAGAAAGCGGGCGATCGTCTGCCCCACCGGATCCTTGTCCGGATCGCGCAGCACCAGGTTGCGCAGGCCGAGCTCGCGGCTGTCGCTGAGCAGCTTGCCCTGCGGATCATAGAGGCGGATGCGCGTGCCCATGTCGCGCGCGAGGCTGAGCACCAGCAGGTCGCGGCGCTTGTCGGTGGCCGAGGCCAGCGCCTGCGCGATCAGCCGCACCTCGCGGCTGGTCTGCTCGACGCGGCTGTCGACGATGCGGCTGCGATAGCTGTCGAGATAGAAGAACCCGCCGCACAGCAGCGCCAACGCGAAGATGTTGACCGCCAGGATCCGTGGCGTGAGGCTGACCCGGCCCGACCATCGCAGCGCCAGGTCGCGCTCGTCATTCATCCGAGAAGCGATAGCCCGCGCCATAGAGCGTCTCGATCGCGTCGAATTCCGGATCTACCTGCCGGAACTTGCGGCGGACGCGCTTGATGTGGCTGTCGATCGTGCGATCGTCGACATAGATATCGTCTTGGTACGCGGCGTCCATCAGCTGGTTGCGCGTCTTGACGATGCCCGGGCGCTGGGCAAGCGTTTCCAGGATCAGGAATTCGGTGACGGTGAGCGTGACGTTGATGCCGCCCCAGGTCACCTTGTGACGCGCCGGATCCATCGTCAGTCGTCCGCGCTCCAGCACCTCGGCGGGCTCCGCCGGCGGGGCGCCCTCGGCCAGTGGTTGTGCAGGCTCGGTGCGGCGGAGAATCGCACGGATGCGAGCGATCAGCAGGCGCTGCGAGAAGGGCTTGGCGATATAGTCGTCCGCACCCATCGCCAGGCCGAGCGCTTCGTCCAGCTCATCATCCTTGCTGGTGAGAAAGATCACCGGGATGCTGCTCTTCTCGCGCAGGCGTCGAAGCAGTTCCAGCCCGTCCATCTTGGGCATCTTGATATCGAGCACCGCCAGCTCGGGCGGGTTTTCGATAAGCGCCTTCAGGGCGCTTTCGCCGTCCGAATAGACGCGGGTGAGAAAGCCTTCGGTCTGAAGCGCGATCGATACGGAGGTCAGGATGTTGCGGTCGTCGTCGACCAGCGCGATCGTCGCAGTCATCCGGCGGCCCTGGGCTGGCGCAAAATCATCATACCACCCGTTAGACCAAAGTTCGGCGCGCCTCAACAACCTGACAACGTTAACGCGGATTGACCCCGCTCCGGCCTCCATGCAAGCAATGGTCCGCAATAAAGTTGCGCCAACGGCAAATCGTCTGTTTTGTCATATAAATGGCGTAATAATAAATATGGAGGTTTGGGTGAGCAATCGGCAATCGCGCCACGATCTTGGCGAGCAGGGTTTTGTTACCGGTGCAACGCTGCACTGGAATCTGATTACCGCACCATTGGTGGAACACTCTCTTCGCCGCGGCGAAGGGCGGCTGGCGGCCGATGGTCCTTTGGTCGTTGCTACCGGCAAACATACCGGGCGATCTGCGAAGGACAAATTCATCGTGCGGGATGCCGAGACGGAGAGCAGCGTCTGGTGGGGCAAGACCAACCAGGCGATGACACCCGCGCATTTCGCCGCGCTCAAGGCCGATTTCCTCACCGAGCTGGGCAAGCGCGACGAACTGTTCGTCCAGGACCTGTATGGCGGGTCGCAGCCGGAGCATCGCGTGCAGGTGCGCGTGATCAACGAGCTCGCCTGGCACAATCTGTTCATCCGCACGATGCTGGTTCGGCCCGAAGCGGAAGCGCTGGCGGACTTCGTTCCCGAATACACGATCATCGACCTGCCGAGCTTCCGCGCCGATCCCGCGCGCCACGGCACCCGCGGCGAGACGGTGATCGCGGTGAGCTTCACTGACAAGCTGATCCTGATCGGCGGCACCGCGTATGCCGGCGAAATGAAGAAGAGCGTGTTCGGCCTGCTCAACTATCTGCTGCCCGAGCAGGGCATCATGCCGATGCACTGCTCGGCCAATATTGGACCGAAAGGCGACACCGCGATCTTTTTCGGCCTCTCAGGCACCGGCAAGACGACGCTCTCGGCCGATGCCACTCGCACACTGATTGGCGATGACGAGCATGGCTGGTCGGACACCGCGGTCTTCAACTTCGAGGGCGGCTGCTATGCCAAGATGATCCGTCTCTCGCCCGAGGCCGAGCCGGAGATCTTCGCCACCACCAAGCGTTTCGGCACGGTGCTGGAGAATGTGGTGATGGACCCGGTGACGCGCGCACTCGACCTCGACGATGCGAGCCTCGCCGAGAACAGCCGCGGCTCCTACCCGATCGATTTCATCCCCAATGCCTCGGCCGACAATCTCGGACCGGTGCCGAAGAACATGATCTTCCTCACCGCCGACGCCTATGGCGTGCTCCCGCCGATTGCCCGGCTGACGCCCGAACAGGCGATGTACCATTTCCTCTCGGGCTACACCGCGCGCGTGGCGGGCACGGAGATCGGCGTGACCGAGCCCGAGGCGACCTTCTCGACCTGCTTCGGCGCGCCGTTCATGCCGCGACACCCCTCAATCTATGGCAACCTGCTCAAGAAGCGGATCGCGGAAGGCAATGTCGCCTGCTGGCTGGTCAACACTGGCTGGACCGGCGGCAAATACGGCATCGGCCATCGCATGCCGATCAAGGCGACGCGCGCGTTGCTCAACGCCGCGCTCGACGGCAGCCTGAACCAGGCCGAGTTCCGCATCGATCCCTATTTCGGCTTCGAGGTGCCGGTGGCGGTGCCGGGCGTGGACGCGGCGATCCTGGACCCGCGCGAGACTTGGCCGGACCAGACCGAATATGATGCCACGGCCGAGAAGCTGGTCGATCAGTTCGTCGAGAACTTCGCCCAGTTCGAAGACCATGTCGAACAAGGCGTACGCTCTGCCGCACCAAAAGCGCGGGCCCTGGCCTGAGCGGCGGCGCGCCCGAGCCCTTACCGCCGCGGCGCTTCGCCAGCGCCGCGGCGATCGCCCGTGTCGGAGAGGGTCTGCTTGCCTGCACGCTTCCCCGCGCGGAATGGACGCATGAAGCGCATCTTGCCGCGTGCCTCTATCTGCTTACCGAGCGGCCAGACGTGGATGTCGATGTCGAGATCGGCGCGCTCATCCGACGCTACAACGAAAGCCTTGGCGGGACCAACGACGATCACCAAGGCTATCACGAGACGATCACCCGCGTGTACCTTGCCGGCGTGCGCCAATATTGCGCGGCGTGTGTCGAGGCCGAACTGCTCGATCGGGTGAGCGGGCTATTGGACGCGCCGATGGGGCGGCGCGACTGGCCGTTGCGCTTCTATAGCCGCGATCGATTGTTTTCGGTGGCTGCGCGGCGCGGCTTCGTCGAACCGGACCTCGCGCCGCTTCCCTAGGGCGTTTTCACCATAAGCGAAAACGCTCTAGGGAAGCGGTTCACTTGAAAAGACGCTAGCTGTCTGGTCTCCGCATCAGGCCTTCCGCGCCGCGACGTGCCGGTCGACGACATGCCCCAGCACCGTCATCGGCACATTGCCGCCGAGCAGCAGCGCATCGTTGAAGGCGCGGAAGTCGAACCGGTCACCCAGTGCGGCTTTGGCCCCGTCGCGGAGACGGTTGATCGCGGTATGGCCGACCTTGTAGCCGCATGCCTGGCCCGGCCAGGAGCAATAGCGGTCCACTTCTCCCTGCACTTCGTCCTCCGAAGAGCCATTGGCCTCCACGAACCAGCGAATCGCCTGATCGCGCGTCCAGCGCTTAGCGTGCAGGCCGCTGTCGACGACGAGTCGGCACGCCCGGAAGCCCAGCGACTGCAAATAGCCGAGCTTCGCCGCCGGGTTCGCCTGGTACACGCCCAGTTCGTCGGCCAATTGCTCGGCATAGAGTGCCCAGCCTTCCGAATAGGCGTTGAACTGGAGGAGCGAGCGGATCAGCGGCATCTTGAAGGTATATTCCCCCTGCCAGGCATGGCCGGGGATTGCTTCATGATAGGCCAGGTCGGGCAGACTGAACCGGGTCCAGATGCCCGTAGAGCGCAGATTGATCCACAAGCGGCCCGGCACCTTGCCGTCGATTGTGCCGGGTCCGCCATAGGCGCCTGCCGCGCCGGCTTCCTCGACCGGCGGGATGCGCTTCACTTCCACGTTTCCCGGTACCAGCGTGTGGAACGCCTGCGGCATTCGCTTGCGCATGTCGTCGATGCTGTCCTGCAGGATGCGGATGATCTCGGCGCGGCCGGCATCGCTTTCCGGGAAGGCGAAGCGCGGATCGGTGGCGAGCCCCCGCATTCGGGCGCCGACGCTCCCCTGCGTATAGCCGAGCGTTTTCAGGATCGTATCCATTTCCGACTGGAGTTCGGCGAGCTGCGCCTTGCCCATTTCGTGCACTTCATCCGGCGACATGGTCGTCGTGGTGCCGGCGCTCAGCGCCCAAGCATAATAAGCGTCGCCGTCCTTGAACTTCCACACGCCGGCATCCGACGTCGCGCGGGCGCGGTGACGTTCCAACTCGGCGATCTGGCGATCGAGCGCTGGCGCAACCTGGCTCGCGGCGATTTTCGCGGCGCGCGCTTCATAGCCGCCGGGCATCGTCGCAGTGCGCTTGGCGAGCGAGGTCACCACGTCCCATGTCGCGGGATCGCCGCTACGGGCGAGGCGGATCTGCTTCAGGCATTTGTCGAGCAGAAAGTCCGGGGCGATCACGCCTACCGACGCAGCCTGTTTCAGCCGCGCAGTCTCGCCATCCAGCGCACCGGCATAGGCCTGGAGACGGTCGCAATAAGCATCGGCATCGTCGCGCGTCGCGATCTGGTGATCGCTGTCGAGCATCCGCGGCACATCGATATAAGCGCCGACATTCTGAACGACGACATAGGGTGCGTTGCGCCAGCCGCCGACGGAAACGTCGCCATAGGGGAACGCCATGCCCTGCAGCCCATTGGCATAGGCCGCCTGGATCACATCGAGATGGACCCGCATTTCGGGGCTCACGGCCTTCAGGTCGACGCGATCGATGTCGGCAAGCGTCGCCTTCAGGTGCGCAGCCATCTTCGCGACGCCTGCGGGGGAGCGATCACCGAGCTGATGCTTCAGTGCAGCGCGCGTGCCCTTGTCGATGCCCAGCCCGGTCGCGCCTTCGGGATTGAGCGCCAGCAGCGCCTCTGCCGTGCGATCGATCAGTGCCTTGGCGGAATCCTCGGCGGCGCCCGAAGCCGCAAAGGCGGGGGCGGCGAGTGCGCCGGTGGCCAGCACCGCGCTGGAGCCAAGCAACACGTCTCGGCGAGTGGTACGCATGAAATCGACCTCTATTCGGTTGTCAGTTCTGGGGAAGGGTGGGCAGGGGCTCGACGCGCAGCATCGTGCCGTCGGCGCCGGTGATCCGGACGCGGGTGCCGGCTGCTGCCAGCGGGCCGCGGGCTGGCCATTCGCCGTCGCCGACACGGACTCGCCCGGCATTTTCATCGATCGGCTCCACGACGGTGACGACCTGGCCGATCATCCGTGCGATGCGATCGTTCAGCATGGGATCGGCACTGGCCACGGGGAAGTCGTGATACCAACGCTTGCCGATCAGCACTGCGGCCACCGACCAGGCTGCGAAGCCGACCAGCTGGCCGGCAAGCCCGAGGTCCGGCAGCAGCAACGCCAGCAGCCCGGTCAGTGCCGCAGCGATCGCGAAGAACACGATATACACCCCGGGCACCGCAAGTTCGACGATGCCGAGCAGGACGGCCCCGATCAGCCACAGCAGGGCAGGGTGTTGCAGCCAGTCCACCGACTCGATCAGCCCTGCTGCTCAAAGGGGGTGGGCCGGCGCGGCGCGGGTGCCGGCGGGGCAGGGGGTTTGGGCGCGCCACCGGAAAGCGCGTCCTTGGCCAGTTCGCCGATGCCGCCCAGCGTACCGATCAACTGCGTCGCTTCCACCGGGAACAGGATCGTCTTCGCGTTGGGCGAGGTGGCGAACTTGCCTACCGCTTCCACATATTTTTGCGCGATGAAGTAATTGAGCGATTGGGAACTGCCTGCTTCGATCGCGTCCGAAACGAGCTGCGTTGCCTTGGCTTCGGCTTCCGCGGCGCGCTCGCGCGCTTCAGCGTCGCGGAAGGCCGACTCGCGTCGGCCCTCCGCCTCGAGAATACGGGCCTGCTTCTGCCCCTCGGCACGCAGGATTTCCGATTGGCGCGCGCCCTCCGCCTCCAGGATGCTGGCGCGCTTTTCGCGTTCCGCCTTCATCTGGCGACCCATCGCGTTGACGATATCGGCGGGCGGGCGGATGTCCTTGATCTCGACGCGGGTGATCTTGACGCCCCAGGGGGTGGTCGCGTGATCGACGACGGAAAGCAGCCGGGCGTTAATCTCGTCGCGCTTCGACAAAGTCTCGTCGAGATCCATCGAGCCCATCACGGTCCGCAGGTTCGTGGTGGTCAGCTGCAGCAGCGCGACATACAGGTCCGAGACTTCATAAGCGGCCTTGGCGGGATCGAGCACCTGGAAGAAGACGATCCCGTCGGTGGAGATCATCGCATTGTCCTTAGTGATGATCTCCTGGCCCGGGATATCGATCACCTGCTCCATCATGTTCACCTTGCGGCCGACGCGATAGAAGAAGGCGGGGTAGAAGTTGAAGCCAGGGGCGGCGACGCTGGTGAACCGGCCGAAATGTTCGATCGTGTACTGATATCCTTGCGTGACGATCTTCACGCTGGCGATCAGGTACAGCACCACCAGCACCGCCAACGCCACGAGAAACGCGGAAATGATCTCCATGCCGTCCGACTCCCCTCGCAATTCCGCCTCGTGGTAGCATAGGGAAGGCGCATGACCAGCATCCCCCATGCGCCGCGCACCGCGCTGTTTCTGCCCGCCTCGAACCCGCGCGCGATCGCCAAGGCGCGCACCCTGGCGGTCGACATGATCATCCTCGACCTTGAGGACGCGGTGAAGGCCGAAGACAAGGACGCTGCGCGCGCTGCAGCAGTGGAAGCGCTTGCCACCGGCTTCGGTGATCGGATCGCCGCCGTGCGCATCAACGGATTGGGCACGCCGGCGCATGCTGCCGATATCGAAGCGGCGGCAGCCTCTGCGGCGGCGATGATCGTGATGCCGAAGGTGGAGGATGCGGCGGCCGCGCGGAGGATTGCGGAAGCGGCCGGCAAACCCCTGCTCGCGATGATCGAGACGCCGGCGGGCGTATTGGCGGCGGCGGCCATCGCGGCGCTGCCCGGCGTCGCCGGTCTGATCGCCGGCACGAACGATCTGAAGGCCAGCCTCGGCA
Organism: Sphingomonas sp. HT-1; assembly: GCF_048568905.1. Taxonomy (GTDB): domain Bacteria; phylum Pseudomonadota; class Alphaproteobacteria; order Sphingomonadales; family Sphingomonadaceae; genus Sphingomonas. The sequence goes on along the minus strand of NZ_CP183770.1, from coordinate 1,076,418 downwards.
TACCCTCTGGAGCGGGCCGGGCGGGATTGTCGGTGGCGCTGCAATCGGTGGTGCTGGCGGCGCGCGCGGGCGAGGCCTGGGCACTGGACGGCGTGTTCAACGCCCTCACCGATCCCGAGGGCCTGGCCGCCGAATGCCGCGAAGGACGCGCCTTCGGCTTCGACGGGAAAACGTTGATTCATCCCGGCCAGATCGCCATTGCCGCCGATGCCTTCGCACCCACCCCCGGAGAGATCGCGGATGCCAGGGCCCTGATCGCCGCTGCCAGAGGCGGTGCCGAGCGATTCCGCGATCGCATGATCGAAGCAATGCATGTCGCGCAGGCGGAATACATCCTCGCGCGTGCCGGATCTGCGGAATAATTCCGCGCACGCGCCCGCGGTGGATCAAAGCGCCTTCTATGGTTGAAACATGGAGAGCATGCACGAACTGGACATGACGTTGCTCCAGGCGATCGGAGCGATCGAGAATCTGCTCGCGCTGCCCTGCGTCGACGTCGCTGCGCTGTCGCGCGCGCGCTATCAGACGGCACGCGCGGTAGCAGCGCGACGACGCGCGATCGATCTGCTCGTCAACGCCGCGATGAGCGAGGGCGGCGCCAAAGCGGAAGCGGCGCGCGCGGTGCGCGGCAGCAACATGGACATGCGCATGTTCTACACCGATCATGTCAGCGCATGGCCGACACCGCGGGCGATCGAGCAATGGCCTGCCTATGTCGCCGCATCGCGGCGGCTGGCGGAGTTCATCCGCAACCAGGTGCAGCGCGAACGCGATCTGCTCTACCCCGATGTGCCCCCCGTGCTCGCCTGAACCTGCCCCCTAGCGCAGATCCCCCCTTGCGGTTACATGGGCCGCCAACTCTCGACTCAAGGATTTGGCGCTCCCCATGGAAATCCCCCTCGGCCTGACTTTCGACGACGTCCTGCTCTACCCGGGCGAATCCGAGATCGTTCCGAGCATGGCGGATACCCGCACGCACGTGACCAAGGGGCTGGCGCTCAACATCCCCATCCTCTCCTCTGCCATGGATACCGTCACCGAAGCCGACATGGCGATCGTGATGGCGCAGCTTGGCGGCATTGGTGTGTTGCATCGCAACATGGAAATCGAAGAGCAGGTCGAGGCGGTTCGCCTGGTCAAGCGCTTCGAGAGCGGCATGGTGGTCAACCCGATCACCATGGCACCCACCGGCACGCTGGCGGAAGCGCAGGCGCTGATGGCGCGGCACCGGATCAGCGGCATTCCCATCGTCGAGGCGGGCGGCAAGCTCGTCGGCATCCTCACCAATCGCGACGTGCGTTTCGCCGAGAACCCCAACCAGCTCGTTTCCGAGCTGATGACGCACCAGAACCTGGCGACGGTGAAGCTTGGCGTTGGGCAGGACGAGGCGCGTCGCCTGCTGCATCAGCGCCGGATCGAGAAGCTGCTGGTGGTAGACGATGCCTATCGCTGCGTCGGCCTGATCACGGTCAAGGACATCGAAAAGGCTGTCAATTATCCGCACGCCACCAAGGATGCGAGCGGCCGCCTGTGCGTGGCCGCCGCGACCACGGTCGGCGACAAGGGCTTCGCCCGTACCGAGGCGCTGGTCGATGCGGAAGTCGACCTGGTGGTGATCGACACCGCGCATGGCCATAACAAGGACGTCAGCCGCGCGGTGGAGCGGGTGAAGAAACTGTCCAACCGGGTGCAGGTGATCGCCGGCAACATCGCCACGGCCGAGGCCGCGCGTGCCCTGATCGATGCAGGTGCGGACGGATTGAAGGTAGGCATCGGGCCCGGCTCGATCTGCACCACCCGCGTCGTAGCCGGCGTGGGCGTGCCGCAGCTCACCGCAGTGATGGAGGCGGCGAACGAGGCTGCCAAGTCCGGCATCCCGGTGATCGCCGATGGCGGCATTCGCACCTCCGGCGACATCGCCAAGGCGCTTGCCGCCGGTGCGGGCGCGGCGATGATCGGATCGCTGCTCGCCGGGACCGAAGAGGCACCGGGCGAAACCTTCCTCTATCAGGGGCGGGCCTACAAATCCTATCGTGGCATGGGTTCGGTCGGCGCGATGGCCAAGGGTTCGGCCGATCGCTATTTCCAGCAGGACATCAAGGACCAGCTCAAGCTGGTGCCCGAAGGCATCGAGGGCCAGGTGCCGTATAAGGGACCGGCGCGCGATGTTATCCACCAGCTGGTCGGCGGCGTGAAGGCGTCGATGGGCTATGTCGGTGCGGGCACCATTCCGGAATTTCAGAAGAAGGCCCGGTTCGTGCGCATCACCAATGCCGGCCTGAAGGAAAGCCACGTCCACGACGTGACGATCACGCGCGAGGCGCCCAACTACCCTACGCGGTGATGAGCAGCAGCAGGTGCGCGGGCCCGCCTCAGCGGCGGGCCTGGGCACCGTCCTTGCCGCTATGGGGTTCGCAGGGCGGCCCCAGATAGTCCGCATGGATCACGCGGTTGCGCCCGCCATCCTTGGCGACATACAGGGCCTGATCGGCGAGACGGTAGAGCTGCTGATAATCGGCCGTGCCGCGCCGCTCGGCCACGCCGATGCTCACCGTGACGAGATGATCGCCGATCGCCTGCCGGTGATCGCAGGCGCCGAGTTCCTGGCGGACATGCTCGGCGAATTGCAGCAGCGACCGCCCCTCGAGCTGACCGATCATCAGCGCGAATTCCTCGCCGCCCAAACGCGCGGTCGCACACATTGGGCCCTGCCAGCGCGTGAGGCGATCGGCCAGGGTGCACAATACGCTGTCGCCGGCCTCGTGGCCGTGCACATCGTTGATCGCCTTGAATCGGTCTATGTCAATCAGCAGCAGCGCGACGGGCGTCTGGTCGCGCTGCGCCGACTGCATCAGCGGTGCTACGGCGGCAACGAAGCCGCGGCGGTTATGGATGCCGGTCAGCGGATCGCGTGTGGCGAGTTCGCTGGCGCGCGCTTCCGCCGCCAGAGCACGATCGCGTTCGGCGCGGAAGCGCGCTAGCCGACGACTGGCGGCGATGGACAGCCAGATCGTCTGCCACGCGGCGGCGAACAGCACCAGGATCTGCGCGCCGCCACCCCAGAGCGCACTGCCCAGATCAACGAACTGGGTGAGCGCCAGCGCCGCCATCGGCACCGACCACGCGGCGACGAGATCGCGCGCCTCTGCGCTGCCGCGCCGCACCGCCCATCCGAGGCAGATCGCCACCGCCAGCAGGTCTGCCAGCACGAAGATGCCTAGCATGGCACCCAGGGTGTCGATCAACGCACTGCGCACCAGACTGGTCGGTATGCCGAGAATACCCACCGCCGCGCCCAACGCGAGCGCGACACCTCGAAGCCAGTTCGGCAGGATTGATCGCGGGATCGAGGTGACGGCGCTGAACGTCGCCAGCGTGATCGCGTTCGCGGAAAGGAAGGTGGAAGCCTGTGCGGAGAAGCTGCCGGCAAAGCCCGGCACCACCAGCAGCGCGAATTGCGACCACAGCGTGCCCCACACGAACACCGTGGCGGCCCAGGCGCCTTGCCACGCCAGATATTGCCGCCGCACCGCGATTGCCAGCGAGAGGTTGTAGATCGCGCCGATCGCCAGCAGCGTCAGCGCAGCGCCGATCAAGGCGGCGAGCATCGCCGACTGGCGCTCGGCAGCGCCGGAGGGAACCAGCCGCACCCGCAGCAGGTGATGGCTGGCCAGGCGATCGAAGCGCAGTACGATCGCGGCGACATGGTCGTTGCGGTTCGCGGGCGAAAAGGCGAGTTGGGCGCCCGGCCGCCAGAAATCCCCATACGCGCCGTTGCGCACCTGCTGCCATTCGGCCGGGCCGTCCACATAGCGGAACTCGACGGCCAACCTGTCCAACCGGCTGTGGTGCACGAGCAGCGTCGGTGTCTCGCCAGGCTGCATGTAGCGAGCAGGATCAATACGCAGCCAGAGGCTTCCCCGTTGATAACCGCTGGGTTCGCCGCCGCAGGTGAACCGCAGCGTGGAGGCATTGCCGTCCGGCACGGCGGCTGGCGTTACGACATGGCACACACGCCCGTCCAGCGGCACCCCCACCGCAAAGGCTGCACCGGGAATCAAGCCGGCGATTGCTACGAACAGGGCGAAGATCGCCCCCCAACGGTCCACCAACGCTTCCTCGTCGACCCCTCACGCCCAAGGCATGCTTTGCAGGCAAACGGTACAAGAGATTGGCCGTGGAGGCTATCCATACGTTTGCCATATCATCATTCGCCCTGCTTCCCATGCCGTCGCCAATCGCCTAGCGCGGATGCATGACTCCAGCAGCGCGCCTCCAGATGGCGATCGAACTTTTGGACGAGGTGGTGACGGCGGCGCGGAGCCGCGGGCCCGCCGCCGATGTGCTGTTGGCGCGCGCCTTTGCTGCGCGCCGCTTCGCCGGATCGAAAGACCGCCGGGCGATCCGCGGCCTGGTGTACGATGCCATTCGCCTGTGCGGCGAGCCGCCGGAAACCGGACGTGCGGCGATGATCGCCTTGGCCGGGGTGCGGCCTGAACTGGCCGCGCTGTTCGATGGCTCGCGCTATGGACCCGCGCCGGTTCATGAGGGAGAAGCGCCGGCGCGGATGGGTGTGGCGCCTGCCTGGCTGGAACAGGCCCTTGCGGACTCGGGACTGGATGAGGCGGAGCGCGACGCTCTGCTCGATCGGGCGCCGCTCGATCTGCGCGTGAACGCGCTTCGGACGACACGAGACGCCCTTGCCGGACAAATTGCCGGTGCCACGCCATTGTCGTTCGTCCCGCACGGCCTACGCTTGGAAACCGACGTGCCGGTAGAGCGCGAGCCCGCCTTTGCCGACGGCCGCATCGAGGTGCAGGATGCCGGCAGCCAGATGGTGAGCCATCTAGCCGGCGCCGAACCAGGAATGGCGGTGATCGATCTCTGCGCCGGCGGCGGAGGCAAGACGCTGGCGCTGGCTGCCGCGATGGAGGACAAGGGCGCCATTCTTGCCTGCGACGTCGATCGGCCGCGCCTTTCGCGCCTGGCGCCGCGGGCCACGCGGGCCGGGGTGACGATCGCAGCCACCCGTTTGCTCAACCCGGGACAGGAAAGCGCCATGATGAGCGATTGGCAGGCACGCGCCGATCTGGTCGTGATCGATGCGCCTTGTTCGGGCACCGGCACCTGGCGGCGCAATCCCGAAGCGCGTTGGCGGCTGACGCCGCCGTTGCTTGCCCAATATGTCGAGACGCAGGCGCGGCTGCTGGCGATCGGGGCCGGGCTGGTACGGGCGGGCGGGACGCTGGTCTACATTACCTGCTCGCTGCTTGACGCGGAGGGTGCGCGCCAGATCGATCGCTTCCTTGGCGTGCAGCCCGAATGGACGGCACTTGGACTGGATGCGCCGATCGGGGCGCTACGCGGGCACGGCCTTCGGTTGACCCCGCACAAGGACTCGACCGATGGCTTTTTTGTCGCGAAGATGGTGCGGCAATGCTAGCAACGTCTTCCAGTCTATCGGAGATTTTGATGCGGATCACCGCAGTTTCGGCGGCAGCGGCGCTGCTGGTCCTTACCGTGTCCTCCAGCCTCAGCGCTCAGCGTCCGGATAGCCAGATCGATCCGCGTTCGCTCGAACTGGTCCGTCAGGCGCGCGCCGCGCAAGGCGCGGGCAACCTGGGCGGGGCCAATGACCTGCTGGAAACGGCGCTGGCCGTCGATCCACGCAATCGCGAGGCGTTCGTGCTGCTTGCCGATATCGCGCGGACGCAGAGCCTGCCCGGCAAGGCGATCCGCTTCTATGGCGAGGCGCTGAAGCTGGAACCGAACGACTTGGCTGCGCTGCGCGGGCAGGGCGAGGCGATGGTGGCGAAGGGCGCGATCGAGCGCGCAAAGGAAAATCTGGGCAAGATCAAGACGATCTGCAAGAACGCGTGCGCCGATGCGACCACCCTTGCAGGCAGCATCGCCAAAGGGCCTCCGCCAACCCCTGTGGCTGCGAACGATGCGGCGACCAAGGCAGTGCCTGCGAAGGAAGCCGCCAAGCCCTGAACCGGCCTAGCCGGCCCGCCCGAGTTCGCGGGCGATCGCGACATATTCGGCGACGGTAACGGTTTCCGCGCGCCGGCTTGCATCGATGCCCAGCGCGTCGAGCGCGGCGAGGGCGCCGGGCACCGCTTTCAGGCTTTGCCGCAGCATCTTGCGGCGCTGGCCGAATGCCGCCGCCGTCACTGCCTCCAGCGTGGCAAGGCGCACTCCCTCCGGCGGCTCGGCGGGCACGACGTGCACGACAGCAGACATGACCTTGGGCGGTGGCGTGAAGGCGGACCGGTGGACATGCATCGCGATCCGCGGGGTCGACCGCCACTGTGCCAGCACCGCCAGCCGGCCATAATGCTCGCTGCCCGCCGGAGCGACGATGCGCTCGGCGACCTCCTTCTGAAACATCAGCGTCAGGCTGGCCCACCATGGCTGCCATTCGGCCGAAAGCCAGCCGACCAGCAGCGCGGTACCGACATTGTAGGGCAGGTTGGCAACCACGTGCGGCTTGCCGGCGAACAGGGCGGGAGCGTCCACCTGCAACGCGTCGCCTTCGATGACGCGCAGGCGATCGGGGAAATAGCCGCCCAATTCCTCCAGCGCGGGGATGCAGCGGCGGTCACGCTCCACCGCGGTCACGCGGGCACCCGCCTGCAACAGCGCGCGAGTGAGCCCGCCCGGGCCGGGGCCGACCTCGAACACCTCTGCATCGCCCAATGCGCCCGGCACCTTCGCGATGCGGCCGAGCAACTGTCCGTCGAACAGAAAATTCTGGCCCAGCGCCTTGCTGGCGCTGAGTCCGTATCTGGCAATGACGTCGCGGAGCGGGGGAAGGGTGGTCACGCCGCTGCGTCGCTCCGGCGTTGTGCCGCGCTGGCGGCCATGCGGATGGCGGCGATCATCGCCCCGGGATTGGCTTCGTCGCGTCCGGCCAGTCCGAAGGCGGTGCCGTGATCGGGCGAGGTGCGTACGATCGGCAGGCCCAGCGTGATGTTCACGCCGTCGTCGAAGTGGAGGGTCTTGATCGGGATCAGCGCCTGATCGTGGAACGGGCACAGCGCCGCATCATAGGTGGCGCGAGCGCGGGCATGGAACATCGTGTCGCCCGAAAACGGGCCGGTCGCGTCAATGCCTTCGGCGCGCAGGCGCTCGATCGCAGGAGCGATGACGTCGATTTCCTCGCGGCCGAGCGCGCCATTCTCGCCGGCATGCGGGTTGAGACCGGCAAAGGCGAGCCGCGGCCGGGAGATCCCAAAATTGCGCTGGAGCCCGCGTGCGGTGACGCGTGCCTTGGCGATGATGAGATCGATGGTGAGCCGTTCCGGCACATCGGCCAGCGCGATATGAACGGTGATCGGCACGACGCGCAGGCTGGGTCCCGCGAGCATCATCACCGCATTCTCGGCGGTGACGCCGCAGCGCTCCGCCACGAACTCGGTCTGCCCGGGATGGTTGAAGCCGATCGTATAGAGCTGGGTCTTGGAAACAGGACCGGTCACCAGCGCACCGGCGGCACCGGCGCTTGCCAGGCCGACCGCAACTTCCAGTGACTGGAGCGCGACTGCGGCAGAAGCCATGTTTGGTTGGCCGGGCACACTGGCGCCCGAATCCCGCACCGGCAGCACCGGCAGCGCGTCGTCGAACCGCTCGAACGCTTGGCTTGGTGTGTCGATGGTGACCGTGGGCCCGTTCCACACCGCCTGGATCGAGCCTGGATCACCCACCGCGAAAAAAGGTGGCAGCGAATGAAGAACGCGCGCGTTCCAGGCCTTGGCGACGATCTCCGGGCCGATCCCGGCGGGATCGCCCAGAGCCACGGCGAGCGGCGCCAGGCGGGAGGCGCCGGGCGCCATGTCAGCGATATTCGATCAGTGCGTCGCGGCGCAGGTCGCGCAGCATCCGCTCCGCGCGCAGGTTGACGCGCTGGTCTTCCAGCTGTTCCTGCACCTGCTCCACCGACGGGGTATAGGCAGGAGGCGGATCGTCGCGGCCGCAGATCACGAAGGCGCGTACGCCGTCCTCAAGCGAGCCGAACGGCTGCGTCGCCTGTCCGACCTGCATCGGGAGAACCATGTTCTGCAACGCTGGCGGCAGATCCTTGATCGCGATGCCATCGCGGTCGACCACCTCGGCATTGATGCCGGCGGCCGCCTTGGTCACGTCACCGCAACCGCGAATGGCCTGCACGGCCTTGCCGAACTCTTCCGCGCGCGTGTTCCGCTGCGGCGTCGTCATGTCCTTGGTGAACGCGATCGACAGCTGGCGGATGCTCAGCTTGGCGTCGCGCGGATCGGCCACGCCCACCTTGTGCTTGTCTGCCAGGTACACGATCGAAAAGCCGGCGGAGAGCGGGATCGGGCCCGCCACCTGGCCCGGCTCCATCCCTTGCACCGCCTGGGCGAGACCATCGGGCAGCATCGCCGGCTGCACCCAGCCCAGATCGCCGCCGCGGGCGCGCGTGGAGCTTTGCGAATAGGTACGGGCAAGATAGTCGAAGGGCGTGCCCTGACGCATCTGCTCGATCATCTTCTGCATCCCGCCCGCGACTTCCTGCGCGCGATCGGGAGTGGCGTTCTGATAGATCTCGTAGACGTGATATTCGTCGGTGCCCTTCTGGGCGGTGAGGCGATCGATCATCGCCTTCACTTCGGCTTCGCCGACATTGACGTTCACCTGCTTGCGCAGGAGGCGGCTCCACGCCAGTTCGGCTTCGATCTGGCGCTTGATCGACCGTTCCGACGAACCGATTTCGCGCAGCCAGGCGCGCATCTGTTCTGGCGTCCGCTGGAAGCGGGCCGACACGCGGCTGAAGCTGGATTCGATCTCGCGGGCATCAACCTTGATGTCCTTCGCCTTGGCTTCCTGGATCTCCAGCGTCTCGTCGATCAGCTGGCGTAGCATGGCGAGCTTCAGTTGCTCGCGCTCTTCGGGCTTCAGCGTCAGCTTCTGCATGCCCGTGACCAGCGCGACGCGGTGGTCAACCTCGGTGCCGGTGAGGACGTAATCGTTGACGATTGCGGTCGGCTTGCGAATGTTCGGATCGGCCTTGCCGAAAATCTCCACATCGGCAGGGAAATCGAGGCCCGCATTCGCCGACTTCCCACTCTCCTGGCCGGGATTCGTCTGGGCAAGCGCCACCGTCGCCAGCGCCGCGATCCCGGCACCCGCCAGCCACTTGGCACCCATGCCCGCAATTCTGCCCACAGCGATAGTCACTTCAGAACGGCCCTCATCCTTTTCGGAAACGCTGCGCTTAATCGTCAATTGTGCCTGAACCAAGGCTTAGCGCCCGCCTCCGGTTCGCACCGTATTAGCGCCCCAGATTCTTGAAGGCGAGGGTGAGAAGATACGAATTGCCGGCGCGGGCGTCACCGGTGGTGGCATAGTCGCGGCGCCAGGTGGCCCCAACACGCAGACAGTCGTCTTCATAGAAGACGCCGATACGGTGGCGGATAGGCTGATAGCCATCGGCGGCGGACAGGGGATCCTCGTTCTTGTCGGTCAGGTCGATCAACGTCGATCCCGAAAGAGACCAGAAGCGCGCGATCTGCACGCGCGAGCCCAGACGCAGCTCCTCGCGGTCCTGCAGATCCTCCAGCGTGGCACTGATGTTCCGGTTGAGCCGCAGATAGCCGATCTGGACATAGGTCGCGCGTGAGCCGAGCGCCATGTCGAGCTCGTTGCGGCGCACGGCCAGCCCGTCCTTGTCCAGCCGGTAGCGGTGGGTGAAGCTGACGAAATCGTGGAAGCGGATGACCGTCCGTCCCACGATGTCCGAGAGCCGGTCGGTCAGCCCCGTTCCGTTGGGCAGCAGGGTGGGCCGGGTGGTCAGGCGATAGCTCTGCCCGATATTGGCATCGATGCTGAAGCCCGGCAGGTTGAGCGCATAGTCGAGGCCATAGGTGAACCGCGTTGAATCCTCGAACCGGTCATAGCCCGGGAAGCGATTGAGCGCGAAAAGGTTGGAATCCTCGAGATCCACGGCGCGCGCGTCCTCGTTCGGAATCTCCATGTTGGCGAGATGCGGCGCGGCAACCATCTGCACGCGCGGGGTGATGCGCTGGGATCCGCCCAGAAAGGCGCCGACGAACGGCCACTTCACGTCCACCGCCGCCGCGGCGATCCCACGCGTGTGGAAGCCGTCTTCGCCGCGATAGTTGATCACGCTGGTCGTTAGCGAATCGCTGGTGTTGTAAATGTCGCCGCGGGCGTAGCCGGTGAACGTCACTTCCTGCCCCCAATTCGTCAGGCGGCGGAGGCTCCACTGGGCGCTGGCAAAGGCGCGCTGCGTATCCTGGCCTGCGGTGCGGGTCAGGGCGAGCGTGTTCACCTCGAAATCGAAATGCCCGCCGGTTATGTTTTCCTCGACGCGGCGGCGATAATCGATTTCCGGCAGCGCGATCGGCTGCAGCCCTTGTGGCCCGGTGATCCGCAGCGTCTGCGCGGCCCAGGCGTTGACGACGAAATAGCTGTTGGCATCGATCCGTTCGAGCGAGATGTTGTTGCGCAGCCGGTCGTCCCGGGAAATGTCGTAGCGGCGCAGGAAGGTCCGGTCGCTCGCCATCCGCAGAGATGCCGATACCGACCAGTTAGTATCGAGCTGGTAGCGGCCGAGCAGATCGAAATAGCCGCGTACGTCGTTCCGCAGCGACGATGGCGTTTGCGACACGGTGAGATCGTCCGCGCGGCGGCTGTAGGTGCCATAGGCGGAGACGCGGAACGAGCCGAGGCTGTTCAATTCGCGATAATCCACCTGCAGCATCGGCAGCGTATCGGAAAACACACGCGGCGTGACGGTCAGGTCGCGGTTGGGCGCCAAACTGATGAAATAAGGCACGGCGAGCTGGAAGCCGTTAACCCGGCTGTAGCGCACGTCGGGCGTCAGGATGCCGGAGTCGCTCTGTCCACCGGCCGGATGCGAGAAAGCGGGCAGCGGCAGGGTGAGAAAACCGAAAACGCCGATGCGGGCGCCGCGATAGCGCAGTCGGCGCCGATTCGGATCATAGACGACCTGATCGGCAGTGATCTTCCACGAAGGCTCCTTGGGGCACCCCGCCGTGTTGGTGACGGTGCACGGCGTATAGGCGGCGTTTTCGACGGTGATCACGCCGCCGTCGCTGCGCTGGCCATGCTCGGCGGCGATGCGGCCGCCGGCTTCGAGCACGACGAGCATATTCTCGACCACACCGTCCTTCAGCGTGTCGGTCAGCTCGATCCGGTCGCCATAGGCCGCATCCCCCTGTGGGTTGATCACGGCAATGTTGCCCTCCGCCGTTACCTTGCCGGTGCGGCGATCCCAGCTCACCTTGTCCGCCCTGAGCCGGTTGCTCTGGCGGAAAAGGCGCACGTCGCCACTGGCGGTGACGACGTCGTTGTTCATGTCATAATCGAGCGTATCGGCGGTGAACTGCACCTGGTCTGGGTCGTCGGGCAGGCCGGTTGGTGAGGGCGGCGGCGGTTCGACCGGCCGATCCTGAAGGTTTGCGGCGGGAACATCCTGCGCGGCAGCATCGGCCGCGGGCGCCCGAACCGGCTCGGCGGCCTGCTGCGCGCGGGCCTCGGCCGACAGGCACAGGCCGAGCGCGGCCGAAACGGACAGGGCCCTGCGCGTCACAATACTTCCCACCTTCGCGTCAACTCCCCGTACGCCAAAAGCCGCCCTATCGCAGCGGTTGCGCCATCGCAACGGCGGCATGCGTTGGCCCGAACGCCTATCGCGGCTATCGGGGCCCGATGCAGGTCGATTTCTATCATCTCACCAAGGCGCCGCTGGAGCGCGTGCTGCCGCAGATCGCAGAAAAGGTGTTGGCGGGTGGCGCGCGCCTGCTGGTCGTGGCAGGCGAGGAAGCGCTGCGCAAGCAGATCGATCAGCGGCTCTGGAGCTATGCGCCGGCCAGCTTCCTTCCCCATGGCGAGGCGGGCGAGGCGTGGGATGCCGAGCAGCCCATCCTCATTGCCGGACAGGTGCTGGCGACCAACGGGGCCAGGTACGTCGCGCTGATCGACGGCCTTTGGCGCGACGAGGCGCTCGCCTTCGATCGCGTGTTTCACTTTTTCGATGAAGACAATATCGCCGCCGCCCGAGTCGCCTGGCGGGCGCTGGGCGAACGCGAAGGCATCGATCGCCGCTATTGGCGGCAGGACGAAAATGGACGCTGGGCGCAAGTCGCCTGAGCTTGCATTGCCGAGGCGCCGGGACTAGGGAGCCGCAACTTTTCCCCATCCCCAACTATAGGAGCCGCACGGCCATGGCCGCGACCCGGACCTTTTCGATCATCAAGCCCGATGCAACCCGCCGCAACCTCACCGGCGCCGTCACCAAGATGCTGGAAGATGCCGGCCTGCGCGTCGTCGCTTCCAAGCGCATCCAGATGAGCCGCGAGCAGGCTGAAGGCTTCTATGCGGTGCACAAGGAGCGCCCCTTCTTCAACGACCTGGTTGAATTCATGATTTCCGGCCCGGTCGTGGTGCAGGTGCTCGAAGGCGAGAACGCCGTGCAGCGCAACCGCGACATCATGGGCGCGACCAACCCGGCCAATGCCGAGCCCGGCACGATCCGCAAGGAACTGGCCGAATCGATCGAGGCCAACTCGGTCCATGGTTCGGATTCGGAAGAAAATGCCGCGATCGAAATCGCCTTCTTCTTCAAGCCGGAAGAAATCGTCGGCTGATCGGCTGACTCTTTCGGCAGAGACAAAGAGCCGCGCTTCCGATGGGAGCGCGGCTTTTTCTTGTTTTGAGTCCCCCTCAGGGGCGGGGGTGGGCAGTATCTCACCGAGACCTACTAACGTTCCGGAATCCCCAACCCCTCCTCCCGGCAGGAGGGGCCAGAGATCGGCCTCACCGCGGGAGCGTGATTGTGGCCACCAGCCCGCCGCCTTCGCGGTTCGAAAGCGCGATCGTGCCGCCGGCATCGCTGACGATTGCCCGTGCCAGCGCGAGGCCCAGACCGATGCCGCCTGTATTGCGGTTGCGCGACTCCTCCAGCCGCGTGAAGGGGTTGAACACCGCGTCCATCTTCTCCGGGGGAATGCCGGGCCCGCGATCGCAAACCTCGATCGTGATGCGTTCGGCCTCCGCGATCAGACGCACCTCCGCACCGCCGCCATATTTGACGGCATTCTCGATCAGGTTGCGGACCGCGCGCCGCATCAGCGTGGGCCGCAACCGCATCTTCAGCCTGGCCGGCTCCTCGAACGTCACGTCATGGTCGAGATCGCGGAAGTCCTCGACCACCGCATCGACCAGCGCGCCTAGATCGACATCGGTGTTTGGCTCGCTCGGCCTTCCCAGCCGGGCCAGCGACAGGATGTCGTCCAGCGTGCGGCTCATCTCGTCGATCGTGTCGACCATGCGGGCGCGATCGTCCTCGTCCTCCACCGATTCGATGCGGACGCGGAGTGCCTGGAGCGGCGTGCGCAGATCGTGGCCGATCGCGCCGAGCATCCGATCCTTCTCGTCCAGCATCGACGTTACCCGCCGGCCGAGCGCGTTATAGGCGGCGATCAGCGCGCGCACGTCGCTAGGCCCGCGCTCGCGCAGCGGCGGGGTATCGTCGCCGGGGCGGAAGGTACGCGCCGCATCGGTGAGCGTCCGCAGCGGCCGGGCAATCCGGCCGCCGACCAGCAACACCGGTATCAGCACGACGACATAGAGGATCAGCGTCTGCGCCGCGAGTTGCCAGATCAGCCCGAAGTCGCTGCGCGGCCATGGGGTGGCGAGCGTCAGCCATCCCTTGCCCGGCAGCTCCACCGCCACCAGCATTTCGGCGCCCATCCGCCGCAGCCGCTCGGCGCGGAGCGGATCCATCTTGGGGTTGCGCAGGCGTTGCGGATGGACGGGCCGCAGCGCCGCGACGATGGTGCCCGCGCGCAGGCCTGCATCCTCCAGCCCGCGTCGCAAGTCGCGCTCCACGTCCGCGCGGCGATTGGGCTGGTCTGCGAATGGATTGTCGCGATGCAGGCGCACATGGGTGCGCGGATCCGACAGGAAGCGTCGCTTCGCGACGCCGGGCTCTGCCGGCATTTCGCGTTGCAACGTCAGCAGCCGTTCCGCTGCATCGGCAAGCCGGGTCGTCGCCGGCACGATCACCAGCGCGAAGCGGGCTTTTTGCCGCTCGTGCAGCAACAGCGTGAAGTTGATCGCCTGCGCCACGAACAGCGCCGCCGCGACCAACAGCGCGATGCGTCCGACAAGGCTGGTGGGATAGAAGCGCTTCAAAGCCGCGTAACCTCGGCCGCCAGGGTGTAGCCCCCGCCCCACACCGTCTTGATGATCGACGGGTTCTTGGCGTCGGTTTCGATTTTCTTGCGCAGGCGGCTTACCTGGTTGTCGATCGCGCGATCGAATGCCGCGGCCTCGCGCCCTTGCGTAAGATCAAGCAGTTGGTCGCGGGTAAGCACCTGGCGCGGCCGCGTGACCAGCGCGAGCAGCAGGTTATACTCGCCGGTGGAAAGCGGCACCGACACGCCCTCGCGATCGACCAGCGTCCGCTCGCCGGTACGCAGCACCCAGCCGGCAAAGGCGAAGGAGCCGGTTTCCGGTGGGTGCTGTTTCGCACCGCCGGCGGACCAGCGCCGCAGCACCACCTTAATACGCGCCGAAAGCTCGCGCGGACTGAACGGCTTTACCACATAATCGTCCGCGCCCATCTCAAGGCCGACGATACGATCGGTCTCCTCGCTGCGAGCGGTGAGCAGGATCACCGGCGTTTCGCTGGTCTCGCGGATGTGGCGGCACAGGCTCAGCCCGTCCTCGCCAGGCATCATGATGTCGAGCACTACCAGATCGATCGCATAGGCGTTCAGCCGCGCGCGCGCGCTTTCCGCATCGCCCGCCTGGGTTACGCGAAATCCCTGGCGCGTAAGATATTGCGCGAGCGGCTCGCGGATCGATCGCTCGTCGTCGACTAGCAGCAGGTGGGGGACGTCGGACATCGGAGCAGACTAGCGCTTTCGGCGGAAGGGGGAAGAGCCGGGCGGGAGGGAGGAGATCCGCGGGCGCCGTGGTGAAGCGACGGGGGAGGCGCTTTTACTTCCGACGGGGACGGAAGAACGACGCCGTTGGCGCTCCCGCCCGGCTGATCCGGCCTGGCGTCAGTCTTCGCCGGCCGGAGGGGGTGGAGGCATGTCGCCGCCCATCGGCGGACCTCCGCGACCGCGGCGGCCGCCCATCGCCATCATGCGTTTCGCTGCCGCTCTGCGTTCCGTCGCATCGATCTTTCCATCGTGATTGGTGTCGACCCGGTCGAACATGCGGCCGGCACGAGCCTGTTCCTCGGCCAGCGTCATTTCCTTCGGTGCGGGCATGCGGCCGCCCATGCGCGCGCGCATCGTCGCCTGGAAGGCGGCGCGTTCCTCGGGCGTGACCTTGCCGTCGTGATTGGTATCCATCGCGGCGAAGTGGGTCGCGATGCCGGCGAGCATTTCGTCGCGGGTGACGACACCGTCCTTATTCTTGTCTGCCATACCGATCAGGTCGGGACGGGGTCCGGGACGGGGACCATCCTGCGGTTCGGCCTGTCGGGCCTGGGCCGCACCCGCAAGGAGCGTTGCCCCGATCGCGGTGAGGGTGAGACGTTTCAGCATCTGGAAGCTCCTGCACGGTGATTGGTGCCGAGGGCGGGGACATGACCCCGGCACGCATCCTGGTTTTGCCGCGATGATGTCGCGCAGATTTGTCAGGCGCCCACGAAAATGTCGCAATTTGTCGCCGGTGCGGCGAAAGGGGCGATTGGCCCTTCCGACGAAGGGTAGCGCGCGACGAAGCGGCACTGCAGACGCTACGGCAAGCGCAACCGTGGCGAGCCCGCCGTCGCGTGCTGAGATGCAGCCGGGGTTTGCTGCGGCGCATGTTGCGGTGCGGCGCTTGCCAATATGGTTCGCCGTCACTGTGCTTTCCGTGCCACATTTTGGTTCGGGTAGCATTTTGAAACTTTAGTTTTTCTTGACGGCGCTTGGCGGAGGGCGTGTATTCGAAGGTACGGTATGGAGCGCGAAAGAGGCTCCAGCCAAGGTGGAGAGATGTCTATGCGGCTACGCTTTCTGTCGGCCTGTGCGGCGCCGGCACTCGCGATCGCGCTCACTATGCCTGCCTATGCGCAGGAAACGCCCGATCCGCTGTCCGAAACCGAATCCAACGAAATCATCGTCACGGCACAAGGGCGCGCCCAGGCGCTTGCCGATGTGCCAATTGCCGTTTCGGCCGTGAGCTTCGAAGCCCTGCAACGCACGGGTGCCAACGATATCCGCGCATTGAACCAGGTGGCGCCATCTTTGCTCGTCTCGTCCACGGGTAGCGAGGCGAACGGATCGGCGCGCATCCGCGGTATCGGCACCGTCGGCGACAATCCTGGCCTGGAAAGCTCGGTCGCGGTGTTCATCGACGGTGTGTACCGCTCGCGTTCCGGCATCGGCCTCAACGAGCTGGGCGAAATCGAGCGGATCGAAGTGCTGCGCGGCCCGCAGGGTACGCTGTTCGGCCGCAATGCCTCGGCGGGCTTGATCAACATCGTGTCGAGAATGCCCGAGCCCAACTTCTCCGCGGGCGGCGAAGTGACATACGGCAATTACGAGACGATACGCGCGCAAGGCTTCGTCAACGTGCCGATCGGTGGCAACGTATCGGGTCGGCTGGACGGCGTGTATATGAAGCGCGACGGGTTCCACCGCGATGTTACCAACAATCGCGACATCAACAATCGCGACCGCTATTTCCTGCGTGGGCAGTTGCTGTTCGAGCCCTCGAGCGATCTGCGCGTGCGCGTCATCGGCGATTACACCAAGCGCAAGGAAGAATGCTGCGCTGCCGTCTACATGGATTCGGCCAACAGCCCTTATATCGGCCAGCTCAACAGCCCCACGTCGAACAACATTGTGCGCGTGCTGCGCGATCTCGGGCAACCCCTGGCGGCGTTCAGCAACCCCTATAGCCGCGATGTCTATGTCACACGCGGCCGCAGCTATGGCGGCATCACCGAGGATTGGGGCGGCTCGGTCCAGGTGGATTGGACGCTCGGTGGTGCAACACTCACGTCAATCACCGGCTATCGGAACTATTTCGCCAGCCAAGGCGCCGATACCGACTATAGCGCCGTCGACATCCTGTATCGTTCGCCCAACGCGAATTCATCGCGCGCGTTCGAAACCTGGAGTCAGGAACTGCGCCTGAACGGCAATGCCTTCGACAACCGGCTGGACTGGCTGGTCGGCGGCTATTACGCCGATGAGGATCTGACCGTTGTCGATAATCTGCGGTTCGGCAACCAATATGGCCGCTTCGCCACCTGCCGCATCATCTCCGGAGGCGCGCTTGCGGCGCTCTATTCTCCGACCTCCGCAGGCTGCCTGGCGGCGCGCCCGGCTGCTTTCGGCGCGGCCTCTCCGCTGATCTATGCGGCGTTCGACCGCCTGGACGGCATCAACGATCGCGGCACGACGCGCGACGTGTACCGGCAGAACAGCCGCAATTGGGCATTGTTCACGCACAATATCTTCCACGTGACCAACAGGTTGGACCTCACCATGGGTCTGCGCTACACAAATGAGCGGAAGCGCTTCAACGCCGGTTTCGGTAACGACAACACGGCCTGCGTCGCCAATCAGGCGTCGCTGCTGCCGCTCCGCTCGGTCGCTTCGCTGACTGCCGTGGTGGATGCGATCGTCGGTCTTTCCTGTCAGGGAAATTCCACGTCCGAACTGAACGGCGTTTCGATCCGTGACACGCGGAAGGAGGATCAATTCACCGGCACCGCGATCCTGTCGTACAAGCCAACGGACGATCTGTTACTCTACGGCAGCTACTCGCGCGGCTACAAAGCGGGCGGGTTCAATCTCGATCGCTCCGCACTGAAGTTGCCGATCGCGACATTCGCGTCACTGGGCGGCGCGCAAGCGGTGGTCGGTAACCTGCAATTCGCACCGGAAACAAACGACGCCTTCGAACTCGGCCTGAAATATTCGACGCGCAAGTTTAGCCTGAACGCTTCCATTTTCCGGCAGCAGTTCAAGAACTTCCAGTTGAATACCTTTAACGGCACGGTGTTCCTGGTCCAGAATATCAACGGCTGTACGGCCAGCCTCGCGGGCGGCGACCGGGACCAGAGCAAGTTCACCACCGCCAGCAACTACAACGCAGCCGCCACCACCACCGGCGCCTGCGGGGCAGACAATGTAAGCTATGGCGTCGTATCGCAGGGCGTCGAACTCGAAGCCACGCTGGTGCCGGCGCGCGACGTGCAGATCGGTCTGGGGCTGACCTATGCCGACACGCATTATCGCGATCAGCTGGTCGGCACCGATCAGGGCGCGCCGCTGGACCAGGCATTGCGGCTGCTGCCGGGAAGTAATCTGTCCAACGCCCCCGAAGTGGTCGCCACCGCTTCGATCGCATGGACGCCGCCGCTCGGCAGTTCGGGACTGAGCGGCCTTGTCTATTTCGACACGCGCATGACGGGCGACTTCAACACCGGATCGGATCTGTTCCCGCAGAAGATTCAAGACGGCTTCAACGTCGTCAACGGCCGCATCGGTATCCGCGGCAAGGACGAGCGCTGGGCCATCGAATTATGGGCGCAGAACCTGTTCAACCAGAACTACACGCAGGTGGTGTTCAACTCGCCCTTCCAGGAAGGCGCGACCGGGGCTCCTTTTGTCGATCCGCAATATCCCGGCGGACGCCAGCTTTTCTCGGCGTATCTCGCCGAGCCGCGTACCTACGGCCTGACGCTGCGGACGCGCTTCTGAAGCCTTTCCTGGGGAGGAAAGCTTGGGGCCGGAGGGCATGCCCTCCGGCCCATTTTTTTTGGATATTCGCTGTCGCGCGCCGCGCTGCGCCTGTTCAGCCCTCCAGTACGCGATCGTCGAACAGGCCGAAGGCGAGGGTGGACGCATAGTATGCCACCGCGCGGTCTCGCGGCATCGTGCCAGCCCATTTGCGCATGTCGAATGCGGCATTCTGCAGCGCCATCAGCGCCTGGCTGGCGACGAGCGGATCGATCGGACGGATCGATCCTTCGGCAATGCCGTCCGACAGCATGCCGGCGAAGCGGCGTGCGATCCGGTTCGATCGATCGAGCATGATGTTGCGGACGTTGAGCGGCAGGCCGGACAGGGCGGTGGTCCGCAGAAGTGGCCCTCGTTCGGAGAACTGGTAATCGAGCAGCGTCGCGAGGGTGCTTTCAAGCCGTTCCCAATAGGTGCCGCTGGCGCCTTCCGCGAGGCGCTGGGCATCGACCAGGATGTCGAAACTGCGCTTGTAGCAAGCGGTTACCAGATCGTCCTTGGCATCGAGGTGATGGTAGAAGCTGCCCTTGGTGACATTGAGTTCGGAGGCGATCCGCTGCACCGAGGCGCCGCGATAGCCGAGTTCGTTGATCAGCCGAGTAGCCGCGAGCAGAAAAGCCTCGCGGCCGGGCTCCGGCTCTTCATGGACCAGTTCGAACAGGCGGGGCTGCCAACGCTGGCCCGGCGCGGCGATGCCGTGCCGGAACACGTCCATCAGCCGCGCCTCGACGCGCGGATATTCGTCCAGTTCGTAGCGCGACATCCACGCGTTCAGCCAGAAGCTGTTTTCCAGAAGGACGTGCGCGCGCGCGCCCCGTAGGTCCGTCTGCGCGCGGCTGCCATCGGCGCCCCACAGGCTGCGCGTCTTGCGGAACACGTTGCGCCAGCCGGTGAGCAGCTTGCCTTTCAGCGGCTCTTCCATCGCGCGAAGATCCGAAAGGATCGCGACCGCCTGTTCCTCGCCGCGGGCGATGCGCGCGAGGCGCTCCATGTTGATCGCGAGGAAGCGCGCGACCCTGGCTTCCGGGAACGGTTCGGCCAGCGCCTGATCGAGACTACCATCGAGCCACGCCAGTGTCTGTTCGAACGCCGCCGCGGCAAGATCTTCCTTGCGCTTGAAATAATAGGTTACCGACGTGGTGTTGAGCCCGACGCGACGCGCTACATCAGCGAAGGTCATGCCTTTCGCGCTCTGTTCGTTGATCGCGGCTGCTGCCGCTGCCAGGATCGCATCGCGCTTGGCCTGGAATCGCTTGGTGCTGCTCGTTTCGATCTTCGCGGGGGCGTCCATGGCATCAGCTTAGCCGTTTCCGCCCATAGCCAAAACGGTTTTTTGAAGTCTGCGTAGGGCATTTTTGCCTTTGGCTGACCCTTTACCGAATATCCGGTACGCTATAAGCCGGTGGCAAAGAACCACAGGAGAGCGACGCCATGGATTTCACGCTGAGCGCGCGACAGGCCGAGTACCGCGATCGGGTGAAAGCCTTTATCGACGCCGAGATCCGGCCCCGCGATCTCGCCTATCGGGCGGCCGCAGCAACGGGGGACCGCTGGGCAGTCAACCCGGTGCTGGAGGAGGTGAAGCCAATCGCTCAATCTCAGGGGCTTTGGAATCTGTTCATGCCGCCTCATGCCGGCCAGGTGCATGTCGACGACAGTTTCCGCTTCGAGGGCGAACAACTGACGAACCTCGAATATGCTTTGTGCGCGGAGGAAATGGGCCGGATCGACTGGGCGCCGGAGGTGTTCAATTGCTCCGCACCCGACACGGGCAATATGGAGGTGCTGCACCGCTACGGCACGCGCGCGCAGAAAGAAGCGTGGCTGGCGCCGCTGATGCGCGGCGAAATCCGCTCCGCCTTTTTGATGACCGAGCCGGCGGTTGCTTCTTCGGATGCGACCAACATCGAGACGCGGATCGAGCGCGACGGCGATCATTATGTGATCAACGGCCGAAAATGGTGGTCCTCCGGAACCGGGGATCCGCGGTGCAGGATCGCCATCCTGATGGGAAAGACTGATTTCGGTGCGGCGAAGCACGCCCAGCAGAGCATGATCCTGGTGCCGCTGAACACGCCGGGCGTCACCGTCGAGCGGATGCTTTCGGTTTTCGGGTATGATCACGCGCCGCACGGTCATGGCGAGGTGGTGCTGCGGGATGTGCGCGTGCCGGCAGAGAATCTGCTGCTCGGCGAGGGCCGCGGCTTTGAGATCGCGCAGGGCCGGCTGGGGCCCGGCCGCATCCACCATTGCATGCGGACGATCGGAGTCGCGGAGGAGGCGATCGCCGCCATGGCGAAGCGGCTGGTGGAGCGGGTCGCGTTCGGCAAGCGGATTGCGGATCACTCGATTTGGGAACAGCGCGTCGCCCGGGCGCGCATCGACATCGAGATGACGCGGCTGCTGTGTCTAAAGGCAGCCGACATGATGGATCGCGCCGGCAACAAGGCGGCGCAACAGGAAATCGCGATGATCAAAGTGCAGGCGCCGAGCATGGCCCTGCAGATCCTCGACGATGCGATCCAGGCGCATGGCGGTGCCGGCGTGAGCGACGATTTCGATCTGGCCCGCCATTGGGGCAGCATCCGGACGCTGCGGTTGGCCGACGGGCCGGACGAAGTGCATGCGCGCGCCATCGCCCGCGCCGAATTCGGCCGATATGCCGCGCATCGCGCGGGCGGCCTTTCGTCGGGCGACCTTGGGGTCAGCCGGTGAGGGCGTCGCGCCCCTTGCGGAGGCTACGATGAAGGCTGCCGTGCTGCACGAGGCGAAAACGCCATTGATGATCGAGGAGGTGCTGGTTGCCAAGCCCGGCGCGCGCGAGGTGCTGATCCGCACCGCCGCGGTGGGAGTCTGCCGGTCCGATCTCCATTTCGTCGATGGTGCCTTCCCGCATCCGGTGCCGACGGTACCCGGGCACGAAGCGGCCGGGATCGTGGAAGCTGTGGGATCGGACGTGACCCGCCTCCGCCCGGGGGACCATGTTATCACCTTCCTGACGGCGTTCTGCGGGGCATGCGAGGCGTGCATAACCGGCCGGCCGTCGCTTTGCGTCGACCCTTCGACGCGTCGCTCCGCCGATGCGGAGCCGCGGCTGCGGCTGGCGAGCGGCACGCCTTTGGCGCCCTTCCTAAACCTTTCGGCCTTCGCCGAAATGATGCTCGTCCATGAAAACGCCTGCGTCGCAATCAGCCGGGACATGCCGCTGGATCGCGCTGCGCTGCTGGGATGCGCGGTGATCACCGGCGCCGGGTCGATCTTCAACGACAGCCGCGTCCGGGCGGGAGAAAGCGTGGCGGTGATCGGCGCCGGCGGCATCGGCCTGGCGGCGGTCAATGCCGCGCGGATTGCCGGGGCAGGGCGGATCTTCGCGCTGGATCCGGTGCCGGAAAAGCGCGCGCTGGCGCTTAAAATGGGAGCCACCGACGCCTTGGACCCTACCACGGAGGGCATCGCCAAACAGGTGCTCGGCCTTACCGGCGGCGGCGTGCACTATGCGATCGAGGCGGTGGGAAGACCCTCCTCGGCAGAACTCGCCTGGCAGATCCTGCGGCGGGGCGGCACCGCGACGATCTTGGGCATGATCGCGCCCGGCCAGAATGTGCACCTGCCGGGCCCCAGTTTCCTCACTGGCAAGAAGATCCAGGGTTCGCTGCTAGGCAGCACGCGCTTCCCGATCGATATTCCACGGTTGGTGCAGATGTATCTGGACGGCGTGCTCGATCTCGACACGATGGTGGCGGAGCGGATCCGATTGCCGGAGGTGAATGCGGCGCTGGACAAGCTGCGGGACGGCCACAGCGTCCGATCGGTGATCGAATTCCTATGAGTGACCTCGACGAAATCCGTCTCTGCGCCTGGTGCGAGGCGCAGATCCCAGGCTTTTCCGGGCCAATCCGTGCCGCCAAGTTTCCCGGAGGACAAAGCAACCCCACCTATCGCGTAGATGCGGCGAGCGGCGCCTATGTGCTGCGGCGCAAGCCGTTCGGCCCGATCCTGGCCTCGGCGCATGCGGTAGATCGTGAATATCGATTGATTTCGGCCCTGCACCCGGCGGGGTTTCCCGTCGCACGCCCGTTCGCGCTGTGCGAAGATATACAGGTGATCGGTTCGCCCTTCTACGTGATGGAAATGGTGGAAGGGCGGACGTTGTGGGACGGGGCGTTGCCCGACATGGCGCCGGATGAGCGCACCGCACTCTACAATGCGCTGGTCGACACGCTGGCGCAGCTGCACGGCATCGATCCTGGCAGGGTGGGCCTGGGAGACTATGGTCGGCCCGGCAACTATTTCGCACGGCAGGTCGAACGTTGGACTCGCCAATATCGTGCAAGTCAGACCGATGAGCTGCCGGAAATGGATGGGCTGATCGAGTTCCTGCCGCGCACCGCGCCGGAGCAGACGCGCACCAGCATCGTGCATGGCGACTATCGGATTGACAATGTCATGTTCGCCGCCGATCGCCCGCAGGTTCTCGCCGTGCTGGATTGGGAATTGTCGACCCTTGGCGATCCGCTAGCCGATTTTTCCTATTTTCTGATGAACTGGGTTACCGAACCGGAGGGCCGCTCGGGGGTGAAGGGGCTGGCCGGTGAAGAAAGCGGAATCCCAACAATGGCGGCGGTGGTCGACCGCTATTGCGTGGCCACGGGGCGCGACGGGGTGCCCGATCTCGACTGGTACTTCGCCTATAACTTCTTCCGGCTCGCCGGCATCGTTCAGGGCATCAAGAAACGTATGATCGATGGCAACGCCTCCAGCGCGCAGGCGGCGGCCACGGTGGAACGACTGCCGGGCCTTGCCGCCGCGGCTTGGCATTTCGCGCGGAAGGCGGGGGCATGATGGAGCAAGCATCGGCTTTTTCGGGCAAGGTCGTGGTGGTTACTGGGGCCGCATCGGGAATCGGCCGGGCCACGGTGCGCGCGTTCGCTGCGCAAGGTGCCAGCGTGGTCGCTGCCGACTGTGCAGAAGGCGTCCACGAAACGGTGGCGGGATTGGCGCAGGCGCTGGCTATCCAGATCGATGCCGGCGACGAAGCGGCCGTGCAGCAACTGGTGGAGGCGGCATGCGATCGCTTCGGCGGCATCGACGTCTTCTACGCCAATGCCGGAATATCCGGGGGGACCGCGGGTATCCTCGACTCGACGGTAGAGCTTTGGACCGAGGTTTTGCGCGTCAACTTGATCGGCCCGGCACTGGCGATCAAGCACGCGGCACCGCGCATCGTCGCGCGGGGCGGGGGTGCGATCTTGTGCACTGCCAGCGTTGCGGGGCTTCGCTCCGGAGCGGGAGGTACGCCCTATTCGGCGTCGAAAGCAGGCGTCATCAATCTGGTCCAGACGGCGGCGCAGCAACTCGCCACCTCCGGCGTGCGGGTGAACGCGATCTGCCCCGGGCTGATCGAGACCGGCATGACCGAGCGCGCCTTCACATATGCGCGCGAACGCGGCAGGGAGGACAGGCTGGGCCAGCTCAATCCGCTGCGCCGGGCAGGCGTCCCTGAAGAGATCGCCGCAGTGGCGGTGTTCCTCGCATCCGACGCAGCCTCCTATGTCAACGGGCAAGCGATCGTGGTGGATGGCGGGCTCTCCTCCAGCCATCCGGTAACCCGCCAGGAGTTTGGCAAAGCTGCATTCTGAACCTTGTCGAAATCCGTGAGCGTGATCTTCAGCAGTGTCAGGGTTGTTTTACCCATGCAAACGACGCTACGCTGGTAGCGCTAACGTGCAATCAGGCACCATGGAGAGG
This sequence comes from Sphingomonas sp. HT-1, assembly GCF_048568905.1. GTDB lineage: Bacteria > Pseudomonadota > Alphaproteobacteria > Sphingomonadales > Sphingomonadaceae > Sphingomonas. The sequence goes on along the minus strand of NZ_CP183770.1, from coordinate 1,051,906 downwards.
AATGGAATGCGCAACAATCATGCGGGGATCGCGCTTGCCATTGCTTTGGTTGGCACGACACCGGCACTGGCGCAGCCGGCAACCGGCGTGCGTACCATTCGGTTGGACGCTGCCAAGCCGCAGGGGCCGGTGGATCGATTCTTCGATCTTTCGATCGGATCGGATTTTCCCGGTACGCTCGCACGGCCGGACAGTCAGGCGCAGCTGGCGATGGCAGTTCCGGAACTTGGGTTCCGCATGATCCGCTTCCACGCAATCTTCCACGACGTTCTGAAGACGGTGCGCCGGCAGCCGGACGGCACGATCGTATATGACTGGAGCGGCATCGATGGCCTGTACGATGATCTGCTCGCGAAGAAGATCAAGCCGTTCGTCGAACTCGGTTTCACGCCGGAGGCGCTCAAGACTTCGGACAACAGTATCTTCTATTGGAAAGGCAACACCTCGCATCCGAAGCTGGGGCCTTGGCGCGATCTGATCGATTCGTTCGCGCGCCACCTGATCCAGCGCTATGGCGCCGCCGAAGTCCGGACCTGGCCATTCGAAGTGTGGAACGAGCCGAACCTGGACGGCTTCTGGGAGAAGGCGGATCAGAAAGCCTATTTCGAGCTGTACGATGTTACCGCCAAGACGCTGAAGGCGGTCGATCCAGCGCTGCAGGTCGGCGGCCCATCAACCGCGGGCGCGGCCTGGGTGCCGGAATTTCTGGCGCACGTCGCCGCAAACAAGGTGCCGGTCGATTTCGTCACCACGCATACCTATGGCGTCGACGGCGGCTTTCTGGACGAGAAGGGGGAGCAGGATACCAAGCTCTCGCCCAGCCCGTATGCCATCGTCGGCGACGTGCTGAAAGTGCGGCGCGAGATCGCCGCGTCGCCGTTCCCGAAGCTGCCGCTTTACTTCACGGAATGGAGCACGAGCTATACGCCGCGCGATGCGGTGCACGACAGCTACGTTAGCGCGCCCTATATCCTTACTAAGCTCAAGGCAGTGCAGGGTTCGGTGCAGGCGATGAGCTACTGGACCTATACTGATCTGTTCGAAGAACCCGGCCCACCGCCCACGCCTTTCCATGGCGGCTTCGGGCTGATGAACCGTGAAGGCATCCGCAAGCCGGCCTGGTTCGCCTACAAATATCTTAACGCGCTGCGTGGGCAGGCGCTGGCGACCGGCGATACCTACAGCCTAGCCGCCAAGGATGGTGGACGGGTCGTGGCGCTAGTGTGGGACTGGCATCAGCCGGTGCAGCCCGTAAGCAACCGGCCCTACTATACGCGGATCGTCCCGGCCAAAGCAGAGGCACCCGCGGCACTTACCGTCTCCGGGCTTGCGCCAGGCCGCTATCGGTTGCGGGTGAATCGCACCGGCTATCGCCACAATGACGCCTATTCCGCTTATATCGACCTGGGCATGCCCAAGTCGTTGAGCGCCGGGCAAGTCAGCCAGCTTCAGAGCCTGACGCGCGACACGCCCGAAGTCGAACGGGTGGTAACCGTTGATCGACGTGGTACGCTTGCCTATCGCTTGCCGCTGGCCACCAACGACATTGCGCTGGTGACGATCGAGCCTGCGCGTTGATAAATGCTTAGGCAGATCCAGCTAAGGTAGATGTCGGTCTGGCCAATTTGCGCGCTATTGACATCCGCTTTGCGATTGGTCAGGCCTTTGCGATCGATTTGCTAGCAGGGGTTGTTCCATGAAGATCGTTTCGGCCAAGGTCATCGTGACCTGCCCGGGCCGCAATTTCGTCACGCTGAAGATCCAAACGGACCAGGGCGTCTATGGCATTGGCGACGGGACGCTGAATGGCCGAGAGCTGGCGGTCGTCTCCTACCTCGAAGATCATGTGATACCCTGCCTGATCGGGATGGATCCGCGGCGGATCGAAGATATCTGGCAGTATCTGTATCGCGGTGCCTATTGGCGTCGCGGGCCGGTGACCATGCGCGCGATTGCCGCGGTCGACATGGCGCTGTGGGACATCAAGGGCAAGATGGCGGGCATGCCCGTATACCAGCTGCTAGGCGGCCGTAGCCGCGATGGCGTGATGGTCTATGGTCATGCCAATGGCGCAGATATCGAGCAGACCGTGGACGCGGTCGGCCAGTATATCGACATGGGCTATAAGGCGATCCGCGCCCAGACCGGCGTGCCCGGCATCAAGGACGCATATGGCGTCGGCCGCGGCACGCTCTACTATGAGCCCGCCGATGCTGCGCTCCCTTCCGTCACGGGCTGGGACACGCGCAAGGCGCTCAACTATGTACCCAAGCTGTTCGACAAGCTGCGCGTCACCTATGGCTTCGACCATCATCTGCTGCACGACGGCCACCACCGCTATACGCCGCAGGAAGCCGCGAATCTGGGCAAGATGCTCGAGCCCTATCAACTCTTCTGGCTGGAAGACGTGACGCCAGCCGAAAATCAGGAAGCGTTCAAGCTGATTCGCCAGCACACCGTGACCCCGCTGGCCGTGGGCGAGATCTTCAACACGATCTGGGATGCCAAGGACCTGATCCAGAACCAGCTGATCGACTATCTGCGCGCCACCGTGGTGGGCGCCGGCGGTCTGACGCATCTGCGTCGCCTCGCCGATCTGGCCAGCCTGTATCAGGTGCGCACCGGTTGCCACGGTGCCACCGATTTGTCGCCGGTGACGATGGGCTGCGCGCTTCACTTCGATACCTGGGTGCCGAACTTCGGCATTCAAGAATATATGCGCCACTCCGAAGAAACCGATGAAGTGTTCCCGCACGATTATCACTTCGACAAGGGCTATCTGTTCTGCGGCGAGGCGCCGGGCCACGGTGTGGATATCGACGAGGAACTGGCGGCGAAATATCCCTACAAGCCGGCCTATCTGCCGGTCGCTCGTCTGGAAGACGGGACGATGTGGAACTGGTAAGTCCCGCATGCGCCCTGGACCTGCTGGTCCGGGGCGCCACGTTCCGCGAAGGACCATTTTCCCGATTCGCCGGTTACCTTCCCTTTAAGTGGGAGACGAAACATGGCGAAGGACCACGGTTCGCAGATCAAGAACGACGCAGTGTACGAGAAGCTGCGGAAGGAAGGCGCCTCGAAAGAGAAGGCGGCGCGGATCGCTAATGCGCAGGCGAATGGTTCCCTCGACGCCGGCGGCGGCAAGCTCGAGCAGCGTAGCAAGGCCGAGCTGTACGACGAGGCGAAGGAAATCGGTATCGAGGGGCGTTCGAGCAAGGACAAGGCGGCGCTGGTGAAGGCGATTCGCAACCACTGAGATCGTCTCTCGCAGCTTCGGAAGAGGCGGAGCCTGACCTGTCGCTTGCGGTTCCGGTCGTATCAGGAGATGACGTCTTCGGCCGATTCCGCTAAGGCTGCCTGGTGACCGATATCCGTGAAACGGGCGCCACGCTCGACCCGAAATATGACGCCAACGGCCTGATCACCGCCGTCGCTACTCATGCCAGCACCGGCGAGGTGCTGATGCTCGCGCATATGAATGCCGAGGCGCTGGCGGTGACGCTGTCGACGGGCAGGGCCACATTCTGGTCGCGCAGCCGCGGCCGGTTGTGGACCAAAGGCGAGACTTCGGGGCATTTTCTTAACCTTGTCGAGGCACGGATCGACTGCGATCAGGATGCGGTGTGGCTCCGCGTCGAGCCGCACGGCCCAGCCTGCCACACGGGCGCTCTGAGCTGCTTCTACCGCCGGATCGAGAAGGGAGCGCTGGTGCGCGACGCATGAAGCGGCGCGTTCTGGCGCTGCTGCTGGGACTTGCCGGATGCGGCGGGCCTACCACCGGTCCGACGTCCGCTGTCTCGCCCGATTTGGAAACGGCAGCCATCGAACGCGGGCTGGTGCGCGATCCGCAGAACCGCGCGATTTTCGGCGCATTTGCCCGCGGGCCCGACAGGCTTTGCATCCTCCCTTCGGCGAAGGCGAACCGGGTCGGCATCGTCATCGATTATGACGCGGCGAATGGCTGCCGCGCGACGGGGTCGGTGCGGCGCACTGCCGACGGGCTGGAATTGATACTCGGATCCGCCGACGCCTGCCGCTTCACCGCCCGTTACGATGGCGATCACCTCGCCCTGCCGGGGGCGGTGCCGGCACCGTGCGCGCGGCTTTGCACGGGCAGGGCAGGGCTCGCAGGCGCGCAGTTCACCCGGCTAGGCGAGTCGATGGCCGAGGCACGAGCGATGCGCGATGCAAAAGGGCAACCCCTTTGCGAAGAGTGACCGTCTGATAGATGCCGCTGCATCGGGGGGTGTCTCGAAGACGTGCAACCACCGGGCATGATTTAGCGGTGCACACTTGACGTTCACGTAAAGGGAAACTACAAAAGCAGCATGACCGCTGCTGCCTTTCCGATCGAGGCCCTGGCGCCGATCGAACCGCGTCCCGACCGCGACGCCTTCTCGATTTCCGACTTGTGTGCCGAGTTCGGCGTTACGCCGCGCGCGCTACGCTTCTATGAGGACGAGGGGCTGATTTCGCCCGAGCGGCGGGGCACCCAGCGCATCTACACGCACCGCGACCGCGCCCGGCTCGCCTGGATCCTGCGCGGCAAGCGCGTCGGCTTCAGCCTGGGCGAGATCAAGGAGATGATCGATCTCTACGATCTTGGCGACGGCCGGCGCGTCCAGCGCCAGGTGACGCTGGAGCGGTGCATGGACCGCATCCGCCATCTCGAAGCGCAGAAGCGGGACATCGATGCGCATATCGCCGAGCTCGCGCAGTTCGTCGACCTGATCAAAAGCAAAGACAACGAGCACTAAGAACAACGAACGCTGAGGAACCTGAAATGCCGCAGTTTACCGCCCCTGTGCGCGACACGCGCTTCATTCTGGATCGGGTCATCGGGCTCGATCGCTACACCAACCTGCCGCACTTCCAGGCAGCGACGCCCGACGTGGTCGACGCGGTGCTGGAGGAAGGCGGCAAGTTCGTCGCCGAGGTGCTGTTCCCGATCAATCATAGCGGCGACCAGCAGGGCTGCACCCGCCACCCCGATGGCAGCGTGACCACGCCGGACGGCTTCAAGCAAGCCTATCAGCAGTTCGTCGAAAGCGGCTGGGGCACGCTCAGCGCGCCGGCCGAGTATGGCGGCCAGGCGATGCCGCATGTCGTGGCGACCGCGTTCGAGGAATATATGATCGCCTCGAACATGGCCTTTGCCATGTATCCGGGCCTGACCCATGGCGCGATCGCCGCGCTGCTGGTCAAGGGCTCGGAGGAGCAGAAGGCCAAGTACGTCCCGAAGATGGTCTCGGGCGAATGGGGCGGCACGATGAACCTGACCGAGCCGCAGTGCGGCACCGATCTGGGCCTCATCAAGACCAAGGCCGAGCCCAATCCGGACGGCTCCTACAGCATCACCGGCACCAAGATCTTCATCTCGTCGGGCGAGCACGACCTGACCAGCAACATCATCCATCTGGTGCTGGCCAAGACCCCGGGCGCGCCGGACAGCACCAAGGGCATCTCGCTGTTCGTGGTGCCCAAGTTCCTGGTCAACGACGACGGCTCGCTCGGCGCGCGCAACGGCGTGAGCTGCGGCTCGATCGAGCACAAGATGGGCATCCATGCCAACTCGACCTGCGTGATGAACTATGACGGCGCCACCGGCTGGCTCGTCGGCGAGGAGATGAAGGGTCTCGCCGCGATGTTCATCATGATGAACGCCGCGCGGCTGGGTGTCGGCCTGCAGGGCCTCGGCATCGCCGAAGTCGCGATGCAGAACGCCGTCCAATATGCCGGCGACCGCCGTCAGGGCCGCGCGCTCACCGGTCCGAAGGAGCCGGCCGAGAAGGCGGACACGCTGTTTGTTCACCCGGACGTCCGCCGCATGCTGATGGAAGCCAAGGCGCAGATCGAGGGACTACGCGCTTTGTGCCTGTGGGGGGCGCTCCAGGTCGACATGGAACATGCCGCCGCAACCGAGGAGGAGCGCCAGCTCGCCGGCGACCTGATCGGCCTGCTAACCCCGGTGATCAAGGGCGTCGGCACCGATATCGGCTACAAGGTCGCGACCGATTGCCAGCAGGTCTATGGCGGCCATGGCTATATCGCCGAATGGGGCATGGAGCAGTATGTCCGCGATGCCCGCATCGCGATGATCTACGAAGGCACCAACGGCGTACAGGCGATGGACCTGGTCGGCCGCAAGCTGGCGCTGAACGGTGGCCGGGCGGTGCAGGCCTTCTTCCGTGTCGTGAGCGAGGAAGTCGCCGCGGCCAAGGGGGATGCGAAGCTTGCGGGCTTTGCCGAGGCACTGGAGAAGGCGCTGGGGCATCTCCAGGGTGCGACGATGTGGCTGGCGCAGAACGGCTTCAAGAACCCGAACGAGGTCGGCGCGGGTGCCTATCCCTACATGCAACTGACCGGCACGGTGGCGCTGGGCCTGATGTGGCTGCGCATGGCCAAGGCCGCGAGCGAGGCGCTGGCGCAGGGCGCCGAGGATGTCGCCTTCCTCGAGGCCAAGCTGGTCACCGCGCGCTTCTATGCCGAGCGGTTCCTCCCCGATGCGAGCGGCCTGCGCCGCAAGATCGAGGCGGGTAGCGAAGCGGTGATGGCGCTCGACCCGGAGATGTTCAAGGCCGCCTAATCGCTGCTTGCGGGCAGTTGCGAGGCCGGCGCAGCGGGAGCCGCTGCGCCGGCCTTGTTCTGTGCGGGAGGCGCCTTGCGCCGTACGCCGTCGAGCGGCGCGGGCTCGGCTCTCGGCGCTGGTGCCAGCGTGGCAACCGGTGCGGGCGGCGGCTGCCGGCGCATGCACTGGGCGGGGCTGGGACGGCGAAACTGATCACAGTTCCACAGCGCCTTTACATATTGCACCCGCGTGTCGCGCAAATAGCTGAATGCCATCGCCGCTGCCTGTTCACCGGTGGGCGGAAGCCGCGCCGGTTTTTTCGCCGGATCGAGCCAGGCCATGAACTTGCAATACGGGCGGTCGCCGCAGGTGCGCAGCGCAAGCGCAGGGTAGAGATCGGGAAGCATGTCCTCGGAAAGCGTGACGAGGAACACGTTCTGATCCCCGGCAACCGCTGCCGGCACGTCAGTGGCCGGGATTGCGGCGGCCGCCTTCTGCACGTCGAACAGCAGCCCGGTCGCACCGGGATTCCCGGCAGCACCGACGACTGCATCCGCCGAACCTTGATGCGCGGGGGAAAGTTTCGCGAGCAGCGCGATGTTCGGTTCGTCGGCGATATAGGCGCGGTTGAAGGCGGGCGGCGTGCCCCACCAGCCGGCCCAACGGAAGAACAGATGGGTGTGGAGCGCGACGATCTTGTCGAGGCTGGCGCTCCAATAGGGCACGACCCAATCGGTGTGATAGTGAGTGGCGTGCCCCACGGGGCGGAACACTGCGCCGCGCAGCGCCATGCGGGCAATCTCCCGGGCGCGGGTCCAGGCGATGGGGGTGGGCGACCAGCGGGCGAGTGCGCCGTCACAGGTGAAGGTGAACTGGCAGCCGGTGCTCCGCTCCGATCCCTGAAACACCACGCCGCAGACCGTCTTGGGGAAAGCCGGATGGCGTACGCGGTTGATAACCACCTGCGCTACCGCCCGCTCGCCCAGCGCGTCGTCGCCGGCTTCATATATCTCGGCGGCAGCGAGGCAGTCGACTGCGCGTTCCTGGCTTGCCGCGCTGCCAGTGAGATGGAAAGGGCGAGCCGCCGGGTTCGGCGCGGTGGATATGGGTATCGAGGCGTTGAACGCCCGCGCATCTTCCGGCGCAAGATTGGCGATCGCGACCGGCTCTACCGGCGGCAGCTCCTCCTTGGGCACGACTCGCGCTGGCAGCACGACGGGGGGCACGCGACGCGGACGGTGCGGCACGCCGGGCGCATTGAGCACCAGCAGCGTCGGCACCACCAGGGCGGCGAGCGTGACGATGCCGAGAACCAGGCGGAGCCAGGAGGCAAGCGGGGTGGTGGGGTTATCAGGCGGCACAGGCGGTTGTGGCATTCTCGATCGAAGGTGGCCGGCCTTATCCCAAAGCGGCAAAGGTGGGAACAGCCCGGATTTCGTCCGCAACTGAAACGGAACCGATCCAGTGTCGCAGCCGTATTGCGATGGGGCGCGCATCGTCTTGGCGCGTGAAGGAAGGTATTTTCTCCGAATGCATCAACCCGCGCTCGTCATCGCGCTGATCGGTGCGCTCGGCATCGGCGCGCAGTGGATCGCCTGGCGTACAGGTTGGCCTGCCATCGCACTGATGCTCGTCGCCGGGGTGCTGGCAGGGCCGGTCACCGGGCTGATCGTCCCCGAGCGCGTATTCGGCGAACTGCTGGAGCCGATCGTCTCGATCGCAGTGGCGCTGATCCTCTTTGAAGGCGGCCTCAGCCTCAACTTCCGCGAGCTGCGGCGCACCGATGGCGCAGTGACCCGGCTGGTCTTCCTGGGCGTGCCGATTGGCTGGGCGTTGGGTACCCTCGCGCTCTATTATGCTGCTGGGCTGGTGTGGCCTGTCGCGACGCTGTTCGCCGGCATTCTGGTCGTCACCGGCCCCACCGTGGTCCTGCCGCTGCTGCGCCAGAGCAATGTCGCGGCGAGGCCACGGGCGATCCTGAAGTGGGAAGCGATCGTCAACGATCCGATCGGCGCACTGTGCGGCCTGATCACCTATGAATATCTGCGTCGTGTGGGCGATGGCGGGACACTCGCCAGCGTATTCCTGTCGCTGCTCGCTGCCAGCATCGTTGCGGGTCTGATCGGCTGGCTTGCTGCCAAGGCGATCGGCTGGGCATTTCCGCGCGGCCATGTCCCCGAATACCTGAAAGCGCCGGTGTTGCTGGTCGCGGTGATCGGCGTGTTCGTCGGTTCGAACCTGATCAAGCAGGAAACCGGGCTGCTCACGGTGACGGTGATGGGCGTGGCGCTTGCCAATATGCGGCTCGATTCGCTGCGGGATATCCATCCGTTCAAGGAGAACGTCACCGTCCTGCTGATCTCGGGCGTGTTCGTGCTGCTGTCAGCCTCGCTCGATTTCGAGGTGCTGCGTCAGTTCGAATGGCGGTTTCTCGCCTTCCTTGCGGCACTCTTGTTCCTCGTGCGGCCGATCACCGTATTGGCGAGCCTCGCCTTCACGCGCGTACCATGGAACGAGCGACTGCTGGTCGCCTGGATCGCGCCGCGCGGTATCGTTGCAGTGGCTATTTCGGGGCTCTTCGCGCTACGTTTGGACAAGCTCGGCTATAGCGACGGCTCGATCCTGGTGACTCTCTCCTTCGCCGTGGTCGTCGTAACCATCGTCGCGCACGGCTTCTCGATCGGGCCGGTCGCACGCTTGCTCAAAGTTACGGGCGCGACGGATCGCGGCCTGCTGATCGTGGGCGGTACGCCATGGAGCTTGGCGTTGGCGGAGCAGTTGCGCCAGCTCGAAGTGCCGGTAACGATCTGCGACACGAGCTGGCAGCGGCTCCGGCCGGCCAGGCAGATCGGAATTCCCACTTACCATGGCGAGATCCTGGCAGAAGCTACCGAGGATCGGCTGGACATGTCGCAGTTCCAGGTGCTCGCCGCGACCAGCGACAACGAGGCGTACAACGCGCTCGTCTGCAACGAATTCGCGCATGAGATGGGCCGCGACAATGTCTACCAGCTCGGCAGCGGCGGCGATGACGAGGATGCTCGCGCCCTGCCGGAATCGCTGCGCGGGCGCGCGTTGTTTACCAGCGGCCACGGTGTCGAGGAAATCGTCGAACGCGATCGCGAGGGCTGGAGCTTCCGCAAGACCCGCCTGACCGAGCAGTTCGATTTCGACGCCGCCAAGGCGGACCTGCCCGATGCTGCCGACATGCTGCTGCTGGTGCGCAAGAGCGGAATGCTCCGCTTCTTCTCGCACGCCAGCCGGCCGACGCCGCAGCCCGGCGACACGATCATCTCGTACGTGCCCCCCATGCCGGCGCGACGGCTTCAGGAGGAGGTTGCATGAGCAGATGGGCGATGCTGGCGCTCCTGGGGGTGCTGGCGGGCTGTGACGCCCGCGAGGCGCCGGGCGACAATGCCGCGGCGGAGAACAGGAGCATTTTCGTCGAGGATGATGCGCTGGCGAACAACAGCGCTGCCGAGGCGCCCAAATCGATCCTGCGCCCGGAGGTGGTACCGGACGAGCCGAAGAAGGCCGAGCTCAAGCCGCTGGAAGTTGTGGTGCCCTTCGGCGGATCGGGGCTGAAGCTGGATGATGCTGGACGCAAGCTGCTCGACGAGATGCTGGCGAATCCGACGACCGCCGCAGGCGGTACGATCACGATCGGCGGCCACACCGACACGCGCGGCAATGACCGGGACAACCTCATTGCCTCGCGCAAGCGGGCCGAGGCGGTGCGCGACTATCTGCTATCGAAGGGCGTGCCGGCCGAGCGAATGACGGTGATCGCGTTCGGCGAGACCCGCGCGCTGGTGCCGAACGCCAAAACGGACGGCAGCGACGATCCCGAGGCGCGGGCGAAGAACCGGCGGGTGGAGGTGCAGGTCGCGCTGCCTGTCGCTGCGGAGACGCCGACTGCTCCAGCCGACAACGGAACCGCCGAGGCTCCGGCGGTTGATCCCAAGTCCCAGAAATAGGCCCTAACACGCTGTCATCCCTGCAAAAGCCGGGATCCATTCATCTCCTCCGGTTCGGCAGGAGCCGCGCCGTTGAAGCCAATCGATCCCGGCTTTCGCCGGGATGTCGGTGGAGGGGCAGCGCCTTCCACCTCTGATCAGCTCTCGGGCAGGAAGTCCGGCACGCTGAGATAGCGCTCGCCGGTATCATAGTTGAAGCCGAGCACGCGGACGCCGTCGGGCAGGTCGGGCAGCTTCTGCAGGATCGCGGCGAGCGTACCGCCCGAGGAGATGCCGACCAGCATACCCTCTTCGGCGGCCGAGCGGCGCGCCATGTCCTTTGCGACCGCGGCATCGACCTTGATCACCCCGTCGATCGCGTCGGTGTGCAGGTTCTTCGGCACGAAGCCGGCGCCGATGCCCTGGATCGGATGCGGACCCGGCTGGCCGCCCGAGATCACCGGCGACAGTTCGGGCTCCACCGCAAACACCTTGAGGTTCGGCCATTCCTTCTTCAGCGCCTCGGCGACGCCGGTGATGTGCCCGCCGGTGCCGACGCCGGTGATGATGACGTCGATCGGCGTGTCGCGGAAATCGTTCAAGATTTCCTGTGCAGTGGTACGCACATGGACGTCGATGTTCGCAGCGTTTTCGAACTGCTGCGGCATCCAGGCGCCGGGGGTGCTCTCGACGATTTCCAGCGCGCGCTCGATCGCGCCCTTCATGCCCTTTTCGCGCGGGGTGAGATCGAAGGTGGCGCCATAGGCGAGCATCAGCCGACGGCGTTCGAGCGACATGCTCTCGGGCATCACCAGGATCAGCTTGTAGCCCTTCACCGCTGCGACCATCGCCAGGCCGACGCCGGTGTTGCCGCTGGTAGGCTCGACGATCGTGCCGCCGGGCTGGAGGCTGCCGTCCTTCTCGGCCGCCTCGACCATCGCCAGCGCGATGCGGTCCTTGATCGAGCCGCCGGGGTTGGCGCGCTCGGACTTGATCCACACTTCGGCGCCGGGGAACAGCTTGTTGATGCGGACGTGCGGCGTGTTGCCGATCGTCTCGAGGATCGAATTGGCCTTCATGTCGTCATCTCCTTGGGAGGAACTTCGAGGGTGGCCGGGGGATCGAAGGTTCGAGCCCGCTTGAGCTCAGGGAATAGCTTCGACCACAGGACCGTGACAAGGATCGCGCCGACGCCGCCGCCGATCACCGCGGCAACCGGGCCGATCAGCGCGGCGAGGAAGCCGCTTTCGGCCTCGCCCAGCTCGTTGGAGCCGGAAATGAACAAAGTGGAGACCGCGCCGACGCGGCCGCGCATCTCGTCCGGCGTGTAGAGCTGGATCAGCGACTGGCGGACATACACCGAGACCATGTCGGCCGCGCCCAGCACGAACAGAGCCGCCAGCGAGATCAGCACCGCGGGCGAAAGGTCGGTGCCGACCGCCTTGGGACCGAGCACCGGCACCAGCAGCGGTGCGGCGGCGCCGAACACCACCGTCGCCAGGCCGAACAAGGCGACCGCGACCAGCATCTTCACGCCCACATTGGTCCTGAGCGGGCGCCACGAGAAGAACAGGGCCGTCACCACCGCACCCAACGCAGGGGCCGCGCGAAGGTGCCCCAGGCCCTCCGATCCCACCTGCAGGATGTCGCGGGCATAGACCGGCAGCATCGCCGTCGCGCCGCCGAGCAGCACCGCGAACAGGTCGAGCGAGATCGCGCCCAATACCAGCCGGTTGCGACGGACATAGCGGAGGCCGTCGATCATCTGCGCCCAGGGGCTGCCGGTGAACTTGCGGGCGGCGGTCGGGATCGGCCCGATCAGGAACAGCATGAGCAGCGAGACGAGAAACAGCCCGCCCGAAACGGCATACGCAAGCCATGACTCGGCGGCATAGAGATAGCCGCCCATTGCAGGCCCGATCACCGTTCCGGTCTGCCAGGCAAGCGAGCTGAGCGCGATCGCAGTCGGCAGGATCGCTTTCGGCACCAGATTGGGCGCGAGCGCCCCCAGTGCCGGGCTGGCAAAGGCGCGAGCGACGCCGAGCAGCGCCGCGATGCCGAACAAATAGGGCAGGGTGATGGTGTGCCGCCACGTCAGCCATGCGAGCGCAAGCGCGCAAAACGCCTCCAGCGCAACTGCCGCGCGTGCGATCCAGCGGCGATCGATCCGATCCGCCACCCATCCGGCGAACAGCGACAGGAACAGCAGCGGCAGGAACTGCGCGACGCCGATCATCCCGAGCTGAAACGCCGCTTCCTTGATGCCCATCGAACGACGGGCAATGTCATACACCTGCCAGCCGATCACGATCACCATCGCCATCTGCCCGAGCGTGGCGGCGAGCCGGGCGACGAAATAAGCGCGAAAATTGCCGATGGCGAAAGGATGTTGAGCCATGCGGCGCTCTTGGCCCGCAGGTGCTCGCCGCGCAATCATCGAATGGTTTGGGGCATGTAAAGCTTCACCCCATCCGGGCGGGCTGCGCCTCGGTCGCCTCGCCCTTTGCGGGGTTGCGTACCGACGGCCGCAGGCGGGCGAGGCTGCAGATTCCGGCAATCAGTGCCAGCCCCGCGGCGACGAGCGCGGGCGCCATCCCGGCGCCAACTCCGGCGGCGAGCAACGCCGCTACCAACGTCGCACCAGCAGTCTGCCCCACCATCCGCGTCGTCGAGATAAGGCCGCCGGCCGCCGCTGCCCGCTCGACGGGGGCGGAGCCGATGATCAGCCGCGCATTGGGCGAAAGGAACATGCCGAAGCCCGCTCCGGTGAGCGACATGCGCCAGGCGATGTCGAGATAGCTGGGATCGTGGGGCAGGAAGGCGAGGCTAACGAGTCCCGCGATGGCGATCGCCATGCCGATGCCACCCAGCGCTCCCGCCGGATATCGATCGGAGAGCGATCCCGCCATCGGCGCTACAAACATCGTCGTCAGTGGCCACGGCGCGATGACCGCGCCCACCTCGGACGGCGCAAAACCATAGCCGTGCTGGAGCCGAAAAGGCAGCGACAGGAGGATGCTCATCGTCGCGACAAAGGCGGTGAAGGCGCCGATCGTGGAGAGCGCCAGCACCGGGCGACCGAGCAGATCGACGGGCAGGATCGGTTCGGCCTCGCCGCGTTCGCGACGAACGAAAATCACACCGATCGCGACGCCGGCCAGCACCACCGCCGCGGATACGACGGGGCTGTCCCCGTGCACGGCGCTTTCCAGCCCGCCGATCACCAACCCGAACATCGCCGCGCAGAGCACAGCGCCCAGAACGTCGAACCGCGCTTCGGAGCGCGGCACGTCCGGCAAGGCGCGGCCGAGCAACAGGCTGGCGATGGCGAAGGGCACCGCGGAGGCGAACACCCACGGCCACGGGCCAAAGCCCAGGACAAGTCCGCCGAGCGTAGGCGCGATCGCGGACGAAACCGAGACCACGACCGAATTGACCCCCAGGCCGTGGCCAAGCTGGTGGGCAGGATAGATTTGCCGAACCAGCGCCGAAGAAACGCTGAGCGCCGCCGCAGCGCCCGCCGCCTGCGCCGCGCGGACGATCAGCAGAAAAGGGAGGCTTTTGGCGAAGAAGCAGAGGATCGTCGCCACCGTGAACACGATTTGCCCGGCCTGATATAGCCGCTTCAGCCCGATGCGGTTGCCGAGACCGGAAAAGGGCAGCAGCAGCATCACCAACACGAGCTGATAAATCGTTACCACCGCCACCGCTGCGGAGGATTCGACGTGCAGGTCGCGGGCGATGGTGGGCAGCGCCACCGTGGCAATGGCCCCGTCGATTACTACCAGCGCCGCGCCGAACGAGACGGCAGCGATAGCGGCCAGGCGGCGGGGCAGGGGAAGACCTTCGATTTGCATCGCGGCCTTAGTGCATAAAGCGGCTGGGGGTTCCCAGCCAGGAACTCCCTTTCGCGCCATAATCCCCCTGCTGCCGCTGCTCCGGCGCTGGAAGATGCGGGGACCGTCGCGCGTGCGACGGTCCCCGCCCGTGCCCGGGTCAGCGGCGGCTGGGCACCAGTGCAAGCCGCGCGGCAGGGGCCGGCAGATACAGGTGGAGGCGATCCTTCACGGCAAGCTTGTGCTTCTTGAGTTCGGCGAGGCGGAACGCATCCGGCAAATGCCGGCGCAGTTCGCGGCGGATCTCCCGTTCCAGCATCCGGTGGGTTGCGATCAGCCGTTCAACAATCGTCATCGTCATGGCTCCGTTCGATGAAAGTGCATCGATCGAGTGGCCCGATGAGACTGGAGGTGCGGGGAGGGGGAGAACACCACCGAACCTGCACCGAGCGCACTCGATGCGGTCCGACATCACGGGGCTTCAGGTGAAGCCGCCGCCAGAGGGGCCCGGTCCCGCACCTAGCAATTTATGCGCGTGGCCGCTTCGCGCAAGGGGCCTCGCGCAAAAATCTCGCGTAAGGCCCCTGCACCAATCAACGGCAGCGAATATCCTGGTTGTTCATCTGGTTGTTCTTGTCGACCGAGGCGCCGATCGCGCCGCCGGCGATTGCGCCCAGCAGCGTTCCGACGGTGCTGGAACGGCGGCTGGCGATGACGTTGCCGAACAGGCCGCCCGCGGCCGCGCCGACGATCAGGCCCGTCGTGCCATCCGGCCGCTTGCAATAATAGCGGCCGTCCTGACCGCGATAGACGCGGTCGTCCGAACTCAGCACGCGTTCGCTGGAACCAGGGCGGTAGTAGCGGGAGGGATCCCAATCGGCTTCGTCGCGAATGTCGGCCCGGGGCGGCGGGGCGTGGGCCAGCCACTCGCTATAGTCGGCATACCGATCGGCGGCCTGCTGGAAAATGCGATATTCGCGATCGAATCGCTCGCGCGCCGCTTCGAAACGGGCACGCTCCTGCTCCGGCGAGGAATAGCGGGGATCGTTCTGCGCCGACGCCGGCGCTGCGATCGACAGCCCGGCAGCCATCACAGCGGCAAGCGCCACGAAATGCTTCATTTCCAATCTCCTTCATCAGCGGTACCGGTACAACGCCGGGTGCGCGCACTTCTTCCAGGCTTGCGCGTGAAGGCTGGCTGAACGAAGCTGTACTGAAACGAACGCGGGGGAGGGCACGCATGGCTGACGCGCTTTGTTCTTGCTGCTATGCAGCATTGGTATCATATTTGTACCATGAGCGTTCCGAACACCGTGACTGAAGCCCCGATCAACAACAACCCTTTCGTGCTGGAGGGAATCGTCCGCCTGCGCTGTCTGCAGGTGACGTATAATCGCACGCGCATGATTATCGGCCCGCACATCCTGTATACGCGCAACGACTCGCTCTATGCCGATGCGCTGGTGGTCTCGCGGGAGGGGATGCTGCCGCGCGAGCCGAAGATTGCTACGTTCAAGGTCGACGGTCTGAGGGAAGTCTCCGTCCTCGATCGCGCGTTCGACATCAGTCCGCTGTTCGACGCGGAACTGGAGAAATATGCCGGCGTCACGCTGATGGCGATCGAACCCCAAGCGTGACTCGCAATTCCGTTCGGGAGTGAGTTTCAGACTTCGTCTGAAGTTTGATCAGCTTTCCACGCTCACGAAGCTGTCCATAACGCGCTTGCGGCCGGCCTGCTCGAAGTCGATCTCCAGCTTATTGCCTTCGATTTCGGCGATCAGGCCGTAGCCGAACTTCTGATGAAAGACGCGCAGGCCGATCTTCAGATCGGTTCTTGGCTTCGCTGCGAAACTCACCGCGGACGCGCGACTTTCCAGCACGCGCGGCTGTTCGCGAGTGAAGCCGCGGGCCGCGACGCTGCCGCCGGGATTCTTCAAGTCGACGCCCGCGGCGCGCTGCCAGCCAGGTCCGCGCCCGGTACCACGCGACACGTCCGCGAACGGATCGCTCCGCTCGCTCCAATTCGCTCGCCACAGGCTTTCGCCGCCGCTCATCGTGCTTTCCGACTCGACATGCTCGGGAGGCAACTCGCCGACGAAGCGGCTGGGCAGGCTTGAGGTCCACTGGCCATAAATGCGCCGATTGGCGGCGTGGAGGATGATTGCGCGCCGCCGTGCGCGCGTGATCGCGACATAGGCCAGGCGGCGCTCTTCCTCCAGGCTCGCCAGCCCGCCCTCGTCCAGCGCGCGCTGCGACGGGAAAATGCCTTCTTCCCATCCGGCGAGGAACACGGTGTCGAATTCCAGGCCCTTGGCGGCATGGATCGTCATGATCGTCACCTTGGGTTCCTCGGCAGCGGCCTCGTTGTCCATCACCAGGCTGACATGCTCAAGGAAAGCGGAAAGGCTTTCATATTCCTCCATCGCCCGCACGAGTTCGTTCAGGTTTTCCAACCGCCCGGCCGCCTCTGCGGTGCGATCCGCCTGCCACATGGCGGTATAGCCGCTCTCGTCCAGGATAATGCGGGCAAGATCCGGATGCTGCAGATCATTGCCCATGCTCCGCCAGCGAGCCATGTCGCCGATGAGGTTGCCGAGCGCGCGGCGCGCCTGCGGCGTCAGTTCATCGGTATCCAGGATGCGTGCGGCAGCCGTGGCGAGCGGCAGGCCCTGGGCACGGGCGAACTGGTGAACTTTGGCGAGCGCCTTGTCGCCCAGACCGCGTTTGGGCACGTTGACGATGCGCTCGAACGCCAGATCGTCCGCGGGCTGGGCGACCACCCGCAGATAGGCGAGCGCATCGCGGATTTCCTGCCGTTCATAGAAGCGGAAGCCGCCGATGATGCGATAGGACATGCCGATCGCGATGAAGCGATCTTCAAACTCGCGCGTCTGGTGCTGCGCGCGCACCAGGATCGCCGTCGCATCAAGGCTGAGGCCGTCGCGCTGCAGTGCTTCGATTTCTTCGCCAACGCGCCGCGCCTCTTCGGGGCCGTCCCAGACGCCGAGCACCTTCACTTTTTCGCCAACGTCGACGTCGGTCCACAGCGTCTTGCCAAGACGCCCGCCATTGTTGGCGATCACGCCCGATGCGGCGCCTAGGATGTGCGGCGTTGAGCGGTAATTCTGCTCCAATTTGATCACCGCTGCACCGGGGAAGTCCTTTTCAAACTTTAGGATATTTTCCACCTGCGCGCCGCGCCAGCTGTAGATCGACTGATCGTCGTCGCCCACGCAGCAAAGGTTCTTCCGCTCCTGTGCGAGCAGCCGGAGCCAGAGATACTGGACGGCGTTGGTGTCCTGATATTCGTCGACCATGATGTAACGGAAGCGCTGCTGATACTGCGCCAGAACCTCACGATCCGTTTTAAGAATAGTCAGCATGTGCAGCAGAAGGTCGCCGAAGTCGCAGGCATTCAGCAGTCGCAGCCGTTCCTGGTACTGGGTGTATAGTGATTGGCCGCGGCCATTGGCATAGGCTTCGGATTCGCCGGCATCGATGTCGGCGGGCACCAGCCCGCGGTTCTTCCACCCGTCGATCAGCCCGGCAAGCTGCCGCGCCGGCCAGCGCTTCTCGTCCAGCTCGTTGGCGACGATCAGCTGCTTCAGCAGTCTAAGCTGGTCGTCCGTGTCCAGAATGGTGAAGTTGCTCTGCAGGCCGACGAGCTCCGCGTGACGGCGCAGCATCTTCGCGCCGATCGCGTGAAACGTGCCTAGCCACGGCATCCCCTCCACGGCCTCGCCTACCAGCCGCCCGACGCGCTCCCGCATTTCACGCGCGGCGCGGTTGGTGAAGGTGACTGCAAGGATCTCCGAGGGATAGGCGCGCCGCGTCCAGAGCAGATGCGCCAGCCGAGCGGTGAGCGCCGCCGTTTTGCCGGTACCGGCGCCGGCCAGCACGAGCACCGGCCCTTCGGTGGTCAGCACGGCCTCGCGCTGTGGTTCGTTGAGCCCATGAAGATAGGGGGCGTCCTGGGGAGTGGTGGGGAGGGACATTGGCGAACAACTAGGGAACGGCGGCGGCCGGGGCAAGCGCGCGCAGTTGCATTCTGCCCGCATCCGGCCGCTGATGGGGTGGATTGCCTCCGTTTCAGCCGAAGCCTATGGGCGACGCGAGACTAACCTATGGCAATTCGCAACCCCTCTCGCCGGCTGAAGATTCGGCTCGCACTTGTGCTGGCGCTCGCGATCGTCGCGGCCGTTGCAGCGTGGCGCATGGACGGCGCGGACCAGCAACCGCGCTGCACCAATGATCGCAGGGAAGAGCGCGACTCCAGCGGCAAGGTTGTGCGCATCGTCCGCACCGCGTGCTTGGACTGAACCGCGCGATGGCTCCGAACCGTCATTCTCCTGTCACACGTTCCCTCCAAAGGCGCTAACATCATGGCGACGCTAGCAATGGAACAGGCTCCGCAGGCGGAAACGCCGCGAAGTCCCCGCTTCGACTATCAGACGCATCCGCTCGCCAAGCTGCTGTTCGCAGCGATCCTGGTCGGCGGCTTTGCCTTCGCTGGCTGGAGCGTGCTGACCGACACGCGCGGGGTGGGCGAAGAACTCGCGATCGGCGCGTTCCTATTCCTCGCGCTGGCGTTGCTGATCGCGCTCGGCTTCGAGTTCGTGAACGGATTCCACGATACCGCTAACGCCGTCGCTACCGTGATCTACACCAATTCGATGCCGGCGCATTTCGCGGTCGTCTGGTCGGGCGTGTTCAATTTCCTGGGCGTGATGGCCTCCAGCGGAGCGGTTGCCTATGCGATCATCACGCTGCTGCCGGTGGATCTGATCTTGAACGTGGGCTCGGCTCCGGGCTTTGCGATGATCTTTGCGCTGCTGCTCGCGGCGGTGCTCTGGAACCTCGGCACCTGGTATGTGGGCCTGCCCAATTCGTCCAGCCACACGCTGATTGGATCGGTGCTGGGCGTCGGGTTCGCCAACCAGCTCATCTCGGCCGGATCGCGGGGCGGCACGGCCGGTGTCGACTGGAGCCAGGCGCAGAAGGTGCTAACCGGCCTGTGGATGGCGCCGCTGATCGGCTTCACCGCTGCGTTGCTGCTGTTGCTGGTCATGCGGCTGCTCATCCGCAACCCGACGCTGTATCGTGCGCCGGGGGACAGCACCCCGCCGCCCAAAGGCATCCGGGCGGTGCTGATCTTCACCTGCACCGCCGTGTCCTTCAGCCACGGATCCAACGACGGTCAGAAGGGCATGGGGCTGATCATGCTGATCCTGATCGGCTGCGCGCCTACCGCCTATGCTCTGAACCGCACACTACCGGCGAGTTCGACGCCCGCCTTCGTCCAGACGGCGAACCAGGCCACGGCCGCGTTCGATGCCCGCAGCGACGGCATCCAGTTGGCGCCGGCGGCCGCGCGGGCGACGCTGACCCAAGCCTTGCAGCTCCGCAAGGCAGAGGAGCCGAAGGTGTTCGCGGCGCTTGAAACGCTGTCGCACCATCTGACGGCGCGAGTTGCCAGCTATGGCTCGCTGCGCGCGGTGCCGGCAGAGGCGACGTCCAACATTCGCAACGACATGTATCTTGTACTCGATACGACTCGGCTGGCCCTGAAGAAGGAAACGGCATTTCAGCCGGCCGAACTGTCGGCGCTCAAAGCCTATCAGAAGAGTCTGGAGGCGGGCACGCGCTTCATCCCGATCTGGGTGAAAATCGTGGTGGCGCTGGCGCTAGGGCTGGGCACGATGATCGGCTGGAAGCGGATCGTCGTCACCGTGGGCGAGAAGATCGGCAAGCAGCACATGACTTATGGCATGGGCGCTTCGGCGGAGATCGTGGCCGCCGGTACGATCCTGGCGGCGGACCATTTCGGCCTCCCGGTATCCACCACGCACATCCTTTCGTCCGGCGTGGCCGGCGCATCGGTGGCGAGCGGGGCCGGACTGCAGGCGCGAACCCTGCGCAACCTGGCGCTGGCGTGGCTGCTCACACTTCCCGCCGCGATGCTTCTCGCCGGTGGGCTATACTGGCTGATGCTCAGTGCCGTGCGGACCTTTGGCCTGCACTGATCAAAGCGGCGGGGGGGCTGTCCCGCCGCTTACCCGTGCAGAAGGTCCTGCAACGCCAAATGCAGGCTGTTGCCCACGCCGCTGGCATCGGCTCGAAGATCTGCCTTCACGTGCTCGACGGGATTGTAGCAGGCGACTAGTCCGCCTGCGAGCAAGGCGAAAAATGTAGCGTAAACCAGTCGTTTCAGCGGCGATTCGCGCATATCCGTCTCCCAATTTCCGGTGCAGCGAGTGCGGGCCTATCGGTACCCTGCCGAAACTTTCCGTCCGCTGAACGACGCTTGACCGACGCGTCGGCTCGGTGGAGGGAAGCGACGGGGAGGAATGCCACATGGCCGATGCCGCAGCGCCAGCGTCCCACCGCCGCATTTTGTTTGCGAGCCTGGTGGGCACGTCGGTTGAGTTCTACGATTTCTACATCTACGCCACGGCGACCGCGCTTGTGTTCGGCCCACTCTTCTTCCCGGCGCAGGAACCCTGGCTGCAGCAGTTCGCCGCCTATGCCAGCTTCAGCGTAGCGTTCTTTGCGCGCCCGCTCGGCGGCCTGGTGTTCGGCCACTTCGGTGATCGACTTGGGCGCAAATCGACTCTTGTCGCTTCGCTGATGCTGATGGGAATCTCCACCGTCCTGATCGGTTGCCTGCCGAGCCATGCGATGATCGGCTGGGTGGCGCCGCTGCTGCTGTGCCTGTTGCGTTTCGGCCAAGGACTGGGTCTGGGCGGCGAATGGGGCGGTGCCAGCCTGCTCGCCGTGGAATATGCGCCCACGGGCTGGGCATATCGCTATGGCAGCTTCCCGCCGCTGGGCGCGCCGGTCGGCTTCATCGCCGCCAACGGCTTGTTCCTGCTGCTTGGCGCGTTCCTGGACGATGCTGCGTTTCGCGACTGGGGCTGGCGCCTGCCGTTCCTTGCCAGCGCCGGGCTGGTCGCGCTGGGTCTTTGGGTGCGCCTGAGCATCGCCGAAACGCCCGCCTTTGCCGAGGCGGCGAAACATGCGCCTCCGCCGCAGGTGCCGCTGGGCGTGCTGGTCCGTTCGCATCTGGGGCCGACCCTAGCTGGCACGCTGGGCACGATCGCCTGCTTCGCCCTATTCTACGTCGCCACGCTGTTCGCCATCGGCTTTGGTACCAAGACGCTAGGCTATCCGCGCGGGGCGTTTCTGGGCGTCGAACTCGGCGCGATCCTGTTCATGGCGCTGGGAATCGGGGCCGCCGGCTGGCTGGCGGACAAGCGCGGGCCGGGACTGGCGCTAGCGCTGGGCTGTATGGCGATGGTGCCGCTGGGCCTGGCAATGCCGGTGCTGCTCGTGCCGGGGGCGCTGGGCGCGGTGTTCGTGTGGCTGGTCGCCGGCCTGTTCGTAATGGGCTTCGTGTACGGACCGCTCGGCGGCTGGCTGCCCAGCCTGTTTCCCGCGCAGGTGCGGTACACCGGCGTTTCGGTGACGTTTAACCTGGGCGGGATCCTTGGCGGCGGCCTGACGCCGCTGATCGCCGAGACCCTGGTCCAGCACAGTGGCATCGGCATGGTCGGCTGGTACCTCGCCGGTGCCGCAGGCGTCAGCCTGATCGGCCTTTGGCTCACGCGGTGCAGCACGCGCTAGGTGTTCAGGCGGGGCGAAGCAGGGTGAGCTTTGCCTTGCCATGCACCCGCTCGACATCAATGACGAAGCCGGCGACCGACACGTCCTCGTTATAGGCGGTCTCGATGCTCACCCAGCTGCCCGGCGCAGTCCAGCCGAGCCGTGCGAGCTTGTCGAGCGCGACGGCGCCGGCGCTGGTGCCATAGGGCGGATCCATCATGATCAGATCCAGCGGCGCGCGCGCGGGCCCAAGCGCGAGTACCGATCCAGGCCGCACATCGGCACCTTTCGCGCCGAGCTTTGCGACATTGGCTTTGAGCACGTCGAGCGCCCCGCGATCCTGCTCAACGAACACGCACGAGCCCGCCCCCCGCGACAGGGCTTCCAAGCCCAATGCCCCCGATCCGGCAAAAAAATCGCCGACCGCCAGGCCCTCGAAGCTGCCAATGCGCGAGGCGAGCATCGAGAACAGGGCCTCGCGCGTGCGATCTGCCGTAGGCCGAGTCGTTTCGCCCTTAGGCGCGAGCAGCGGGCGACCTCGCCATTCACCAGCGATGATCCGCATCAGTTGCGCCCCCGTGGCGGCCTGGCAGGCTTGCCGGGACCGCCCGGACGCGGGCCGCGCGGGTGATCGCCGCCGCCTGGCCGGGGCGGGCGCGGTCCGCCCCGTGGCCGGTCGGCGCTATCACCGCCGGGACGCGTGCGCGGGCCGCTCCGTGGCCGTTCCGGCTCGCCTGATCGAGAGGACGGTGCGCCGCGGCTGCGTTCGCTGCGGTCAGCCCTGGGGCGTCCCGCCTCGTCGTGCCGACGTTCACCGCCGGTCCGCTGCGAGCGGAAGCTGCCCGGCCGCTCTTCGCCCTCGGCCCGAGGATGCGCAGCGCGACGCTCGCCTGCGCCTCCAACGGGGCCACTACGCTGTGGCCGCTCTCCGCGCGGGCGTTCCGTACCTTCTCGAGTGCGGCGATCGTCACGCGTGGCCCAGGGGCGTTCCATGCCTTGCGTCTCGCGCGGCTCGCGATTGTCCCGGAATGCCTTGGCGCGCCCGGCGCGTGCCGGATTGCCAACCCGATCGGCAGTGCCCTCGCGTGCGGAAAGCCGGCCAGGGGTTCGTGCGCCGGGCTTCGCCTTCGCCTCGGGCGTAGCGCGGGGGGTGAAAACGGGTTTCTTTGCGGCCGGTGCCGCGGCCGGTTTTGCGATCCGGCGACGGCCCTCTGGCTCCACCTTACTCGGCTTCTCTACCGGCTCGATCACGCGCTGGCGAACGGCGAATTGGAGGTTCGACGCAGCCTTGCCGCCGCCCGGCTTGGAAAGCACGGTGCGGAAGGTGATCAGATCCGCTTGGCGGATCTCATCGACGTCGCCGGGCGGCAGGTCACCCAGAAAGAAGGGGCCATAGCGAGTGCGGATCAGGCGGCTGACCTGGAGGCCCAGATATTCCAGGACGCGGCGGACTTCGCGGTTCTTGCCCTCCGTCAGCGTCATCTCGATCCAGAGATTTGCTCCGGTTCGCCGTTCGATATTGGCGTTGATAGGGCCATAGCGCACGCCTTCGATCTCGATGCCGAGCATCAGATCCTCAAGCTGCTCCTGGCTCACTTGGCCGTATGCGCGGGCGCGATAGCTGCGTTCCACGCCAGTGGACGGCAGCTCGAGCTCACGCTTCAGCTCACCGTCGGTCGTGAGCAGCAACAGTCCTTCAGTATTGAGATCGAGCCGCCCGACGGGAATCACGCGCGGCAAGCCTTCGGGCATTTGATCGTAGATGGTCGGCCGGCCGGTGAAATCGCGTTCGGCGGTGAGCAGGCCCGCCGCTTTGTGATAGCGGAACAGTCGGGCCGGGGCAGCTTCCGCCACCGGCTGGCCATCGACCGTGACGCCGTGAAGCGAGTTGAGCAGGGTTGCAGGGGTATCGAGAACGGTGCCGTTGAGGGCGACGCGGCCCTCGGCAATCATGCGTTCGATTTCGCGGCGCGAGGCGATGCCGGCGCGGGCGAGAAGCTTGGCGATACGCTGGGACGCGCCCGCCGTTTTCGGGGGAGTGGATACAGACACCGCGGCGATATAGCGATTATGCTTCGCCGAGCAAAAATTTATACGGTGCGCGAAGGTAAGTTGCGCGTTAGGCGCACGGGCAAGACTTTGATTTGGGGCCGGAACGAATGTTGTTCGGGAGGAAAAAGCGGCGGATCGAACACCTGCTCGTGGTGGAGGACGAGCCGTTAGTGGCGTTCGATACCGAGCATTTCCTCCGCGAGTCGGGCTTCACCATCGTCGCCACGGTGGATTCAGTCGTCGACGCGACTCGGATCGTGGAGGCGGGAGCGCCGCTCGATCTGGTGCTTGCAGACATCCGCCTTTCCGATGGAAGCGGCGTGGAGGTGGCACGGGCCGCTTATGCGCGAGGGCTGCCAGTGCTGTTCGTGACCGGCAATTGCCCGGCGGACGCACGGGCGCTTGCCGCCGGCTGTCTGGGCAAACCCTATCCTCAGCGCGATCTGCTAGCGGCGATAGACGCGATCGACTCGGTGTTGAGCGGCGGCGCGGCACCCAAACGACTGCCGCACAGCTTCAGTCTGTTCCTCGATCCGAGCGGTTAGTGGAGGAACAACTCCACGACTACGCCCGCCCACGCGAAGACCGATGCGAGCACGGCCAGCCGCGCGACCGCTTCCGAAGGCGAAGCCGGCTGGGGGCGGGCGATGCTGCGGCTAGTGGAACGGGGCATGGGATACTCCTTTTCTCGATGACCCGACTATAGCGCCGAATTCTGAACGGCAGCCTGCCGGAAAGGGAATACGGCGCTTTTTTCCGACGCGTCGGCGCGAGTGAGCCAGGCTTCGACCACGTCGTGGAAGTGCCGCACCCCTTGTTCGAGACTGCCGAGCGTGACGTGCTCGACCGCGCCTGCGGCGAGGCCCTGCTGGCCGAGTTCGCACGCACGGAAATCCTCGCCCGCGAATACGCCCTCGTCGAGCAAGTGCCAACTTCGCTCCCAATGGTCCCGCGCTTTCTCGCTTGCGGGCGGCGCGGGGATCAGCATGAAGTTCTCAACCAGCACCTGGTCGACCGCCTGCGGCATCAGCACCATCAGGTTTATATAGTCGGGGCTCACCGCCAGCACCGCTCCGGGAAACATCTGATAGGTATAGGTTATCGCCCCTCGCAGTGTAGGCCAGTCCTGCGCCGCGAGTTCGGCAAGGCTCGCGGTTCGGCCGACGGCGGAGCGCTGATGCGGGCCGATCCGATCGGCGGCCGAGACACCGTCGTGGAAGAACCCTGCGATGGTTTCGGCGTGAAGCCGCTGGATATGATAGCTTTCCAGAAACGCATCCATCACCAGCTTCCAGTTGGCGGCCACACGATGCATGCGGCGGCGAAAGCAATACTGGCCGGCAAGGTCGAACGCGGCGAAGTCCTGCGCCAAGGCGTCGGCATGGGCGAAATCCGCCGCAGCGTCGAAGGCGAACCAGATCAGGCCACCTGCTTCGTGCGTGGGCAGCGGGCGCAGCGCATAGTCTGCCCGGTTAAGCTCCGGGAACGCATCGGCGCGCGGCAGACCGGCGAGGCGGCCGTCCAGCGTGTAGCTCCAGGCATGATAGGGACAGACGAGGCGATTCGCCTTTACTGTCTCGCATCCTTCCACCAGTCGGGTGCCGCGATGCTGGCAGACGTTGAGAAACACCCGTGCGACGCCCTGCGCGTCGCGCGTGAGCAGCAGCGGCTTGCCAAACCCGTCGTGCGGGATCGCCGAGCCCGGGTTGGGCAGCAATGCAGATGGCGCCAACACCAGTGGCGCGCGCTGGAAGATGGCGGCCTGTTCCGCCGTGAAGCGCTCAAGGGAGGTGTAGGCGCTGGCCTTCACATGAGTGATCGGCGCGCGATCGGCGTCGACGCCCCTGGTCAGCGCTGCGGCCAGCGCGCGTTGACCTTCGGTAGGTGCGTTCATGGCTATCCTCTCCCGAATTTTCGGCTAGTTTCCTCCCCGAATGGCCAACGAACAAGCACCAAATCTTCGCCCCGGCGGGGGAACGCCGCTGATCCCGCTCGCCCAGCTGATGGTTACCGCCGCGCTGCTCCTGCTGCTGGCGCCCTGGGCATACATGCTGCTGCCCGGCGGCGGTGCCTCGCCAGTGGCCGGCTATGCTTTCGTCGCCGGGTCGAGCAACGGAGCCGCGGCGCTTCCGCCTTCAATGACGTTCATACTCGGCCTGCTCGCAATCGCGCTCGCCTTGGGATTGAGTCTGGCATTGCGCGGTAGAGCGGGCGCGAGCCTGTTGATGGCGGGCAGCGCCGTGGGGGCTGTCGTGCTGGTGCTTGCGACGCTGTTTCCCGTGCTGTCGCCGCCCAAGACGCTCAAGGGCGCGACGCTGTCGCTTGGCTGGGGCGCCGCGGCGGCGCTGGCGGCGTTGATCGCGGCGTTCGTGCTTGCCCGGAAGGCTGCGCCTGCGGACTGGCGCAGCGAACTGCCGGACGGGGTGCAGCCCTATTTCGCAAAGGGCCCGCTGGCATCCTTCGCGCTCGGTGTCTCCTCCGGCTTCCCCTTCGCCATGATCGGCGCGACGCTTACCACGCGGCTGGCGCAGACCGGGATCGACAAGTCTACCGTAACGGCCTTCACGCTCGCCATCCTGGTGTACAACTTCAAGTTCCTATGGGCGTGGATCGTCGATAGTGTGCCGATCCCGTTGCTCGGCCGGCTGGGGCAGCGCGTCTCCTGGCTGATCGTTGCCGGTGCCCTGGTGGTTGCAGCGACAATTAACCTGGCGCTGGTGGTACCGGACCCAGCGAATATCTGGCCCACCGTGACCGCGGCGGTGTTGATGGGCGGGGCGGGCGCCAGTTATGATGTTGTGATCGATGGGTACCGCATCGAAGTGCTGCAGCCGCATGAACTCGGCTACGGATCTGGCATGTCGCAATATGGATGGCGGATCGGATCGGTCGCGGCGGGGGCGATCGCGCTGGTCGTCGCGGGACGCTCAGGGTGGGCGCTCGGCTATGGCGCTTGCGCCGTGTTCGCGCTGCCGGCGATCCTCACCGGCCTGATCGTCGGCGAACCCGAACGCCGCCGCGAGCCGGCCGAACGGCGCAGCATCGCCACCGTCGCCGCTGCGATCTGGAGGCCGTTCGTCCAGTTCTTCGCCCGCGAAGGCGCGCTGATCGTGCTGCTGTTCATCGTGGTGCACAAGATCGGTGACACGCTAGCCAACCTGACCTTCCGCCTGTTGTTCAACGATCTGGGATTCAGCAACGACGAGATCGCCTTTTACGACGTCTCGCTGGGCTTTCTCGCCTATATGCTCGGCATCTTCCTCGGGGGCATGCTCTATGCCCGCATGGGGATGAAGCGATCGGTGATGCTCAGTCTGGTGCTGATGGCGGTTTCGAACCTGAGCTTTGCCGGGCTCGCGGCTGCGGGGCATTCGAATATCGGCATGGCCGCGGCGATCGGTTTCGAGAACATCGCCAGCGGCATCGGCGGTGTCGTGGTGATCGCCTATTTCTCGGCGCTCACCGACCTGCGCTTCACCGCCGCGCAATACGCCCTGATCTCCGCCGGGGCCAGCATCGTCGGCCGGTTCGTCACCGGCACGACGGCGGGCAGCCTGATCAAGGCGATGGGCTATATCGACTTCTACCTGTTCACCACCCTGATCGCGCTGCCCGGCGTTGCGCTCTATTGGTGGATGATGCGCACCGGGCTGGTCGATCGCTCGATCGGGAGCGCGGGGCAGGAGGGCTGAGCGTACGGCTCAGCCCTGCAGCGCAGGCTTCCAGTCCCACCCCAGCGGATCCCCGTCCATCACGTCGATCCCCGCTGCCATCAGCTCGTCGCGTATCCGGTCCGATCGCTGGAAATCCTTCACCACCCGCGCTTCCTTGCGCTCGACCAGCAGGTCGCCAATCTCTTCGGGCGTGATCGTCGCGCCCTTGGGCCGTACGCGCAGTTCCTCGCGCGTCAGATCGGTCAGCCGCAGGCCCAGCACCTTGTCGAACTCGGCCAGCGCGGCCAGCCGATCGGCCGGCGAGGTGCGCTTGTCCGCCAACATTTCGTCAAGCACCGGTAGTGCCTTGGGAGTGTTGAGATCGTCCGAAACCGCCGCGTCCAACCGCTCGAGCCATGCCGCCGGCACCGTTCCCTCGCCGTCGGCCCGTGCCTTCAGCGCCGTCACCGTCATCACCAGCCGCTTCAGGCGCGTGAGTGCCGCCGCCACATTGTCGGCGGAGAACTCCAGCTCGCTGCGATACTGCGCCTGGAGGCACAGCAGGCGGTAGGCGAGGGGATGCACGCCCGCATCGATCAGCGACTGCAACGTGGTGAAGCCGCCCTTCGACTTCGACATCTTCCCACTGCGATCGACGAGGAAGTTGTTGTGCATCCAGAATTTCGCGCCGCTGTCGCCGCAGCCGCAATAGGCCTGGTTCTGCGCGATTTCGTTCGGATGGTGGATCTCGCGATGATCGATGCCGCCAGTGTGGATGTCGAACGGAGCACCCAGGTACTGGATGCTCATCACCGAGCATTCGAGATGCCAGCCCGGCGCACCCCGCCCCCAGGGCGACTCCCACTCCATTTGGCGTTGCTCGCCCGGGGGCGATTTGCGCCAGATCGCAAAATCCTGCGGGTGGCGCTTGCCATCCACCGGGTCGATTCGCCCTTCCGCCGCATCATCGGCCGCGCCCGCGAGGCGGCCATATTCCGGCACGGTCGAGACGTCGAAATAAAGGCCCGACTCCAGCTCGTAGCAATGCTGCGGCGCGATCTTCTCCGCAAAGGCGATCATCTGCTGGATATGATCGGTAGCTACCGACCAGCGCGATGGCTCGTCGATGTTGAGATCGCGGATATTCTGCTTGAACGCCGCGGTGTAATGCGCGGCAATGTCCCAGATGCTCTTGGCCTGGGCGCGCGCGGCCGCTTCCATCTTGTCATCGCCCGCATCGGCATCCGACGTCAGATGGCCGACATCGGTGATGTTGATGACATGGGTGAGCGGATAGCCCTTCCACCGCAGCACCCGGCTCAGCGTGTCGGTGAACACATAAGCGCGCAAATTGCCGAGATGGGCATAGTTGTACACCGTCGGCCCGCACGAATAGACGCGCACGCCCTTTTCAGGATCCAGCGGCCGGAACGGCTCGAGCGAACGGGAAAGCGAGTTGTACAGGGTGAGCGGGGCATCATGCATGCCACTGCCCATAGCGAAAGCTGCGGCCCGAACAAACCGCTGGAATGCTCAGCCGTCGGTAGCTGGGCGTTCGGCGATCGCGGCGTTCACCATCGCGCTCCAGATGTGCGCCGGGTCGGTGCCAGCTGCTTCCCCGGCCCGGATCATCGTGGGCGTGGGCTCGCGCAGGGTGCGCAGGACCGCAAGAGCACGCTCGGTTTCGCGCGGCCAGATCGTGTCGACGACCTCGCTCACCGGTCGACCGAGGTCGCCGGAACCTTCCGCATTTGGGCTGAGCATTTCGGCGGCGATCACGCGCGCAATCCGCTCGATCGGCGTGGTGGAGGCGATACTCGTCATGCGGCCAGCGGGGAGCTGCCATTGGCAGCGCGACTGCTAAGGGCGCTGTGTCCCCCCGAGGCACCGGCGTGCAGCGGCAGCGCGGTGCCGCAATGGGCGCACTCTGCGGTCATCCGCCCTATCATCCAGTGCGACTGGCCGCAGCCTGGGCAAAGATTCGTCTCGCGCGGGCGATAGACCAGGCGAACGCTCTCCAACGCGCGCCGGATACCGAAATCGTGCATGGGCGGAATTCCTCCTGTTGAAAGCGGAACGATGTCGAAACCTTCTGGTTCCGCAACGGCCCCGCGCTGGGATGAACGCGAGCTAACGAGCGCATTCAGGCTCGCAACATCTGAAATATGCGAATCAGGCTTCAGACGGCGGCACAAGCGCCCCGCGAGGAGACGAGAAGATGAAGAAGTTTCTGATCGGCGCCACCATGGTAGCCACGCTGATTTCCGGAACGGTTGCCGCGGTTCCGGCAGCTGCCCAAGATTATGGCTATCGCGACGGCTATAGCCGCTACGACCGTGATTATCGTGGCGATTACCGCGAATATCGGGACGTGCGCGATTATCGTCAG
Source organism: Sphingomonas sp. HT-1 (assembly GCF_048568905.1). Lineage (GTDB taxonomy): Bacteria > Pseudomonadota > Alphaproteobacteria > Sphingomonadales > Sphingomonadaceae > Sphingomonas. Next base: position 1,021,850 of record NZ_CP183770.1, on the reverse strand, counting down.
TACCGCGACTATCGTGGCGACGGTCCGCGCTATGCCTATCGCGACCGCAACTATCGCCAGCGCTGCAGCGACGGCACCACCGGCACGATCCTAGGTGCGATCGCCGGCGGCCTGCTCGGCGGCGAAATTGGCCGCGGCAGCTCCTATCGCCGCAGCGGCACCGGTACCATCATCGGTGCAGGCGTTGGCGCGCTGGCCGGACGCGCGGTGGACGGCGGCGATTGCCGCGGCGGCCGCTGATTGCCTGGCCTGACGCAAAGGGCGCTCGCTGCACGGGGCAGCGGGCGCCTTTTCGCATGCTCGCCTATCGCCCCCGCGCGCTGCGCAGATCGATCCCCAGCCGCTTCACGCGATAGTAGAAGGTCTTGCGCGGCAGGCCGAGCGCGGCGATCGCGACGTTGATTTCGCCCTGCGCGACAGCGATGGCGTCCAGGATCGCAGCGCGCTCGAACGCCTCCAGCCGCTCGGGCAGCGTTGCCTGCCCCTCTGCTGCTCCTGTATCAGACGTCATGTCGAGCCCCAGCACGAACCGCTCCGCTGCCAGCTCCAGTTCGCGGACGTTCCCTGGCCAGTCCCGCTCCGCCGCCGCGTGCGCCGCTGCCGATAGCGCCGGGGCCGGCCGGCGATGCCGCTCTGCCGCCTGAACGGCAAAATGGGCGAACAGCAGCGGCACGTCCTCGCGTCGCTCGGCCAGAGCCGGCATCCGCAGCGGGACGCCCGCCAGGCGATGGTACAGCGACGGTGGCACCGCCGACGCGGCGCCCTCGGCGATCGTCGCGATGATCCGTACGTCGACGGGATCGGGATCGCGTTGATCGGTTGCGACCGTCCGCGTCTCGGCGAACTGGGCGAGCCGATGCTGGAGCGCGGGTTCGGCGAGGTGGAGATTGTCGAGGAACAGCGTACCTCGGTCGGCGCGGGCGAGGATGCCGCCGCGCGCGAAGAGCTCGCGGTCGACGATCGTAGGCGGCGCCATCGCGCAATCGAACAACTGGAACCGGTGGCGGCCGCGGCGGCCGGCGCGGTGCACCAGCCTGGCGTATAGTTCCTTGCCGGTGCCGGTCGCCCCCTCCACGGTCAGATCGAGCGCTGCATCCGCCAGCAGCGGAATCATCTCACGCAGCCGGCGGATCGCGGGTGATTCGCCGATCAGTGCAACATCCGCCTCGCCGGCGGCAGCCCGCAGCCTGCGGTTCTCCAGCGCCAGGGTGCGCGCGGTGCCGGCGCGCTGCAGCGCCGCCGCCAGCGCTTCGCCGGCGAAAGGCTTGGTCAGGAAATCCCAGGCACCGGCCTTGATCGCTTCCACAGCCATGGCGACATCGCCATGCCCGGTCATCAGGATCACGGGGAGTTCGGGATCCACGGCGCGCAGCCGGTGGAAGAAGTCGACGCCCGACATGCCCGGCATCCGCACGTCGCTGACGACGACGCCGGCAAAATCGGCATCTATCGCTGCCAGCGCGGCGGCCGCATCTGGGAAGGGCAGGACAGTGTGACCGGCCAACACGAGCAATTGCGTCAACGCCGCGCGGAGATCGGCATCGTCGTCTACCAGAGCGACCGGCACGCTCATGCGCGGCGCAACGCAAGCTCGAAGCAGGCGCCCGGCATGTCGGGCATCCAGCGCAGCGAACCGCCGAGATCGGTCATGATGTCGCTCGCGATCACCAGCCCCAGGCCGAGGCCGGTGCTGCGGCTCGTGGCGAAGGGCGTGAACAGGCGGGCTGCGATTTCGGGCGCGATGCCCGGGCCATTATCACAGATGCGGACTACGACATCGTTCTCGGCCGGCAGCACGGACAGCGTGATTGCGGGATCGGGCTGGCCAGCCAGTGCCTCGACGGCGTTCTGCAGCAGGTTTACAAACACTTGCTCCAGGCGCACCCGGCCGCCCAGCACCAGCAGGTTCGGATCGAACGGCGATCGTTCCAGCCGGATCGGACGCAATTGCTCCTTCAGGATCAGCAGCGCGCCGTCGACGGCCTCGGCCAGCGGCAAGGCGCGGATCTCGCCCGGACGTCGGCGGGAAAAGCCGCGCAGCTGCGCGGTCACCGTGCCGATGCGGTCGCTCAGGCGGCGGATCGTATCGAGATTGTCGCGTACCAGATCGACCGCACCGCGCTCTAGCAGCGTCACGCTGGTTTCTGCATAGGTGCGGATGGCGGCGACCGGCTGAGCGGTTTCGTGGGCGACGCTCGCAGTGACCTGGCCGAGCGTGGCGAGGCGATTGGCCTGGCGGAGCCCTTCGCGCAGTTCGGCGGCGCGGGCTTCCAGCTGGGTGCGCTCTTCGATCTCGCGCCGCAGCGCCGCCGTCCGTTCCGCGACGGCCGCTTCCAGCTCGGCAGTACGACGGCGGGCGAGCGTCGCGCGCTGGCGCAGGCTCCAGACCAGCGCGGCGAGAGCCAGCACGCCCATCAGCGTGCTCAGCGCCGCGGTGCGCTGCGCGGCACGCACGGCAGGGCCAATCGGCCGACGCAGCGAAAGGCGCCAGCCGGGCTGCGCTGTCGCTACCGCCGCCGCGACCTGGTCATGCCCGACCGGCGGCAGCAGGAGCGGCGCCGAGGAGGCGGGCAGGGCGGCCTCCCTGCGAAGCCAAGCAAGCGTGGCGGGAAGGATCGGCCGGGCTACCGCGAAGCGCCACTCGGGCTTGCTCGCCACCAGTACCAGTCCGGCCGGATCCTCCACATAGGTGGCGCCGCCGGCGCGCTGCCAGGCGGATTCGACCGAGTCGAACTCCAGCTTGACCACGATCACCCCCGATGCGGCCGTGCGCCGCGCGAGGTACAGGCCAGAATGACGGCTGACGGTGCCGAGCGCGAACTGCCGCGCTTCGCCCTTGCTGCTCGCTTCGCGGAAGTAGCGGCGAAAGCGGTAATCCGATCCGACGAAGCTTTGCGGCGAGCGCCAGTTGCTGGCCGCCAGCGTGCGACCGCCCGGCGCGATTAGGTAGATGGCGGCGGCGCCGGTGGTTCGCGCCAGCCGTTCCAGCTTCTCGTTCAGCGGCCGTGCGGGGCCGCCCGCCAGCGCGGCGACGACGTCGCGATCATCGCTCAGCGCCAGGGGCAGCAGCCGGAAGCGCGCAATCTCGCTGTCGAGCAACGCGGCGCGGAGCTGGGCGCCGGTGCGGGTGCCCGCGACCAGGCTTTCGCGCGCCCGTTCGCCACTGAGCCACCCCGCGGCCAGCGCCAGCACCGCGCCGATAAGCGCCGCGATCGTCCAGAAGCGCCAGCCCGAAGTTGATTCGCCCTTCTTCACGTCCCGGCTATCCGACGCCGCTCCACAATGTGCAAGTTCTTGCACATCGGGCCTTGGGGCTTGTGTCATTTCTGACGCAGCATTTGGTGCGAAATCCCTCTAAGTATTTGATAAAGAGATAGAAAAATGGGGACGTGGTAGGGCTTCGTCCGCGCCGATGGAGAGGGCAAGCTTGCGCGATCCAGCCTATCGGCAAGCACCGGGGCGAACGGAGAGGACATCATGGTACGTATCGCTGTCGATCCCCCAGCCGCATCTGGCGATTCCCCGCTGCCCGAGCGGCGTGCCTGGTATCGGCACCTCTATGTCTGGGTACTGATCGCGATCGTGGCCGGCGTGCTGGTCGGCCATTATGCGCCGGGCACCGGCGAGGCGCTGAAGCCCCTGGGCGATGCATTCATCAAGCTGGTGAAGATGATCATCGCGCCGGTGATCTTCCTGACGATCGTGACCGGCATTGCGGGCATGCGCGATCTGGCGGCGGTGGGGCGGGTGGCGGCGAAGGCGTTCGCCTATTTCCTGTTCTTTTCCACCCTGGCGCTCGTCGTCGGCATGGTAGTGGCCAATGTCGTGCGGCCGGGTGCCGGGCTCAACATCGATCCCGCCTCGCTCGATGCGGGCAAGGTAGCGGACTATGCCGCCAAGGCGCATGAAAGCACGCTTGTCGGCTTCATGCTGGGCATCATCCCCGACACCTTCCTGTCGGCAATGACCGGCGGCAACATCCTGCAGACGCTGTTCGTCGCGATCCTGTTCGGCATCGGCCTGGCCCTGATCGGCGATCGCGGCGAGCGGATCGTTGGCGCGCTGGAGGATGTATCGCTGGCGATGTTCAAGGTCGTCGCGATCCTGATGAAGGCGGCGCCCATCGGTGCGTTCGGCGCCATGGCGTTCACCGTGGGCAAGTACGGCGTCGGGACGCTCGCCAACCTCGCCATGCTGGTCGGCACCTTCTACCTGACCTCGGCGCTGTTCGTGGTGGTGGTGCTCGGCACCGTGTCTGCGCTCGCCGGCTTCTCGATTTTCCGGCTGATCGGCTATCTGAAGGCCGAGCTGCTGCTGGTGCTCGGCACGTCTTCGTCGGAAAGCGCGCTGCCCTCGCTGATCGAAAAGATGGAGCGGGCGGGCTGCCCCAAGACGATCGTCGGGCTGGTGGTGCCGACCGGCTATTCCTTCAACCTAGATGGCACCAACATCTACATGACGCTTGCCGCCTTGTTCATCGCGCAGGCAACCGGGGTGGATCTGTCGATCGGGCAGCAGCTGCTGCTGCTCGGCGTGGCGATGCTGTCTTCCAAGGGGGCGGCCGGGGTGACCGGGGCCGGCTTCATCACGCTGGCGGCGACGCTGTCGATCGTGCCCAGCGTGCCGCTCGCCGGGATGGCGCTGATCCTGGGGGTCGACCGATTCATGTCCGAATGCCGCAGCCTGACCAACTTCATCGGTAATGCCGTGGCGACGGTGGTCGTGTCGCGCTGGGAAGGCCGTCTGGACCGCACCGCGCTCGATGCGGCGCTCCGCGGCACCGCGACGCGCGTCGACCAGCTCCCCGCCGACGCCGTACCGGCCGAGTAAAGAGCGCCTCCATGCAGTTTCTGCTTCGCGCCCTGGGCGCCACCCCCGCGCTCGCCCTGGCGATCCCCGCCGCCGCCCAGACGATCGACAAGGGTGCCGCCTATCCCGCCGCGGCCGCCGGGGACGGCGCAACAAATGGCGGCTACAACCTGTCGCGCTGGGCGGAGGATTGGCGCGCGATGTGCGATCCCGCCAAGCGCGACGATCCCATCGACGCCTTGAAATGCGTGAAGCTCACGCCCGGCGGCGATGTCTATGTGACGCTTTCGGGCGAGGCGCGGCTGCGGGTGAACCACACCACCAATCCCAATTTGCGCGAGGTCCGCGCCCAACGGCAGGACATCGTCCGGCTGTTCGGCGGCGCGGACCTGCATATCGGCGAGCATCTGCGCGTCTATGGCGAGATCGCGCATGGCGGCATCACCGGGGTCGAGCTCGGCGCGCCCGCTGCGACGCTGCGCAACCGCATCGCCGTGCAGCAGCTGTTCGCCGAAGCAAAGGGGGAGGTGGGCGGCATCGCGATCGGCGCGCGCTATGGCCGCCAAGAGTTCGTCGACGGGCCAAATCTGCTCGTGTCGCAACGGGACAACAACACCATCCGCTACACGCTGAACGGTCTGCGGTTATGGGCGCGATCGAACACGATGCGCGTCGATCTGTTCGACCTGAAGCCGACCCAATATGGCGACCTGGGCGCCGATGACGACGTGATCGATCCGGCGCGTCGCTTCTCCGGCGTGACGCTGGGTTTCGTCGTGCCCAAGGCGCTGACCGGTAACGCCAAGCTCTATTTCGACCCATTTTTCTGGCGTCGACGCAACAAGGTCGGCACCTGGGGCGGCAGGATCGGTCCGGCGACCCGCTATTATCTTGGCACGCACTTCTGGGGCGAGGCAGGCCCCATCTCCCTCGACTGGTCCGTCAACCATCAATGGGGCCATTTCCTCGACCAGCGGATTGACGCCTGGCACGCCTTTTTTGCGCAAAATGTCCGACTGGGGAGCGGCAAGACAGCCCCACGGATCGGCTTCCACACCGATTATGCGAGCGGCGGCGGTGGCTATGGCGATGGCAAACTGCGCAACGCCTATGCCCCGTTCGGCAACAACATCTACTACAGCTACGGCCTGTTCCTGACCCCCAGCAACCTGGTGGCAGTGGCGCCGACCTTTGCCTTCTCGCCTACGCCCAAGCTGCGGCTGAGCACCGAATATCAACGTGCCTGGCGGGCGAACGTGCACGACGCCGTCTATCGGGCGAGCGGCCAGCCTTTTCCAGGAACGCAGAATGTCCGCGGAGCCCATACCGCGGACGTCGCCCGCCTGCAGGCGGTGTGGGCGATTACGCCGAGACTATCCTTCACCGGCCGGTACGAACATCTCATGGCGGGTCCGGGCCTGCGCAACGCGGGCTATTCCAATTCGGACTTCGTCGCAGGTTGGTTGAGCTTCCGGTTCTGACCTCCGTAGGGCGCAGCCGGCTTTCATCCGGATCGATCCCGGAGGAGTCGACCGGCAGAATAAGACGGTCTAGGCGGTTCAAACGGCGGGGGTCGCCGGATCGGCCGGTCGACTTGCCGGCCAAGTCTATATTGCTATGGTGCATAGCAATATAGACTGAGGTACGGGAGGGGACTGACTTGGAACGTTTTGATGTGCTGATCGTCGGCAGTGGCCATGCCGGTGCCCAATGCGCGATCGCGCTGCGCCAGGCTGGGTTTACGGGCACGCTGGCGATGGTCGGCGAGGAAGCCGAACTTCCCTATGAACGGCCGCCGCTTTCCAAGGATTATCTGGCAGGCGAGAAGAGCTTCGAACGCATTTTGATCCGTCCGGCCGCCTTCTGGGCGGAGCGCGCCATAACCATGGTTCCGGGCCGGCGTATCGTCGCCGTCGACCCAGCAGCGAAGACCGTGCGGGACGCTGAGGGGCGCGAGATCGGCTATGGCAATCTGGTCTGGGCTGCCGGCGGCAGCCCGCGCCGGCTTTCCTGCAGCGGCCACGACCTTGTCGGCGTCCATGCCGTCCGCACGCGCCGGGATGTGGACCAGCTGCTCGCCGAGCTTTCGGCAGCCCAACATGTGGTGGTGATCGGCGGCGGTTATATCGGGCTGGAGGCGGCTGCGGCGCTGACCAAGCAGGGCAAGCATGTCGTCGTTCTGGAGGCAATGGACCGTGTGCTTGCCCGCGTGGCCGGCGCGTCGCTATCCAGCTTCTACGAAGCGGAGCATCGCGCTCATGGCGTGGAGCTTCGAATGGGGGCGCTGGTCGACTGCCTCGACGGTCAGGACGGCCGCGTCTGCGGCGTACGCCTCGCAAATGGCGAAACGCTGCCGGCGGATCTGGTGATCGTCGGTATCGGCATTGTTCCGGAAGTCGCGCCGCTGCTGGAGGCGGGCGCGGACGGGGGCAATGGCGTGCGGGTCGACGCCCAATGCCGCACCAGCCTTCCCGACGTGTTCGCGATCGGCGACTGCGCCTTGCATGTGAACCGCTACGCAGACGGCGCGGAGATCCGCCTCGAATCCGTGCAGAATGCGAACGACCAAGCGAACGTCGTGGCCAAGCTGCTCACCGGCCACGACGCGCACTATGACGCGGTGCCGTGGTTCTGGTCGAACCAATATGACCTGAAGCTGCAGACCGTGGGCCTTTCGATCGGCCATGATGCGACGGTGATCCGCGGTGATCCGGCCGCGCGATCCTTTTCGGTGCTCTATCTGCGTGGCGGGCGGGTGATCGCGCTCGATTGCGTCAACGCCACCCGAGATTATGTTCAAGGCCGCCGCCTGGTGACCGAGGGGATCGTGGCGGACCCGGCGCAGCTGGCCGATCCGGCGGTGGTGCTGAAAGAGCTTTGAGACCGCTGCCTCCGCGCTGCCGCATCGATGGAGTTGCGTGGCGGTAGAGGGCGAGGCATCCCATTTCCAGAAAATGGGAGAAACGAGGATGTCGGACGCATCGGTGCTGCTTTCCAGGAATGGCGATGTCGCCATTGTTCGGCTGAATCGCCCCGATCGGTTGAACGCGCTGACGCCGGACATGCTGGACCTGCTGGCGGAGACGCTACGGCAAGCGGCCGACGAGGGGGCGCGTGCGATCCTGCTTACCGGAGAGGGGCGCGCGTTCTGCGCCGGCGCGGATTTGGTCGCCAGCGTCGGCATGCGCGATTCGGGCGAATCGCTGCGCCAGCATTACCATCCTGTGATCCAGACGATGGCGGACCTGCCGATCCCGATCGTGGCGGCGGTGAACGGCGCAGCGGCCGGTGCAGGCGCATCGATCGCGCTAGCCGCAGACATCGTGGTGATGGCGCGATCCGCCTATCTGCTGCTCGCCTTCGCGAATATCGGGCTAGTGCCGGATGCGGGCGCGACCTGGTTGATCGGCAAGGCGGCGGGGCGGGCCAAGCTTCTGGAAATGGCCCTGCTCGGCGAACGGTTGCCTGCCGATGAGGCACTGGCCGCCGGGCTGATCACGCGCGTGATGGACGATGTCGCGCTGCTCGAATCAGCACAGGGCCTGGCCGCCAAGCTGGCCGCGATGCCCACCGTGGCATTGGGCCTGATCCGCAAGCAGGTGGCAGCGGCACTGACGGGCACGCTGGCGGAGACGATGGAGATCGAAGCGGCGCACCAGAGCATCGCTTCCAAGACCGAGGACTGCCGCGAAGCCATCGCTGCGTTTCTTGCGAAGCGCAGTCCGATGTTCCAGGGCCGCTAGCAGGCGGCGGCCTTTGCCTCGGAACGGCGCGACGAAATCCGTTTTCAAGCGTTCCGAGCGCACATGAAGACTCTCTGGTTCATCACCAATCCGAATTCGGGCACCACTTCCCAGGCGAAATGCGATGCACTGGAAGCGGTGTTCGAGGAGCGTGGCCTGACTCTGGCGGGCCGCACCCGCTTTCCAGCCGACGCGCTGCCTGAAGGGGCCGCGCTCGATGCTGCGGGCGTGGATACCGTGGTGCTGTTCGCAGGCGATGGCACGATCAACGCGGCGCTGCGGGCGCTTGCCGAATGGGAGGGCGCCTTCCTGATCCTGCCGGGCGGGACGATGAACCTGCTTGCCAAGGCGCTCCACGATGAAACCGATCCGCACAAGATTATCCACGCCGCACATGGATGCGATCGGCGGGTGGCGCTGCCCTATGTCATCGCGGGTGAGCATCGAGCGTTCGTCGGGCTAATCCTGGGGCCTGCCGCGACCTGGTTCCGCGCGCGCGAGGCGGTGCGGAGCGGCAGGCTGGGGCGGCTGATCGCCGCCGTGCGCGGTGCCTGGCGGAACACCTTCCATCGCCGGGGTGTCCGCATCGAGGGTGTGGCCGGGATGCGGGACCGCTATCAGGCGGTGTTCGTCAGTCCTACACTGGAAGGGCTGGAGGTCGCCGCGGTGGATGCGCGCGATTGGCGATCGATCGTCGAACTCGGCTGGGAGTGGATGACCGGCGACTGGGTCGCCGCCCAGGCGGTGGTGGAACGCAAGACCGAGCACCTGGGCGTGCGCGAAACCCGCCCCGTCCTGGCGCTGTTCGATGGTGAACCGGTGACGCTCGACAGCGGCACGCGCATTCGCGCGGGACGTAGCCTGGAAACCTTTCTTGCCACGCGAACGGAGGCGATCGCCGCATGACTCGCTTGTTCCACGTCAGCGATATCCATTTCGGGCGGGAGGACCAGGCGGCGCTCGACTGGTTCGAGGCCAAGGTGCGCGAGGAGCGGCCTGCGGCCATCATCATGACCGGGGACCTTACCATGCGGGCGCGATCGCACGAATTCGCCGCGGCTTCCGAATGGCTGGAGGGGCTGGGCGTTCCTATGACGGTGGAGGTGGGGAACCATGACCTTCCCTATTTCAACCCGCTCGCAAGGCTCACCACGCCATATCGCCGCTATCGGACGCTGGAGCGCGTGATCGAACGGCCGCTCGACGTGCGCGGTGTATCGGTGGTGCCGCTGAAGACGACGGCACGGTTCCAGTTCCGCACCAACTGGTCCAAGGGCCATGTCAGCACACGGGCGTTGCAGAAATCGTTGGCGCTGGCGGAGGCGGTACCGGAAGGCGACTTGATCTTCGTTGCCGCCCATCATCCGCTGATCGAGGCGGGGACGCGCGGCACCTCCCGTACGCGCAACGGCGCGGAGGCGCTGGCCGCCTTGTCGCAGGCGGGTGCCCACGCCGTGCTGACCGGGCACGTCCATGATCCCTTCGACATCGAACATCGGATGCGCGACCGAGTCGTGCGGCTGATCGGCGCCGGTACGCTGTCCGAACGCACCCGGGAAAAGCCCCCGTCGTTCAACGAGATCACGGTGGACGGAGCCAGCTTTTCGACGCGTGCCCGCTTCCTGGGCGAACCCAGCGTCGCGCTGTGAAGTGAACGAAAAAGGGCGGCCCGTTGCCGGACCGCCCCTAGTTCCCTGGCCGAAGCCGAGACGCTTAGCGCTTCGAGAACTGGAAGCTGCGGCGGGCCTTCGCCTTGCCGTACTTCTTACGCTCGACGGCACGGCTGTCGCGGGTGAGGAAGCCGGCCTTCTTCACCGGCGCGCGCAGCACCGGCTCATACTTGGTCAGCGCCTGCGAGATGCCGTGCTTCACGGCACCGGCCTGGCCCGACAGACCACCGCCCTTGACGGTGCAGATCACGTCATACTGGCCCTCACGCTCGGCGACACCGAACGGCTGGTTGATGACGAGACGCAGCGTGGGACGCGCGAAATAAATTTCCTGGTCACGACCGTTGATCGTGATCTTGCCGGTGCCCGGCTTCAGCCACACGCGGGCCACGGCGTCCTTACGACGGCCGGTGGCATAGGCGCGGCCATACTGGTCCAGCTCCTGCGCGCGCAGCGGCGTGGTCGGGGCGGCCGGCTCGTCGATCTGGCCGGCGAGATAGGCGTCGGCAGCGGCGGCAGCAGCCGGAGCTGCGGTCTGGCCTTCGGTCGGCGCGGCGGGCTGCTGGCCCAGCGCTGCGCCCAGGTCGGAAAGCGACTGGCGGTTGTCAGACATTATGCACCCACCTTGTTCTTGCGGCTCATGCCGGCGATGTCGAGAACCTCGGGGTTCTGAGCTTCATGCGGATGCTCCGAACCGGCGAAGATGCGCAGGTTGCGCATCTGCTGGCGGCCGAGCGGGCCGCGCGGGATCATGCGCTCTACGGCCTTCTCCAGAACGCGCTCCGGGAAGCGGCCCTCGAGAACCTTGGCGGCGGTGATGCCCTTGATGCCGCCCGCATAGCCGGTGTGCTTGTAGTACACCTTCTGGCCGAGCTTCTTGCCGGTGAAACGGATCTTGTCCGCGTTGATCACGATGACATTGTCACCGCAGTCGACGTGCGGGGTGAAGCTGGTCTTGTGCTTGCCGCGCAGGACGTTCGCGATCACCACCGCTGCACGACCGACGACGAGCCCTTCGGCGTCGACGATGTGCCACTTCTTCTCCACCTCGGCCGGCTTGGCCGACTTGGTGGTCTTCATCAGCGCCTTCATGGCCTGTGACCTTTCACGTAGGAAATGCAGACGCGCCACCGTCCCCGGCAGCGCGTTCGATGCCCCAATGACGATAAGGGGCGTGAAAGTCAAGAAATGCGTGGGTTTGCTGACGGGTAAAATGATACCTGTAGGTTCAGCGCGTCTCGTCGGCGATCCAGCGGGCGACGACATTGCCCGCTTCCACCGGCCACTGTTCGATGACCGGCAGGTCATAGTCGTGGAGTGCCGCGATCCGCTCGCGCAGGCGCAGTGCTAGGGCGGGGCGGGTCTTGAACAGCGCGGGCACTTCCTCGCCGCGCTCGATGCCGCCCTGCCACCGATAGATCGAGGTGCACGGCGCGAGGATGTTGACGCAGGCGGCGAGCCGCTCCGCCAGCATCGTCTCCGCCACCCGCTCTGCATCGGCGCGGCTGGCGAAGGTGACGTAGAGCAGGGCGGTGTCGCTCACCGGGCGCGGCCGATGGCGTGGACGCCCCATACGGTGGCGCAGACCAGCAGCGCACCGACCAGCTGGTGGGTGGCGGCGAGGTGGAGGTTCACGCCGGTCATCACCGTGGCAATCCCGAGCAGGATCTGGATGCCGAATGCCGAATGGATCGCGATCGAAGCGCGGCGATCTCCGGCGGCGCGTGCCTTGCGGGCGAGGACGATCAGCCCCACGACGGCAACCCAGGCCCACCAGCGATGGATGAAGTGGACAATGGCGGGGTCGTAGAGCGCCGCATGGAGCGGACTCTCACCCAGCTGGCTAACTCCGGGAAAGAAGCGGTCGTTCATCAGCGGCCACTGATTGGTGACCAGCCCGGCATCGAGTCCGGCGACCAGTGCGCCGTAGAAGAGCTGGATCGCGAGCAGCACCAGCACGCTCGCGCCGAGCCCGGTCAGCCGTGCCGGGCGCGCGGCATGGTTGGCGGCGAGCGCGCGCAGATCGAGCATCGTCCAGACGATGCCGCCGAGCGTAAACAGCGCGGTCATCAAATGGGTCGCCAGCCAGAAATGGCTGACCGAGGTGCGGGTGTGGTTGAGCCCGGACTTGACCATCCACCAGCCGAACGCGCCCTGCAGCCCGCCCAGCGCCAGCAGCGCGACCAAGCGCCAGCCATAGCCCTGCGGGATCTGCTTACGGACCCAGAACCACAGCAGCGGCAGCGCGAACGCCATGCCGATCAGCCGGCCCAGCAGGCGGTGGACATACTCCCAGAAGAAAATTGCCTTGAAGCCGGCGAGCGTCATGCCCTGATTGAGCTGCTGATACTGGCCGATCTGTTTGTAATGCTCGAACTCGGCCTGCCACTGCGCGTCGTTCAGCGGGGGCACGATGCCTGAGATCGGCTTCCATTCGGTGATCGACAGGCCGGATTCGGTCAGGCGGGTGATGCCCCCGACCACGACCATTGCGACGATCATCGCGGCGACGACGAACAGCCAGTGCGCGAGAGCACGGGGGCGGGCGGTGAGAGGGCGCAGGTTCATTTTCAGCACGTACCGCGATGTACGCGCTCGGGGAAGCGGGCGCTAGCTGCCGGCTTGTGGACTTTCGGGAAGGGCCGGGAGCGCCGGCGGTGCCGCGGGCTGACGCTTCATCGCGATGTCGATCAGCGTCTCCAGGCGGATCACTCGCTCGCGCGTCTCAATCGAGTGGCGGCGGGCTTCGTCGGCGGTGGCCAAGGCCTGCTCGACCTTGTGCTGGAGGAGCGCAACCTGCTGCAGGGCGCGTAACGCGTCGGTCCAGAAGCTCACTGGCGCGCCCAGCCCGACAGTGCGGCGGAGAGTGCGTCCCAATTGATCGATGAGTCGGCCAGCAGCTGCTCGCGAACTTCGGCGCGATAGGCGTCCTCGTCGAACTGCGCGGCGGCAGTGCGCGCGGCTTCAAGTTGGGCGAAGGCCGCGTCCGTGCGGGCATTGGCCTGTTCGAGCTGGGCAAGCAGGTCGCGCATCAGCGCCATCTCGGCGTCGGTGGGTTCGGTATAGCGTTCGGCAGCGGTGCGCATGAAGTCGCTGACCGTCATGTCCGCCGCTTCCGCATTGGCGGAAATGCGCCGCTTTTCCTCGGGCGATACCAGCACGACGACACGGCTGGAGCGAGTCTCTGGAAGCTGCGTGGCCATGTGCATGTACATGGCATGTGCATGTTGAAGGTGCAAGGTGGGATCAACCCAAGATCCTCCCCGTGTCGGGGAGGATCTTGGAATTCCTTACGCCCGCACGCCGTCGGCCAGTTCGGCCTCGTTGTAGCGGAGCGCCTTGAGCACCGTGTCGACGATATGCGCGGCGTTCAGCCCCGCCTCGTCATACTGCTTCTCGGGCTTGTCCTGGTCCTGGAACACGTCCGGCAGGCGCATGGTGCGCAGCTTGAGGCCCGCGTCGATCAGGCCAGTGTCGCTGGCGAGCGTCAGCACATGCGCGCCGAGGCCGCCGATGGCGCCTTCCTCAATCGTCACCGCCACTTCGTGGGTGGTGAGCAGGCGGCGGATCAGTTCTTCGTCAAGCGGCTTGGCAAAGCGCAGATCGGCCACGGTTGTGGACAGACCCTTCGCATCGAGCGTGTCGGCGGCCTTGAGTGCTTCCGCAAGGCGGGTGCCGAGCGACAGGATAGCCACCTTCTTGCCCTCTCGCACCACGCGGCCCTTGCCGATCGCCAGCCGTTCGGGAACCTTGGGCAGCTCCAGGCCGACGCCGTTGCCGCGCGGGTAGCGCAGCGCGATCGGGCCACTATCGTGCATTGCGGCGGTGTGGGTCATGTGGACGAGTTCGACTTCGTCCGCCGCCGCCATCACCACGAAATTGGGCAGGCTGGCGAGATAGGTCACGTCGAAGCTGCCCGCATGTGTCGCGCCGTCGGCCCCTACCAGCCCGGCCCGATCGATCGCAAAGCGGACCGGCAGGTTCTGGATCGCCACATCGTGCACAACCTGATCATAGGCGCGCTGCAGGAAGGTGGAATAGATCGCACAGAACGGCCGCATCCCTTGTGCCGCAAGCCCCGCCGCGAAAGTGACGGCGTGCTGCTCAGCGATGCCCACGTCGAAGGTGCGTGTAGGGAACATCGCCTGGAACTTGTCGAGGCCGGTGCCCGAAGGCATTGCCGCGGTGATCGCACACACGGCGGGATCGCGTTCGCCCTCGGCGATCAGTGCGTCGGCGAAGACCTTGGTATAGGCGGGCGGTCCTGGCGGAGCCTTGGCCTGGGCGCCGGTGATCACGTCGAACTTCTGGACGCCGTGATACTTGTCCGCCGCCTTCTCGGCCGGGGCATAGCCCTTGCCCTTCTTGGTGACGACATGGACGAGGATCGGGCCGTGCTCGGCATCGCGAACATTTTCGAGCACCGGGATCAGATGTTCGAGGTTATGGCCGTCGATCGGGCCGACATAATAAAAGCCAAGTTCCTCGAACAACGTGCCACCCGTCGCCATGCCGCGGGCGAATTCCTCCGCCTTGCCGGCGGCGGCGGTGAGGCGGCGCGACACTTTCTGCGTCACCCGGCGGGCCAGGCTGCGCAGGCCCATATATTCGGAAGAGGAAATGAGGCGCGCAAGATAAGCCGAAAGCCCGCCCACCGGCGGCGCGATCGACATGTCGTTGTCATTGAGGATCACGACCAGACGATTGCCGGCGGCCTCGGCGTTGTTCATCGCCTCATAGGCCATGCCGGCGCTCATCGCGCCGTCGCCGATCACCGCGATCGCCTTGCCGGGCGCCTCGTTCAGCTTGTTGGCGATAGCGAAGCCGAGTGCGGCAGAGATCGAGGTCGACGAGTGCGCGGCGCCGAACGGATCATATTCGCTCTCGCTGCGCTTGGTGAAGCCCGAGAGGCCGCCGCCCTGGCGGATTGTGCGGATCCGATCGCGTCGTCCGGTGAGTATCTTGTGCGGATAGCATTGGTGGCCGACATCCCAGATCAGGCGATCGTCGGGCGTGTCGAACACATAGTGGATCGCCACGGTCAGCTCGACCACGCCGAGGCCGGAGCCGAGATGGCCCCCTGTGGTACCCACAGCGCTGATGGTTTCGGTTCGAAGTTCATCTGCCAGCTGGCGAAGCTGGGCAGGCGCGAGCTTCCGGAGGTCCTGCGGCGTGTCGATCGTGTCGAGCAGCGGCGTCTTGGGTAGGTCAGCCATGGTGTTTGTTAGCGCAGTGTTACGCCCAAGTCGAACGGTCAAATGGGCAGGTCAGTCGCACTTGCCGCACTTGCCGCGCACCTCGATCACCGGGCGCACGGGTGAAAATCCGGCATGTTCGGCGGCAGAACGAACATTCTTGGTGATGCTGTCATCGTCGATATGGGTGGTCTGGCCGCAGCTATCGCACACGAGGAAAATACAATCGTGCAGGCATTCCGGATGGGCATTCGCGACATAGGCATTGGCACTTTCCACCCGCCGCGCGAGGTTCGACCCGACGAAGAGGTCGAGGATGCGATACACGCTGTTGGCCGCGACCCGGCGCCCTTCGGCCTTGGAGACCGCTTCGGCGATGTCATAGGCCGAGGCGGGCTTGTCGAAGCCTGCCAGCGCCTCGAACACGCGCTCGCGCATCGCCGTCCACTGTTCGCCAGCCTGTTCCAGACGAGTCTGGGCGGCTTTGGTCAAGGCTGAGCCGTGATGCTCGTGATGATTATGATGATGCGCGGACATGAACTGGATTTAAGGCCTGTGCCTATCTCCGGCAAGCGGCGGGGTTTGCGCGAACAGCGAGGGTTCAGCAGCCCGCACGGCGATTCAGCTCGTGACCCAGCGCTACCAACGACACGCCGACGAGCGTCCAGAAGGTTTCGAACCCGCCATGCGGCAGCGACAGCGCGCCGGCCATGATGCCCAAGCCAAAGGATCCGATGACCGCCGGCGCCATCATGCCATGGTGGAGGATACCGCGGCCCAATCCGAACACGCCCACCGCAATAGCGAGCGCCAGACCAACTTCATGGATATGCGGATCGAGGAGCGCGCCGGCCGAGGAAAGCAGCGTGAGCAGCACCGTCGTCGCGACACAATGGATCACGCACAACCCGCTGATCCCGATCGCAATCCGATCCAGGGTCCCGTCCATTGCGGCGCGATGAGCGATGGGGGGAGTCAGCGACATGGGCGGCATATAGACACCCCTGGGCGAAGGTACAACATATCATCGCGTAATTTGTTTGCGATTGCACGGCCGGCGTTCATCGCCACAGCGCGAGCGTCTTTGCAGACAAAGCTGTGCGCCAATGGATGGGTTTGCGGCACAGAAGGTAGTTGCAAAATATGCAAGCACGGATGCGCGGTGCGTCACATCGCTTCGGCGCAGTATAGTGCAGCGCGAAAGGGTAGGCCGGGTGTCGCTCTAGGGTACGTCACCCGGCCATGCCCATGCACATTACTATAGATTATCTCCTCGAATGTTACCAGCGGGCTTCGAATGATTTCGTCGGATTTTCGGCTTTCAATCGTTGCGGACGGCCAAGATAATGGGCCTGTGCAGCGTCAGTGGCGTGAATCGCCAGCAGAGAGCGGGCCTCTGCGGCGGTTCGGACGCCGCCGGTCCGCTCCGAAGCGACGTCGAGCACGCGATCGAGCAACGCCTGGCCGTCTTCCCACCAGCCGATCCCGCTCGCGGCGTTGAGGTGCCCCTGCGGCCCGGCATCAATGAACAGGCTGCCCCAGCGGCGCGCCAGATCGGCCGCGCGATCGGCCGCGATCCAGGGATCGTCGCTACTGGCCACGACGATCGAGGGAAAGGGCAAAGGCGAAGTAGGCGTCGGGCGGAAAGCGTGCAGTTCCGCAGGGGCGGCATCGCGATCAACATCAGCCGGCGCGACCAGCAATGCGCCGGCAACTGGCGTGCCGAAGGTCTGGCCCGCGAGCGCAGCCCACCAGGCCACCGCCAGACATCCCAGGCTGTGCGCGGCGAGCACTACCGGCGCCTGCGCACCCCGGATTGCCTGGTCGAGCTTGGTCACCCACGCATTGCGATGCGGCGTATCCCACATGCCCAGTTCGACTCGGCGGGTGTCGGGCCGCGATTGCTCCCACAGCGTCTGCCAGTGCGACGGACCGGAGCCGCCGAGGCCGGGTACGGTAAGGATGATCGGCGAGCGATCATCGAGCGGCGAAAAGATCGTCATGTTATCCTCTCCTCGGGAGGGACTGGCCGGACCTCCGACATAATTCCCACTGTTCTGATAGGCAATACAGGTGCGACCAGTGGAGGAGCAGTTGCGCCGGGGCGTGACCCGCGCCTAAAGGATGGCATGGCAAAGCTTCGCGCCGATCAACTGCTCGTCGACCGCGGGCTCGCCGAGAGCCGCACGCGGGCGCAGGCGCTCATCATGGCCGGGCTAGCCTTCACCGGCGAGCGCAAGATCGAGAAGGCGGGCCAGATGCTCGCCGAAGATGCAGGCGTGGAGGTGCGCGGGCGCGATCATCCTTGGGTCTCGCGTGGCGGCATCAAGCTTGCCCATGCGTTCGAGCATTTCGGCTGGGACGTGACCGGCGTGGTGGCAATCGATGTCGGGTCCTCGACCGGCGGGTTCACCGATGTGCTGCTGACGGGCGGCGCTGCGCGTGTCTACGCGGTGGACAGCGGCACCAACCAACTTGCCTGGAAGCTGCGGCAGGACGAGCGGGTGGTAGTCCACGAACAGACCAGTGCGCGCATCCTGACGCCTGCTCACATTCCCGAGCCGATCGACGTAGTAGTGTGCGACGCGAGCTTCATCAGCCTCGCCAAGGTGCTGGACGTACCGCTGGGCTTCACCCGGCCGGGCGCGCGGCTGGCGGCGCTGATCAAGCCGCAGTTCGAGGCGGGGCGCGAGGAAGTCGGCAAGGGCGGGGTGGTCCGCGACTCCGCTGTGCACGAGCGCGTCTGCGCCGAGGTGACGGCGTGGCTGGAAGGCAAAGGCTGGCAGGTGTTGGGCGTGACGCGCAGCCCGATCACCGGGCCGGAGGGCAATGTGGAGTTCCTGATCGGGGCGGTGCGCCTAGAGCCATTGCCATAGCGGGTTCTTCGCATCGGCCAGCAGCTTGATCGTCAGCGCGAACGACATCACTACCAGCAAGGGGCGGACTCCTTTACCGCCGAAGCGGATCGCGCACCAGGCGCCGAGCTGATTGCCGCACACATTCGCGGCGGCCATGCCAAAGCCGAGCAGCCACAAGACCTTCCCCCCGGCGATCATCGCTAGCAGCCCGGCGAGATTGGTGGCGAGGTTTAGAAACTTGGTGTTCGCGATGGCGCGCACTAGGCCTAAGCCGCCCAATGCAACCAGTGCCATCGTCAGGAACGATCCCGTACCGGGCCCGAAAAACCCGTCGTAGAAGCCGATGGCTGCGCATACCGCGGCAATGCCCCAGCGGTCCAATCGGGCGTGGCGATCGGCCTCGCTCATCTTCGGCGCGAGCAGGAAATAGCAGCCCATGGCGAGAAGAAGGATGGGCACGAACCCGGCCAGGAAGCCAGGATCGATCCGCTGTACCATCGTCGCCCCCAGCGCGGATCCCATAAAGGCGCCTAATGCGGGAATGGCGAAGCCGCGAACATCGACGCGACCGGCCCGCAGGAAGGCCAGCACCGCCGATCCGGTGCCGATCATGCTCTGCAGCTTGTTGGTCGCGAGCGCTGCCACCGGCGGCACTCCCGCGGTGAGCAGTGCCGGTATCGTCAGCAAGCCGCCACCCCCAGCCATCGCGTCGATGCAACCGGCAAGAAAGGCGACGAAGAGCAGAAAGGCGAGCATTTCGGCAGTGAGGTGCATGGCTCCGGCTAGACGAAGGGGATACGCGCTGACAATCGGGCAGATCGGGGGTTGGGAAAAGCTTGGAGCAGCCCGAGCGACTCCTCCGCTTTCCATTGCCTGCGCCGGCACCTTCTCATTCGCGCGCCGATCGCCTAGGTCGCAGCCATTGACGGGCGCCTACGCCCAGCAAATGGGGAGATTGCGTGAACGCACTGGCATCGAAGGCGCAACTGCGCCGTGGCTTCTGGCTCCGCGCGCTGGTGACGGTGCCGTTGGTGGTGCTGCTCGGTTTCGGATCGGCGATGGTGGCGCCGGGTGGGGATGAGAACCCTTGGTTCCAGACCCTCGTCAAGCCCGCGATCCAGCCGCCGAACATCGCCTTCCCGATCGTCTGGACGATCCTCTACGCGCTGATGGGCCTGGCGCTTGCGCTAGTGCTGAGCGCGCGGGGCGCGCGGGGGCGAGGCGCGGCGATCCTGCTGTTCGTGGTCCAGCTCGCGGTGAACCTCGCCTGGTCGCCGATCTTCTTCCGTTTCCATATGATCGATCTGGCACTGATCGTAATCATCGCGCTGGCCGTTCTGGTGGCGGTGACGATGGTCGCGTTCTGGCGCGTGCGGCGCCTCGCGGGGCTGATGCTGTTGCCCTACCTCGCCTGGGTATGTTTCGCCAGCGTGCTGTTTTCGCAGGTCCGCGATCTCAATCCGGATGCAGAAAACATTGCATCTGGCGCCGCGGGTGCCCAAATCAGCAGCGATACGCTTTGAGTGGGACATATTTGACATGCAGACCGACAATCGCCTGTTCGACGATCTAGTGAAGATGGTGAATGGCGCCGCGGGTACCTTTGCCGGCGTCGCGCGTGAGGCCGAGGCCGGCGCGCGCGAACGCGCTCGCGAGTGGATCGGCGGCCTCGATTTCGTGGCCCGCGATGAATTTGAGGCGGTGAAGGCGATGGCTGCCGCCGCGCGTGACGAGGCCGATGCGCTGAAGGCGCGCCTCGATGCGCTGGAAGCCAAACTCGGTGCTGCCGGTCCGATGGAAACGCCGCAAGGGAATGCGTGACGTCGGCTGATCTTTCCTTGTCCACAGCTTTTGGCGGCGGGGCGCAGGCGCAAGCTTGTGCCCCGTCCGCGTGCTTGGCACTAGCGGACATGGCTACACGATCGGGAACGGAATGGGCATGCTAGACGAGGCGGAATTCGACCGCGACGCGGCTGCGCCCATCGACATGCTCGAAACCTATTTCGCCGCCCATGGCTGGACGCATGAGCGCGAAGAAGATGAAGTTGTAGCCAAGGTAAAGGGCAGCTGGACCCAATATGAACTCCGCGCGATCTGGCGCGAAGACGATGGCGTACTGCAGTTCATGGCCTTCCCGGACGTGCGCGTGCCCGAGGAGCGGCGCGGACTTGTCTATGAAACGATAGGATTGGTCAACGAACAGCTGTGGATCGGCCATTTCGAACTCTGGTCGTCCACCGGCATCCTGCTGTTCCGCCACGCCGCACTGATCGACGGCGAGGAGGGCGCGGCGCTCACGCTCGCCCAGGCCGAACTGCTGGTGGAAAGCGCAGTCGACGAGTGCGAGCGCTTCTATCCCGTATTCCAGTTTGTATTGTGGGGCGGAAAGACGCCGAGCGAGGCGATCGCCGCCGCGCTGATCGAGACGCAAGGCGAGGCCTGAGGCAGGCAATGACCACATTGTTGGATCGGATCTGGTTGGTTGGCGCCGGCAATATGGGCGGCGCGATGCTTCGACGCTGGGCCGGAGCAGGGATCGATCCGGCCGCGATCACCGTGATCGATTCGGGCAACCCGGTGCTTCCCGAAGGCGTGCGGCACGTACCCAAACCGCCCGAGGGCGAACGGCCCACGACGGTTGTGCTCGCGGTAAAGCCGCAGCAGCTGCACATCGTGGCGCCGCTGCTCGCACCTAGCGTATCGGGCGTGCCGCTGCTCGTGTCGATTCTCGCGGGCGTGGAAGTTGCCACCCTTGCAGAGGCGCTGGGCGCGCAGACCGTGGTGCGCGCGATGCCCAACCTGCCCGTTGCGATCGGAAAGGGCGTTGTCGGCCTCACTACGCAGAGCGACGATGCCGAGGCGCGCGACGCCGCCGAGACGCTGATGCAGCCGCTTGGCCTGGTCGAATGGGTGCCGAGCGAGACCATGCTCGATGCGCTGACCGCACTCGCCGGCTGCGGCCCCGGCTTCGTCTTCCGCTTCGTCGACGCGCTAGCCGAAGCGGGTGCAGCACTGGGCCTGCCCGCGGATCAGGCGCAGCGACTTGCGCTGGCCACGGTCGAAGGCTCGGGTCTAATGGCGGCGGCCGCCGATGAAAGCCCGGCGGTGTTGGCGGATCGAGTCGCCAGCCCCGGCGGATCGACGCGCGAGGGGCTTAACGTTCTGGATCGTGGCGAGGCGTTGCGGGCACTGCTGCGCGAGACGCTTGCCGCATCGGCGCGGCGTAACGCCGAAATGGCGGCCGAAGCGCGCAAATAGCGCCACCGCCTACGGAACGCCTGCAATTCCCAGCGGTTAAGCCTTCCGATTCACGTATCGACGGAGGCTGACATGGCTACGACGACCGAAGGCGAAACCAAGCGCAATACCAAGACTAGCGGCAAGGACACCGCAAAGGCGAGCAGCGGCGCCAGCGTAGGCGTGATTGCCGGCGCGGTAGCAGGTGGTGCGGCCCTGGGGCTGCTCGCGATGCTTGGCCGCAAGGCGGCGGTGCAGGCGCCGAGCGCGCTCGCCGGCAATTGGGATGATGCACTGAAGGCCGAGCACAAGGCAGTGCTCAAGGCGTTCGACGCGCTGGAAGCGACCGACGAAAAGGCGACCATTCGCCGCAACATGCTGCTCGCGCATATCAAGCACGCGCTGGTGAAGCATGCTATCGAGGAAGAGAACGTCATCTACCCGGCGCTCCGCGAAGCCGGGAAGACGGAAGCGGCCGACGAACTGAACGCCGAGCATGGTTATGTGAAGCAGTTTCTCTACGAACTGGAGAACATGCCCAGTACCTCGCCCAAGTGGCTGGAGAAGGTAAAGGAATTCCGCGCGGCGCTGGAAAAGCACATGCGCGAGGAGGAGGATCAGCTGTTCCCCGAACTCCGCGCCCAGCTGAGCGAAGAAAAGAACAAGACGCTCACGCTCGCAATGAACAAGGAAGGCTTCAAGGTAGCCTGAACACCGGCGGCGCTGTGGGCTTCAGCGCCCCAGCGTCGCGGCCCGGCCGCGCTCCTCCTCGGGCATCAGCCCCTCGAGAACGGCCCAGAACCCCCCAACGGCTCCCTGGCCGGCGCTGGAATAGGCGCCGGCCATTTTTTCGCGCAACGCCTCGAACAGGTCTGATTCGAGCCTGGTGCCCGCCTCAGTAAGCCGCAACAGCCGCTGGCGCCGATCGCGCGTGCCCGCTCGCGTTTCGACGAGCCCGCGCTCCGCCAACTCACCCAGCACCCGACCCAGCGACTGTTTGGTGATCGCCAGCAACGACAGCAGCTCGCTCACCGTCAGATCGGGCTTGCGGGCGATGAAATAGAGTGCGCGGTGATGCGCGCGGCCCAGCCCCTGGCGCGCCAGCCCGTCGTCGATCGAGCGGGTAAGATGCGAATAGCCGAAATACAGCAGCTCGATCCCGCGCCGGATTTCGGGTTCGCGCAGAAAGAGGGGAGACGCAGGAATTGGGGCAGCCATGTTGACCGTTTCTGCCACCGCGCCTAGTCCTGCGCAACCCGAGGCTCTGGGGACGAGAAAGACCGAGTGATGGAAGACGCGACGATCCTGGATTTCGAATTCGAGGCCCATGCCAGCCCGCGCACCTGCGATGAGCGTGGGGCGATTCTCGCCAATCCCGGCTTCGGCAAGACCTTCACCGATCATATGGCAGTAATCCGCTACTCCGCGGACAAGGGGTGGCACGGCGCGCGCATCCAGCCTTATGCGCCGCTTCAGATCGACCCGGCCTGCGCGGTGCTTCATTATGCGCAGGAGATTTTCGAGGGCCTCAAGGCCTATCGTCTGCCGAATGGCGGCGCCGCGCTGTTCCGCCCGGGTGAGAATGCCCGCCGCTTCCGCGAATCGGCCGAGCGCATGGCGATGGCACCACTGCCGGAGGAACTGTTCCTCGCCTCGATCCGCGAACTGGTGAAGGCGGATCGCGACTGGATTCCGGAAGGCGAGGGGGCTTCCCTGTACCTCCGCCCCTTCATGTTCGCGAGCGAGACCTTTCTGGGGGTGAAGCCTGCCAGCGAGTATCTCTACCTCGTCATCGCCTCGCCGGCGGGCGCTTATTTCAAGGGCGGCGCGCCGTCGGTGACGCTCTGGGTGTCCGATCATTATACCCGCGCGGCGCCGGGCGGCACGGGCGCGGCCAAATGTGGCGGCAACTATGCCGGTAGCCTGGTCGCCCAGGCCGAAGCGATCCGCCAGGGCTGCGACCAGGTGGTGTTCCTCGACGCGGTCGAGAATCGCTATGTCGAGGAACTCGGCGGCATGAACGTGTTCTTCGTGTTCGACGACGGCTCGATCTCCACGCCCCCGCTGTCGGGCACGATCCTGCCCGGCATAACCCGCGAATCGCTGCTCACTCTGGCTCGCGACGCCGGCGTGACGGTTCGCGAGGAGCGCTATGCAATCGAGCAGTGGCGCGACGATGCCAAGAGCGGCCGTCTGCGCGAAGCCTTTGCCTGCGGCACCGCCGCGGTGGTGACGCCGATCGGGGCGGTGCGCGGCAGCGGCCTTGAATTCCAAATCGGCAATGGCGGACCCGGCCTGCTCACAGAACGGCTGCGCGAGCAGCTGGTTGGAATTCAGCGCGGGGTTGCGCCGGATCCGCACGGATGGCTTGAACGTCTGTTCTGAGGCTCTATAAGCCCGCTTCCCGTTGGGGCGTCGCCAAGTGGTAAGGCAACGGTTTTTGGTACCGTCATTCGGAGGTTCGAATCCTCCCGCCCCAGCCAGAAACCAAAAATCGAGTTTTCTCAAGTCGTTAGCGCCTAAAATTGGCCTCGTGTGGGGCAGGTTTGTGGGGCAGGTTTGTGGGGGCGGGCATGACTTCGCGCGCCTCAACCTTCGCCGATTCGCGGGACGAGGTACAACCTCCCGTCGGCAATCGAATCATGGTTGTGGAGCGGGCCATGTTTGACCTTCCTGATCCCGTTGAGGCTTTGCCCTCTGACCCGGTTGAGCGGGTGTTGGCGCTCCGGCTCGGCTTGGTGTCGCAGGCGACGGGCGGAACTATCGATCACAACGTGTACCGCGTTCTCCGCGCGGAACTGATGCAAAACCCGTCCTTGAGCGACTTGCTGCCAAGATTCGTGAGAACATGTCAGTCCCCAGACGATTTCTGGCAGTTCATCAAAGCGGAGTACTCCTCCTACGCAGAGCGTCGGACGTTCTTACGCGAGCAGTTTGCCCCGCTGTTGGAGCGGCTGGAGATGCGAGGGAGTCCGACGGCGGACCTCATCTCAGACAGGCTCAACAGTCACGACGCAGCCGAGGTTGGCAGGGTGTGGGAGAAGGCGCTCTCTAGGTGTGCGGGCGATGCGGAGGGAGCGGTTACATCTGCGCGGACGCTGCTTGAAAGCGTGTGCATGCATATTCTGGACGAGTTCACGGATGACGATCCCCTTTACCGAGCAGGGGACGATCTGCCGAAACTCTATCGCCTCACGGCCGAAAAGCTGAACCTTGCCCCGTCCCAGCACACCGAACAGGTCTTCAAACAGCTGCTTGGCGGTTGCGTCACGGTTGTTGAAGGCATCGGTGCAATCCGAAATCGGCTTGGCGACGCGCACGGCAAAGGGAAGCGGCCCGTTAGGATCGCAGAGCGGCACGCACACTTGGTCGTGAACCTTGCGGGTTCCATGGCGCTCTATCTGGTTGAGACGGCAGCGCACCGCCTCGACAGCGGGGGATAGTCGAACGCTACCCCCGCCCGATGTGTTTGGGAGGGGGGCTAAGAATTTCATAGGGGTGCTGTATCATGCCGCTCCGAAAAAAGCAGGGCAAAGCGGAAGCAAGTCATCCCGCCGCGCAGTACCGCTTTACCGTCGCAGCCGAGAGACCGAAATGCTGGGCCGTCGCGGCGATGCTGGCGCTTTGCGCCTTCCGCCATTCTCGCACCGCAGCTGCGTCAGCCGCATAGGGACGCCCAAGGCTCTCCTTGCCCCGGTGCGTCCTGCCGGTCTCCGCAAGTGCCTTCCGGGCGGCTATACGGCCCGCTTCGGTGCGCTCGGCGATCCTGCGGCGCTCCATGGCGGCCATCTGGGCCAGGACGGCGATGATGATCTCGCCCACGCCTTCACCGATGGGGCCGATGCCGTGAACGTGCAGGGTCACACCCTTGGCCAGAAGGTCACGGACGGTGGTCTGCACGTCGATGGCATCGCGCCCGAGGCGGTCGACCGCGTAGACGTGGAGCGTGTCGCCCTTGCGGAGCGCTGCCAGCATCGCAGCGAAGCCGGGGCGGTCGGTGGCCAGCACCCCGCCGCTAACGCCCTCGTCCGAGAACTCCTGATCGAACGGGCCACCCATGGCGGCTCGCTGGGCTTCGATGGACTGGTCGGTGGTCGAGACGCGGTAGTAGGCGATGCGGTGCGACATGGGTGGCTCGGAAGTTAGGGGTGGCTGTTGGCTAGCTCATATCCATAGCTCACTTTGGTCGTCAAGATATCTTCTGCGCCTAGCGCGCAGGTTACACCTTCTGAGCCATGCAGGCGGCGGCTGATCCCGCCGGGGCGTCGCGAAGGGTGCACGAGCCAGGCTACCGCAGAGCTAGGGCCACCGTGCGTAGAAGGCGGCTGCTATGGATGTGGCCCCCCGACGGGGGGAAGCGACAATCGTCAGGAGCGATATGGCGCTTCGGATTTCTGCGCCAAAACTGGGCAGTAGACCTACGATTGCCGAATGACCGCAATCGCCCCAAGCGCCGACATTCACGTGCAATCGACGGCGCCGAATACCGGACGTTTGGCGCTATACGGCCTTGCACCGCATAGAGGTCACGCTGTGACCCGCATGACGCGGAGGTGTATGCACCACAGACCAGCCTTCGCCGTCAGCGAAGAAAGAGGCGGAGCAAGCCAGGTCGGCGGCGGCAGATTCGCCCAACACCGTTTTAGGGCCCCCGTCGCGATGCAGGTTGAACGAGCAACGCTGCTGTGAGCCTTCCTTGGTGCAGGTCAAATCCTGAATGTGCAGGTCGGGAGCGGTGTCGCTCCCTGCCTGATACCAGAGCGAGGCAGGCCAATTGCCGTTGCCAATCATCGCGTTCAGCTGAAGGTCCGCCCAGATCGCAGAATGAAGCTGCTCTTTTGACGGTTCCTGTGATGATGAGGCGATGGCGGATGCAGCGAGGAGGAGAACGGGGAGCATGACCCGACGTAACATGCAGACTGTCTGCTATCCACTTTGTGCTGACCTAAAGCGGAACGGCAGCTAACCACCCATTCTCAGACATTCGCGCATCCCCGACAGCGGGCGTTTGCTATTTCGCGCGCGCCCTCCCTCTCAATGTGCCCTTGCGGCTCGGGCGCGTAGGGCCTCGGTCGCTTCGTCATAGCCCTGCTGGTGTGCGATGGCGGACGCGCGCCGCGCCAAGTCGTGCCTGCGGGGATCCGTTGGCGCACTCAACGCCGCGACGGTGGCGGCAAGCGGGAAGCGGGCGGTGGCGTGAATGTCGTCGAACAGGGCAGAGGCCATGTGGATGCTCCAGATGTGGTGGGGTCAGGCGGCGAGCGCCGGTGAGGCGGTGGTGAAGGGACGGCCTTGGGTGCGGACGCGGTGTCGGCGGGCGAGTTCGCCCAACGTGATCCACGTCCCGTCCAGCATCCGCAGCTTGCGGCGGGACTGAAGGGGGCCGATGAGCGGACCGAAGGTGCGGCGGTGGTTCTCTTCTTCGGCATACGCTGCGCACGGGCGGCACATGCCGGGGCGACCGTTGCCGGGCATCGGGGGCAGCATCTCGGTGGGAGCGACCCGCCGATGACAGGTGACGCACTCGCGGTCCCCCGACACGTACCAGAGGCGGTCCACCTCGGCATACGCCGCGTTCCAGGACTGCTCGGTTGCAATCTGTTCGGTCGGGTGGCGGTCGGACAGAAGCAGGAGGAGGTAATCAACCCGGTCGCGGTTCGCCGTCATTTCCTCCGGGGAGACCGGCTGGACTGCCTTGCGGCGGTTGCCCTTGAGCTTGGCCCCGGTCTTGACGCGAGAGGCGGCGCGGATCTCGGCGCGTGCCTTCGCTTCGGCTCGGGCGGCTTCGCGAGCGATCCGGCGGGCTAACTCGCGGGCCTCCCGTTCCCGTCGCACCCTTTCGGCATGCTGCTGGCGAGCGCGGATGACTTCCGGGTCAGCATTGCGGGCGGCGGTCTGTGCGCGCTCCCGCGCCGAGTTGGACGCCGAAACGCATTTCTTGCACCGGCTGGAGAGCTTACCACTCTTCCGCGCATAAAAGGCGGATGCGGGGAGGGTCTGTCCGCACCCCGAACAATACTTCTCGTCAGGCATGTGGCCCTGCTGTTGAGGTGGGGCACCCCCGCTGTACACTGGTGATCAGGCGGGGGTGTCGATTGTGTGGGGCTATCGGGCCTGAGCCAGCCGCGATCTGCTGAATCACCAGCGGCGGCTGGTGATTGGCGCTCGTTTCAGGCCGCTTGCGGCGACGTCCGGCGGATGCCCGCAAGCTTGGCCCGCACGTGCGCTGCGGCGTCCTCGCGGGACAGGCGGCGGCCGTGCAGGCGGACGTCGGGAACCGGGCGGAAGGCGTAAAGCGGACAGGCGGTCACCGTGCAGGCGGCGCACTGTTCGCGCCACGTGCCGGGCTCAAGGTCGTCGTAAATGCATTCGCGGCACATAGCCGCAATGGCATCGTCGCGGGTGGCGGGGGAGGCGTGGGCCTCGGATGGGCGTGGTGTGGCGGTCATGCTCTCGTGGTGCCTCAAGTTGATGGGCGACCCTCCCCGGAGGCAGAGCGGGGAGGATCAATGGTTGATGGTGTCGAGGATCAGTCCCGACCGAGGCCGGGCTTCCACTCACGGGGGTCCTGCGTCGACTTGCTGCAATCAGACGGAGGCGTTGCGGCCTCTGCGGAGGAGGGCTCCGGCGTTGCCTTCGCGGCTCCGAGGGAGCCCTTCACAAGCACCGGCTGGGGTTCGCAGGGCAAGCGACGGACGGGGTTGCCGAACTCGACCACAAGCATGCCATTCGGCAGTTGCGTGTGCCATTCGCGGTCGTCCGGCTCGGTAACCGGCTGGTGCAGCGGCGTGAACCGGCGACCGTACCAGCGGCGTTCGCGGGAGGAGTAGCGGGCCATCAGAGGCAGGCCATCGCAAGCCAAAGCGCCGACCAGACGAACGCATTGCGCATGGCGTTAGCCAAGGCTGGAGCGGTTGTGTTTGGCGTACATCTCGGCTTTGGCCTTGATCCGGGCTTCCCGGTTCATCTGCTCGGCCATGGCCCTCGCCTCCGCGTCCTCGGCCAGCTGGTCGCGCTGGGCCTTCAGGAACTCTGCGGTTTCCTTCTTGGCCTTGGCGAGACGGCGGCGGCCCTCTTCACCGTCCTTGAGGCTGATCTCATAGGTGATCTGGGCCAGCCGCTGTTCCAGGGCCCGGCGACGCTGGCCATCGACGGCATAGACCGGGCGGGGCGACGCTGCGCCGGTCACCGGGTCCGTGTCGGTCTCGTAGCGGTCGACCTCCGCCAGCTGGGCGCTGATGGTGTCGAACTCGCGTTCGAGGTCGTAGATGGCCCGCGAGATGTCCAGAAGCTCTCGCGCGTACGGCGTGGCACCGGGGCCCGCGCCCTGCT
Source organism: Sphingomonas sp. HT-1 (assembly GCF_048568905.1). Taxonomy (GTDB): domain Bacteria; phylum Pseudomonadota; class Alphaproteobacteria; order Sphingomonadales; family Sphingomonadaceae; genus Sphingomonas. Next base: position 993,006 of record NZ_CP183770.1, on the reverse strand, counting down.
TGACCCGAAGCTCCAGCGCGTTCTTGCGCATGGCGACAAGGATTGCGCCGCGCTCCGCTTCGGCGAGGCGCTCTTGCGGGATGCCGACCAGCTGTTGCCGGACGTATTCCTGCAGGGCAGGCGGCAACGCGGTGACAGGCGGAACGATGGCGAACCGGGAGGTGTCGCCGGTGGCGACGACGGGCGAGGGGATGGAGTCGATGGGGTCGAGGTCTTCGATCCCGGCGACCAACGCCTCCTCGTCGGGCGTCAGCGTGTAATCGGCAGTCGTGGCGGTGAACGTCGACTCCGTGCCGTCGACGGCGAAGGAACCGTTGGTGGTCGTATCGGACATGGCGGTAGGTCTCTTTGGGTTGAACGGGCTGCTTGCGCAGCGGTGGCAGGGGCGACGCTGGGCAGCATCGCCGGTCCGGCTTGCGAGCCGGAATCGGGAAAGGGGATGGGCGAGGCGGTGAGAAGGGCATGCGGGTCCGGCCCCCGCCACAGATGACCGGACCCGCGCAGCGACCGTCGATCACCTGCGGGGCAGGCGAGAGGTCGGCCGATGGAAACTGGAGGGGGCGGAGGGTGGACGGTGGGTCTGCCGATCCATCGTCCTCCCCGAACGGACCAACCGAGGGTCTTACGGTGAGATTCTAGGTGGGATTAGTAAGGAGGATGGACCTTCAGGAACCTGCAGTTCCACTGACAGTGAACACTTACGGTTTCCCTTCTCCAAGAGTGAGGGTTAATCGGCATGGGCCCGACACCCGGCCACAGCGGTGGGCATGGAGGAGGTCTGGACTGACAGGCGCACTCGCGGGGAACCTGCGGAGCAGCTGGAGGATACCTTCGGGAATCTTGAAGGTCATTCCTATACCTAGTTACCACACCCTCCAAGAGTGAGGGATAATCGGCATGGTCGCCCGCTGGCTCTGGCAGAGCCGATGATAGGCGGCCCGCTCCTAAGCAGCGCCCCTGTATCGTAGACAGGGTGACCCTCAAAAGTTTTCAGGGGGCCGCTTCACTTCTCGCTTCAACCTTAATCCGATTAAGGTTGAGCCGTGCTGCAAAGCGGGAAGAAAAGTTCCTCAGAGAGCCGCACGACGCTACGTTCGTCTGTGTCGGTCCGATCTACACAGAGGCGGCTGGTGCATCCCGAGCGCGCTCCTGGCCTTCGGCTTGTTGCGCCGCTGGATCAGCTTGAACGGGCCGGGGCGGGAGATCAGGACCATGGAGGAGGCGAAGCTCCCTTCAAACAATCTAGGGAGATCGGCGCGCTTCACCAGACGCCGATCACTTGCGGATAGGCGAGCTTCGCGACGATTTCATACCGCCGTTGCAGCGATACGCCACCGCCATAGACGCCGAACGTGATGCCCCTTTTCTCGTGGCCGACAATCTGGGCAACTTCGGTCTCCGGTATGCTCGCGGCTTCCCACTGCGCAACCGCGTTCTTCCGGAAGGAGTGGAAGGCGGCACAGCGTTCGGTGAAGCCGAGCGACTGCTTAAACCGGGTGAACTCGCGCCCGGCATCGGCTCCGGCCTTCTTGCCGGGCCCCTCTGGGTTGAACGTTGACCAGATACGTGCGTCGGCGGCCCCGCGATCCCGATCAAGCAACCACTTCAGCTGCGGATGCACCGGCACTAGGCGGTTGCCCGCTGGTGTCTTCGCGTCGCGGATGTCGAACACGGGGATGCCCTCGACCTCCTTCAGCCGCCCCCACGTCAACCCTGCGATCTCGTCCAGGCGCATGCCGCTGAACAGCGCGACCATCATCACTTCCCGCAGGTCCGAGCGCTTGGGACCGGGATGAAACAAGCGGGCCAGCTCCTCCGGCTCCCATGGCCGATAGCCCTTCACGTTCACCCCGTTGCGGAGCCGGGCGCGATGACCGCTGAATGGGTTGCGGCCCTCGGCATACCCGCGCTCACTCGCCCATTCCCATAGCGCCCCAAGCGTTGCCGCATGGCGGTTCCGAGTGGCGTCCGACAGTCCCTTAGGGCGGTCGCCGAAGGTGCGCAGGAGGTCGTCCCACGACAGCTTCCGGGCCGCCGCCGACCGCGCCCATGCTGGGTCCAGATGGCGCAGCGCATCCATGAACCGGGCCGCATCGGGCCTGCCGATCTGCCGGATAGGACGATCCTTCCAATACCCCGCAAACAGCTGGAACGTGGCGTTCTTCTGCTGCTCGGTGTTGGTCTCCTTGAGGCCGGTTTGGGTCTTCCAGAGCTTCATGTAATCCGACGCCAGCTGCGAGAACGACGGCTCGAACTCCCGGCGGACCGGAGGCTTTCGCCCGGCCAGCACCGTCCTTGCGTCATTCAGCGCCGCCAGCTTCGCCGCGTTGACCGGGGCAGGGTCGTCGTCCTCGGGAATAGCGTCCGCGATGCGTTCAATCTCGTGATCAATGCCGGTCTGGACCGGGTCCACGCCATCTGCAAGCACCGCGAACTTGCCGCCAGTGGCTTCGGCCAAGGTCTGCTCGTAGACCCGGCGGAGGTTCACAAGGGCATCCTGCGTCAAGCCGTCGCGTTCTGCCCATTGCACCCGCAGGCTCGCTTCCCATGCGTCGGCTTCGACCTGCGCGACCTTCCGGCTGGTGGCGGTCAGGGTGCGGTAGAGGAACTCCCGGCCATCGTGGGCCTCCCGGTGGGCTAGGGGCACCCGCACCTTCGCTTCAAAGCGATTGTGGCGGGCGCGGATCGAGGCCATTTACGGGGCTCCTGAAGGTCGTGTGGGGCAGGTTTGTGGGGCAGGTTTGTGGGGCGTAACCCACGAAATTGCAAGCAAATCCTTCCACCTCAATGCCTTGATTGGCCCTCCGCTCCGTCTCCTCCCGCCCCAGCCAGTTTCTGTCGCTATCGCGCTCTTCACTACGGCATCGCGCGTTCGTCGTCGTGCGCGACGGGTAAGGCGCCGCTCCTTGCTGCCGGCGCATAGCGCGTAGCGGCGGCCGTACGTTCACCAACTGCAGCATCGCACCATGGACCCCTCCCGCCGGCGGGTCGTTGCAGCTGGATGATCCGCTTTGTCCGTATCGCCGCAATCGCATCGTCCGCGCTGTGGAGCACGCTTTGCACGGCACAGACCGCGCCTCTCGGCGCCAATCTTGAGCGGTTCGAGTATCCGGCGCCAGTTCGATGGTTTGAAGCTTCGTCGCAGGGCCGGCCCATCCGCATGGCCTATCTGGATTTGCCCGCCAAAGGCACTGCGAAGGACGCGACGATTGTCCTGCTGCACGGCAAGAATTTCTGCGCGGCGACATGGCATGAAACCGCGCTGGGGCTGACGGAGGCGGGCTTCCGGGTGATCGCACCCGATCAAATCGGTTTCTGCAAATCTTCCAAACCGGAAGGCTATCAGTACAGCTTCCACGCCATGGCCGAACTGACCAAGAGGCTGTTGGAGCGAGCCGGAACGGGCAAGGTGATCCTTGTCGGGCACTCTACCGGCGGAATCCTAGCGACAAGGTTTGCGCTGTCGCATCCGGGGCAGGTCGCCAAGCTCGTGCTGGTTAACCCGCTCGGTCTCAACGACACGCTGGCGGAAGGGGTGCCCTATGCCGACATCGGCACGTTGCGGGCTGAGGAAGCCAGAACCGATGCGACCTCGATCAAAGCCTATCAGCGACGCAATTATTACCATGGCGACTGGCGTCCCGCCTATGACCGTTGGGTGGCGATGCTGGCGGGCCAATATGCGAGTTCCGACGGGGATATCGTCCGCGATGCGCAGGCGCGGCTCTCCGACATGATCCAGACTCAGCCGGTCGCGGCCGAACTGCCGCGTTTGGCGATGCCTGTTACGCTTATCATCGGCGGGCAGGATCAAACGGCCTTCCGGGCGAGCAGCGCCCCCCCCGATCTGCGCAGTCGGGTACGCACCGTGCCGCAGGCTGCCGAGGATGCAGTAAGTCGCATCCCGGGGGCACGGCTGATCCGCCTTGAGGATCTTGGCCACGCGCCGCAGGTAGAGGCGCCCTCGCGCTTCCTGCAGACGTTGGAAGCGGCAATCGCTGCGTGAGGTGGTCGCCTCTCCTGCTCCCGCCACTGTTGGCTTGCGGCTGCAATGCAGCACCGGTCGATCCGATACCGGCCGAGCAAACCGCATCCGATCCGCGCTTGGCAGTGCCGACGCAGGGCCTGGATGCGGAGACCATGACGGGGACCGTGTCGGCTGCCCAGCGGCTGCCGCGTCTCCGAGCGCTCCTGGTACTCCGCGACGGGCAGCCGCTCGCCGAACACCGCTTCAACGGCGGTCCGCCGCTCGATCAGCCGGTCAACATCAAGTCGGCGTCGAAATCCGTGCTGTCCGCGCTGGTCGGCATCGCCATCGATCGCGGTGTGCTCACGGGGGTGGAGCAACCGGTCCTCTCGGTATTGCGCAGCGAGGCTCCAGCCAATCCAGATCCGCGGCTCGCGCATCTTACCGTGGGCAATCTGTTGTCGATGCAGGCCGGGCTCGAGCGCACATCGGGCGAATTCTACGGCAGGTGGGTGTCGAGCTCGAACTGGGTCAGGTCGGCGCTGTCGCGGCCGTTCGTCGATGAGCCAGGGGGCCGTATGCTGTATTCCACCGGCAACACGCACCTGCTCTCGGCGATGCTCACCCGAGCCTCGGGAAGGAGTACACTGCAATTGGCCAGAGCGTGGTTGGGGGAGCCACTCGGTATCTCGATACCCGCCTGGCCCGCCGATCCGCAGGGCATCTACTTCGGCGGCAACGAGATGCGCCTGTCGCCGCGGGCACTGGCCCGTATTGGCGAACTTTACCGGCTTGGCGGCGTCTCGAACGGCAGGAGGATCCTGTCTGCGTCTTGGATAGAGCGGAGCTGGACGCCGCGCACCATCTCTCCATGGAGCGGTGGCCAATATGGCTATGGCTGGTTCATCGGAGAGGCGGCTGGGCATCCGGTGCGCTTCGCCTGGGGCTATGGCGGGCAGATGCTGTATGTGGTGCCCGATCTGCGGCTTACCGTCGTGATGATCTCCGATCCGAACGGCGCGCGAGACGGCGACCATATCGCGGCGCTGCATCGTCTCCTGGCCGAGGACATCGTGCCTGCAGCGCAGAAGGGGGGCTAGCGGACGTTTCCGTGCCCTCCGCCGCAGAAAAAGGATCGGGTGGGCATCGTGGGTGCCGGCGATGAGGGTGGTCCGTCGACACCTGCTCGCTTCGTCCATCCATCCTCGCTATGGAGACGCCAGGAGATTGCATGATGCGTAAGATGCTGGTGTTGGCGGCGTTTCTAACAATGGCACAGGCGGCGCCGGATCTGCACCAGCCCGCGCCCACCTACGATGCCGTAGCGCCTGTGCTTCCTGCGGGATTGCAGCGTGGGGTGTTGATCGTTTCGAAGACCAATGGTTGGCGACATATCGAGCATATACCGCACTCGAACATGGTGCTCACGGATATCGCACGCGACCTGGGCCGCGCGAGCTTCGTCACGGAAAACGCCGCGGTCTTCAACGACGAACAATTGCATCACTTCTCCGTGGTCGTTCTCAACAGCGCCAGCGGGGACTTCCTCACCGCAGACCAGCGCGCCGCACTAGCCCGCTTCGTCGCGCGTGGTGGCGGCGTGGTGGCGTTGCATGCGGCTGGCGATAACAGCCATACCGATGCCTGGTACAAGAAGATGGTGATTGGCACGACGTTTACCGGGCATCCGGGAGGCGCCGACCATCTACAGCCGGCGTGGATCGTCGTCGATCGGCCAGGCCATCCGATCATGGCGGGCGTGAAGCTGCCTTGGACGCCGGTCGATGAATGGTATTCCTTTGATGCGAATCCCGCCGCGCGTGGCATGACCGTGCTCGCGCGGGTCGATGAAGCGAGTTACCGTCCCGGCGCGAAGCTGATGATGGGCGTACACCCGGTGATCTGGATCAATCCGTCGTCCAAAGGTCGCATCTTCTATTCCGCGTTGGGCCACACGCCCGAAGCGTATAACGATCCGACATATCGGCGCATTCTCGCCAATGCGATCCGCTGGGCGGCCCGCTAGGTTCCGTCGGATCGGCCCGCCCGGCAATTTTGGCAGGCGTGCCGCCCACCCGTATACGCTTAGTCCACGGCCATCGTCGGATGGCCGACATAAGCCCTCCGCGCCGCCGCGGCGTAGAACGGCGCCCGCTGCACGTCGTTCGGCGCTGCGTTCGCCTTCAGCGGCTTGAAGCGCGCTTCCCGACGGTACGCCCGGGGAACGCGCCGCCTTTCTGGAAGGCTGAGCCGCCAACCGGAGTCAGAACCAGCAGCGACACCCCTTGTCGCGGCAAGCGGAAGCTGAGCGTGGCGCCGGTCTCGCCGACGGGCAAGTGCTCGGGCACGGCCTCCATCGTCGTCAGTTGCGCCGCCTTCAGCAACGCGGCACGCTGTGCGTCGGTCGGCGCGATAGGGGATCCCATCGCGCGCCAGGCGGCGAAGCTGTTCGAGTGGGCGGCGTCGATGCGATAGTGCGTCAGCATCGCCCCTTGGGCGAGTGCACGCGGCAGGCCCCGCAGCCGAAGCGCCACGGCGGCATCGGGGCCGGGCACATCGTCGTCATGATAGTGCCAGACAAAGATCGAAAGGCTGTTGCCCTCCCGGCTGGCGACGCTGCCGATATCGGGATCGCCGCGCACGCCGTCCCGGAGCACGGCATCGAGTGCGGCCTCGCGGTCGGACGTCGCGCGAACATAGTGGCCGCGCATCTTGGCGAACAGCTTGAACATGTTCATCACCGGCAAGTCGATGCCCGCCGAGGTGAGTTGGCGGAAACCGGCAAAGGGCGGCTGATCCTCGAATTCGAACGCCCAGGAAAGGATGCCCTCCAGCGTCAGTCCACGTCGGGCCGCCAGTGCACGGAGGCGCGGGAACGACGCGGCGGTGTAGCTCGAATACATGGTCCCGTTGCGATAGGCATTGGCCGCCCCCTGGCAGGCTGCGCACCCTTCAGGATCGGACTCGCCGATGATAATGGGCTTCGTCCTTGCCGCCGGATCGGCGGCTATCACGGCGAATTCATGGTCGGCCGCCCGCAAGTGTGTGTTCAGTCCCATGCGCACATGGGTGCCGCCCGCATCCTCAACCACCACCGGCTGGCCCTTGGCGTGGAAGGACAGGAAGTCGGTGGGCGTTCCCGCCGACTTCACATGGTCAAGAAACGCCGCGAGGAAATCGTCGCCGGCACCCGCATTGTCCGGCCCGCCGACCCGCGCCTCGGGCAGCGCCCGACGCACGCCACGCACGGCGGCGTCGTGCAGGCGGAAAAACTCCTCGCGCGTGCCGCCCCAATAGTAACGGGGCAGATTGGCTTCGTTCCACGTCTGGAAATACCAGCTCGCCACCTCCCCACGACCATAGCGGGCGACGCAATGGCGCACCCATTGATGAACCAGCTCCTCCCATTTGGCATAATCGCGCGGAGGATAGGCCCAGCCGGTGCGCAGCGTGCCGCTGCCGGGCCGCCAGTCATGCTGATAGGGCTGGGGCTGAGTCGACATCGCCTCCGGCATGAAGCCGAGCTCGACATAGGGTTTCACGCCGCGGGCACGATAGGTGTCGAAGATGCGATCCACGATCGTCCAGTCGTAGATCGGCTTGCCCTGCGCATCCTCACGGTAGATCCCGGTCGATCCCCATTTGAGCGCGGGTGTGCCGTCGCCCGAGGTGAACAAATTATGGGTGCGGAAATACACCCGATCCGGCGCCAGCGCCCCAAGGGTGGCGAGCGTGGTACGACCGTCTTTCATGGTGGCGTAGTTGGGCTCATCCGCGCCGAAGAAGCGCCAGAGCGGCTCGACCGGGCCTTCGTCGTGGGCGGCATCGACGTCGATGGTGACGGCGATTGGCTCCGGGTCGGCTGCGGCCAGGCCGGGAAGCGTCAGCGCAGCCGCGACGAGCGCGAGGCGCAACGCCCTCACTTGGCCTGCTCCAGCGGCACGATCTTGCCTCCCTTCGTCACGAATCGCACGGCTCGCACGGCCTGAATGTCGCGGGTGGGATCGCCGGCAACGGCGACGAGATCGGCCAGCATGCCGGGCCTCACCGCTCCGAGCCGCCCCGCCTCGCCGAACCAGCGGGCGTTGCCGGAGGTCGCTGCAAGTAGCACCTCGGCGGGACGCATGCCGGCAGCCGCGAGCAGTACCATTTCGCGAGCATTGTCGCCATGCGCATAGACGCCGACGTCGCCGCCCATGCAGATCGGAACCCCGGCGCGCAGGGCCAGGCGCAGGCTTTCCTGATTGAGGCGAACCGTGGCGGGAGCAGGATCTTCGCCGTTCCAGCCGCGATAGCGTGATGTCGCGTCCGACGCGGCTAGTGTGGGGCAGAGCGCGATCTTCTTGGCGGCCATCACGGCAAAGATCGCGGGCGTGCCGCCATAGCCATGTTCGATCGTGTCCACCCCGGCGTCGATCGCGCGGCGCATGCCCTCCGGTGTGGAGGCATGCACCGCCACTGGCCTCCCCGCGTCGTGCGCCGCGGCTACGGCGGCCTTGATCTCCTCAAGGTTCAGCGTGGGACGGCTCTCGTCACCGGGGCGCCAGCGATAATCTGCGTACAGCTTGATCCAGTCCGCACCGGCAGCGATCTGCCGGCGCACCGCAGCGACCATCTGCTCGGCCCCGGAGACTTCCTCGGCGCCTTGCGGCACCTCGACGCCGGGTTCAAAGCCTTTGGGGCCATAAGCGCCGAGCGCAACGATGGCGCGGGTCGCCACCTGTAGGCGCGGCCCCTCCACGATGCCCTGATCGATCGCCGCCTTCAGGCCTACATCGGCATAGCCCGCGCCCTCGGTGCCCAGGTCACGCAGGCTGGTGAAGCCGGCGTGCAGCGTCGCGCGGGCCTGCGCCACCGCACGCGCGGTGCGCAGCGCCAGCGGCTCGTGCAGCACCTGATCGTCCCAGCTCGTCTCATTGTACGGATGGAGAAAGAGGTGGCCGTGTCCTTCGATCAAGCCGGGCATCAGCGTATCGCCGTCCAGCGCGATCACCACCGCGCCGGCGGGGGAGGGAAGGGCGGGGCCGACCGCGAGGATCCGCTCGCCGCGTACCAGCACCTGCCATCCGGCATGCACCTGCCCGTCGATGCCGTCGAACACTGCCGCCGGCTTGAGGAGAATGGCGGGCGCGTCTGTCGTCTGTGCCGCTGCCGCGCTTCCCAGCGCCAGCGCCGCCAAGATCGCCAACCAGTGCTTGGCCATATGCTCTCCCCGTTCTAGTCTCGGGCAATGGATACGCTCATCCGGCGCGCGCGCAATCCGTTGCTTCTCTTGGCTTTGCTGAGCACGACCGCCGCGGCGCCGGACCCCGAACGCGCGCGTTGGGAGATGCAGGCAGCCCGGGTGACGATTATTCGCGATGACTGGGGCATTCCCCACATCCGCGGCAAGAGCGATGCTGATGCGGTGTTCGGAATGATCTATGCTCAGGCCGAGGACGATTTCGGCCGGATCGAGGCAAATTATCTGACTGCGCTCGGCCGGACCGCCGAGGTGCAGGGCGAAGGGGCGCTTTGGGCGGATCTGCGCCAGCGGCTGTTCGTCGATCCGGAGCAGTTGAAGCGGGACTATGCCCGCAGCCCCGCGTGGTTGCGCGCGCTGATGGATGCATGGGCCGACGGCCTGAACTACTATATGGCGACGCATGCTCAGGTGAAACCGAAGGTGCTCACCCGATTTGAGCCCTGGATGGCCCTTAGCTTTACTGAAGGCAGCATCGGCGGCGACATCGAGCGGATCTCGCTCAGCGACCTCAAGACCTTCTATGGCAATCCCACGCCGCCCACGCCCGAGGAGCAGGGCAGCGTGCCGCGCGAGCCTTCAGGCTCCAACGGCATCGCGATCGCGCCCCGGCTGACCGCCGATGGCCGCGCGCTGCTGCTGATCAACCCGCACACCAGCTTCTACTTCCGCTCCGAGGCGCAGGTGACGAGCGAACAGGGGTTGGATGTGTATGGGGCGAGCACATGGGGTCAGTTTTTCGTCTACCAGGGATTCAACGCGCACACCGGGTGGATGCACACGTCGTCCACGGTTGACAATGTCGATGCCTTTGCCGAGCGGATCGTGCGCGCAGGCCAGGGCTGGGCCTATCGGTACGGCAGCGAGACGCGGCCGGTGCAGGCGCGCGTCGTCACGCTGCGCTTCCGCAAGCCGGATGGATCGCTGGCCGAGCGGCGCTTCGCCACCTGGCGGACGCACCACGGGCCGATCGTCGCTGCCAAGGATGGCCGCTGGATCGCCGCGGCGCTGATGTGGCGACCAGTACCGGCGCTGGAGCAGAGCTTCCTACGCACCAAGACGACCGATCTTGCCGGCTACCTGAAGGTCGCCGAGCGCAAGGCCAACTCCTCCAACGACACGCTGTTCGCCGACGCGAAAGGCGAGATCGCGTTCCTGATGCCGCAGTTCATGCCGTGCGCGACGACCGGTTCGATTACACCCGGCCGGTCGACGGCAGCGATCCCGCCACCGATTGGAAGGGGCTGCACACACTCCCCAGCCTGCCGAGCGTGCTGAACCCGAAGGTCGGCTGGGCGCACAACACCAATGACTGGCCGTGGCAGGTGGCGGGGCCGGACAGTCCCAGCGCCAAGGACTATCCGCGCTACATGGACCAGGTGGGCGGCAACGCCCGAGGCGTGCATGCAGACCTGCTGCTGATGGGAAAACGCGGCTGGACCGCCGAGCGGTTGCGCGCCGCCGCGTTCGATCCGTATCTGCCGGCCTTTGCGAAGCTGGTGCCGGAGCTGGTCGCGGCATGGCGGGCGCTGCCGGAAAGCGACCCCCGGCGGGCGGCGCTGGCCGATCCGGTCGCCACGCTGGCACGATGGGACCATTGCTGGAGCGCGGACTCGGTGGCGACCAGTCTTGCCGTGTTCTGGGGCGATCAGCTGTGGCGCGAGGTCGGCAGCTTCGCCCAGGCCGAGCGGATGAACGTACCGGACTATATCGCGGCCAAGGTCAATGCGCGGACGCGGCTGGCGGCGCTATCGGCGGCTATCGATCGGCTGACGCGCGACTTCGGCACCTGGCAGACGCGCTGGGGCGAGATCAACCGCTTCCAGCGCCTGGACAACGCGCTGCAGCCGCATTTCGATGATGCCGCGCCGTCGACGGCGGTGCCGTTCCCCTCGGCCCAATGGGGCAGCCTCGCCTCGTTCGGCGCCAAGGGCTGGCCGGGTACGAAGCGATATTATGGCACCAGCGGCAACAGCTTCGTCGCGGTGGTCTCCTTCGGCCCGCGAGTTGCAGCGGCAGCGGTGATGGCAGGCGGCCAGAGCGGCGATCCTGCCTCGCCGCACTTCGCGGACCAGATCGATCGCTACGCCGCGGGCGAACTGCGCCCGGTCTATTTCTACCCCGACCAACTGGCAGGGCACATCGAGCGCCGCTACCGCCCCGGCCGCTGATCGGCTGTTTGCACGAGCCACGCCCCCGCTAGCGCCGCAGCGTGTACAGATAGGCGGCGATGTCGCGCGCCTCCTGCGGCGTGACGCCTTGATCGGGCATGCCGTTGCCCGGCACGATGCGTTGCGGATGCCGGATCCAGCGCTGCAGGTTGGCGGGATCGTTGGGCAACACCCCGGCGACGAAACTGCGGGTCGCAATCCCGTTCAGCGCAGGGCCGGCCACCCCAGTCGCCGCGCCGATGCCCGGGATGCGGTGACAGGCGCCGCAGGCATGGCGCTCAATCGCCGCGGCTGCGGCGATGGTGCGCTCGACCAGGAAGCTGGCGACGATCAGCACCGTCAGACCTATCACGATCAGTCCCGCCCAGCCGAGCAGGCCGCGGTTCAGCCCGACGTCCGGCGGGTTGATGGCCGGCGCACCGGCGGGTCCGCGCCGCCGCAGCGCCCGCACGATGCTCCAGGCGACCGCGGCCAGCACCAGCAGGTACATTGCACCGCACACCAGCAACATCAGCCAGAACAGGCCATGGATGCTGGACGCCTGCTCGCCCGCCGGCGCAAGTGCCGATTGCAGCCCGTTCAACGGACCGGCCCCGCCCAGTTGCGGCCCTGCGGTTCGCCGGTCTGGTCGAGGTCCTGACGTCGCCGCTTTTCCGGCGACAGCCGCGGCAGGGTCCGCACATAGGCGGTGATCTGCCACAGCTGTTCGCTGGGAATGCGCGTGGCATAGCCGATCGGCGTGCCGGGGTGTTGCTCGGCGATGGTGCGATAGACCTGGTCGAGATTCCCACCCCGTACCCAGATGCGATCGCCAAGGTTCAGCGCGCCCTGCGCGGAGCCGCTGTGACAGCCGCCGCAACCATATCAGGTGAAATAGCGCCCGCCCTGCGCGACCTGGTAGACGTTGCGTTCGTACCGGGCGGCGCGCGGGTCCTGCGCGCCCGTCGGCCCGGTCTGCGGCAGGTCCGGGCCGGCGGAGCGGGATTCGGCGCTGCAGCCCGCTACCATCAATGCCATCAGCCCGGTCAGGCTTGCGCGCGCGAAATCGTTCACGCAACGACTATCGCGGATCGGCAGGCCGCGCTCTATTACAAAGGATAGTTTTTGCAGCCGGTGGGTGTGCGTTGCGCCGAAAATCTGGGAACGGCCGGCAGCCTTACCCGATCTATGCGATGGCCCTGCGGGTCGCGCGCAGATGCGCCACGAACCTGCCCGGATTCTCCATCGCGGCGAAGTGGCCGCCGCGTTCGGCCTCAGCGAAGAAGCGGAGATCGGCGAACCGCGCCTCGGCCCAGCGCCGCGACAGCCGCACCTGTTCGCCGGGGAACATGCTGATCCCCGTCGGCAGCGGCACCGGCGCGTCCGGCACCCCCTGCGCCATTTCCTGCGCCGCCTCCCAATAGAAGCGCGCCGCGCTTGGGCCAGCATTGGGCAGCCAGTACAGCATCATATCGTCGATCAGGTGGTCGAGCGCGAACAGCCGCTCCGGCGCCCCGCCGCTGTCGGACACGTCCTGGAACAGTGCATAGATCCACGCCGCCAGCCCGACGGGCGAATCCGCCAGCCCGAAGCCCACCGATTGCGGGCGCGTGCATTGCAGCTTCATATAGCCCGAATAGTCACGATCGTAGCGGGCCGCATCGGCCAGCATCTGCCGCTCCTCCGCGCTGGCAGCGGCGATTTCGTCGGGGGTCGGTCGGAACATCACGAAGTTGAGGTGGATGCCTGCCAGCCCCGGCGCGCGCATATGCGCGAGCGTCGTCGTCACCGCAGCGCCCCAGTCGCCCCCTTGCGCCATCCAGCGCGCGCCATAGCCCAGCCGCGTCATCAGCGTCGACCAGGCGGCAGCCGTGCGGCCCACACCCCAGCCGGGCTCGCGCGGCTGATCGGAAAAGCCGAAGCCGGGCAGCGAGGGGATCACCAAGTGGAATGCATCCGACGGCGTGCCGCCATGCGCTTGCGGATCGCTGAGCGGCCCAATCACGTCGCGGAATTCCAGGATCGAACCGGGCCAACCGTGCGTCAGCAGCAGCGGCGTGGCGTCCGGTTCGGGCGAGCGGATGTGGAGGAAGTGGATGCCCAGCCCGTCGATCACGGTGCGACTGCTGCCCCACCCGTTCACCATCGCCTCGGTGGCGCGCCAGTCATAGCCCTGCCGCCATCGCGCCACGAGCGCGCGGATGTCTGTGCCGCGCGGGCCCTGGCTACCGTCCGGCACGCTATCCGCCCCCGGCCAGCGCGTGTGCGCCAGCCGGGCGGCCAGATCGTCCAGCTCCTCCTGCGGGACGTGGATCGGGAAGGGCGCGATCGCGTCCTGGCTCAAAGCGTGATCTCGCCTTCGTCGCTGCCGTTCCAGTAATGCAGACGGCTGGCGTGAACGCGGATCATCACCAGGCCGGGCGTGTCGATTCCCTGTTCGAACCAGCGGTCTAGATCCTTGGTCCAGCGTTCGGCGAACTGCGCCTTATCGCGGATCAGCGCTGCCTCGCCCTCCACCGCAATGAACAGCGGTGGTCCGCCGAGCAGGCCGGCTGCGCCGGTGAAGCTGAGCCCGACGCGAGGATCGCCGGCGATGTCGGTTACCGAGCGGGCGGTGTCATAGGCGAAGAAGAAGCTGTCGCCGCGATATTCGACCTCGCCATTGTTGCTCATCGGGCGGCTGGCGATTGCCCCGCCTTCGGTGCGGGTCGACAGCATGCCGAAATCGATCTTCGCCATCTTCTTCGACAGGTCTTCCAGCGTCATCTCAGCCATCGCGTCGCTCCTTGCATAAACTGAACTATACCGTTCAGTTTTGCTGAAACAAGCGGAATGGCTATAGGTTGCAGGATGGAATCGCGTACGCCGCCAGAAACTGCTGCTGCCCGTCGCCCTCGTGGCGGCCGGCCCTCTGCCGAACGCGCGGGCGATGTCGATCGCCGCATCCTCGATGCCGCCACCGTGCTTTTCCTCCAGCTCGGCTTCGACGCCACGAGTTGCGATCAGGTCGTGGCGCGGGCGGGGGCCGGCAAGGCCAGCCTCTATGCGCGCTATGCCAATAAGGAGGCGCTGTTCGCGGCAGTGGTGCGGCGCATGGTCGAACACACGCTGGTTCCGGCCGCAGAGGTTCCATGGCACCTGCCGGTTGCGGATCGTCTGCGGGCGGTAGGGAGCAGTCTGCTGGTCCACGCACTCACGCCCGAAGCGGTGGCGCTGATGCGGGTGGTGGTGACGACGGCGCATCGCATGCCGGAGCTGGCGCGGATGGTGGACCGGATAGGGCGAGAGGGCGGCATCGCCTGCGTCGCCCGCGCGCTCGCCGGGAACAATCCCTCGCCGGCCGATGGCGCGCATGCGCGGGAAGTCGCCGAACGGTTCATCGACATGGTGTTCATCGTGCACCAGATGCGCGCGCTGATCGGCGACGCCCCGGCGCAGCTCGACGCGGCGGCATCCCGCCGGATCGACGATGCGGTCGATCTGCTGGAGCGCGCCGGCCTGCTCCGCGCTTTCGCGGCGACCTAGCTCCCACCGCCGAGCAACAGGCTTGCGCCAAGCACTGCGGCCGCGAGGGAGGCGAGGCAGGCGATCACCATCAGCAGCCCGTCGCGCACCAGCAGGGCGATGCCGAACAGCAGGATGGCCACCATCGGCGCGGTGGTAGCGAACGGAAGCAGTTCCAGCGGCGGCACTGTGCAGGCAAGCACGATCACCACCGCCGCGGCCGCCTTCACCCAGCCGCCCCGCGTGAAGCGCAGCAGTCGGCCGTGAAACCAGCGATCTAGACGCTTGGCGACCGGCCTGGCCTTGCACACGGCCTTGCAGAGCTTTTGCGAGCCCAGGCTCCGCCGCTCGATGAAGCCGGGCAGCCACAAATGGGTGCGCCCGAACAGGATCTGCGCCGCTACCAAGATCACCGTCGCGGCCATCGCCGTCGGTAGTCCGGGGATGCCGCCGATCGGGGAAATGTCGATCAGCGGGACCAGCACCAGAAACGGCGCGAAGCTGCGCGCGCCCAGGGCTTCCACCACATCGCCGATCGCGACGCGATCCTTCTCCTCCGCCAGTTTGTCGACCGCGTCGAGAAGTGCGTCTACCGTGTGTTCGTCGCTCATCGGCTGTCCAACACCGGCGTTTCTGCTCGGTTCCGCCGGGCCGCTTCCCGGTCCGGCGCCGCCTTCAGTCGGTCGCCCGGATGATCGCGCGAGTCACGTCGCCCATCAGCTGCATGCGCACCGGGATCGGCCTGCGCGTGCTCGCGATCAGCACCGCCACGGCATAGCGATGCCCGTTTGGCGCGGTCAGCAGGCCAACATCGTTATAGCCGGTGGCAAGGCTTCCCAATTCCTGGCCCGTGCCGGTCTTGTGCGCCAGCTTCCAGCCGGGGCGCAGCCCCGATTTCAGGCGCAAAGGCCCGGTCTTGCTTGCCAGCATGATCGAGAGCAGCCGGTCGGTGGAGGCAGGGCTGAGCAGCTTCTGCTGGCCGAGCAGCGAAAGACCTAGCGTGATGCCGTTGGCGCTCGCCCCGTCATAGGGATCCGCCAGATAGCGGTTGAGCGCCTTTTGCCGCGCCGCCGGGCTCAACGCCGCGCGCGCCTGCAGGAACCCCGCGCCACCGGCCCATTCCGGCCGCCAGGTCAATCCTGCGGTGCGCGCCTGCAACTCGCGCTCGCCGGGCCCGAAGCTCACGCCGCGAACGCCCTTGTCGGCGAGCATGCGGCGGATCGCGGCGGGGCCGCCCACCTTCCACAGCAGCACGTCGTTGCAGGTATTGTCGCTGCGGGTGAGCGCGCATTGCAGCAGCGCCCCCACCGTCGTGCGGTATCCATTGGCGCCGACCAGCGCCCGGATCGGTTGGTGGAAGACGGTCAGGTCCGCCCTTGTGACGGTCACCGGTGTCGTCAGCGATAGCCGCTTCGCGTCGATCGCATCGAACACCGCGATGGCGACCCACAGCTTGCTTACGCTCTGCTGCGGGAACGCACGCTCGCCGTTCCAGGCGACCATCCAGCCCCGATCGATATCGCGCACCGAAATCGCCACCTGGCCGTCAAACTCCGCGCCCAGCGCCTGCACGGCGTTGAGCAGTGCCGCCGGCGCTTCGTCCGATCTTTTGGGGCGCGGCGCGGCAGACGTGGCGAGGATCGGCGGGGCGACCGGCACCGCCCGGGGGGGCGGCGGTGGCGCCTGTACGGGGGAGAGTGGGCCGGCAGGTACGCAGCCGGTGAGCAGTGCGCCTGGCAGAAGCGACGCGACGGAACGGACAACAGTGGCGAAAAGCGGCAAACAACCCTCCTGTGCCGACCGCTTACAGCCATCGCCCCGAAAAGAGCAGCGCAGATGCCAACGGTTCGTCGCTGCGGAAGCGGCGTTCGTCGTCGTACTGGGCTGGAAAAGTGCTGGAGGCCCGAGCCGGAATCGAACCGGCGTATACGGATTTGCAGTCCGCTGCGTCACCACTCCGCCATCGGGCCATCCAAGAGGGTGAGGCGCGGCCAATGCATTGGCGGTGGGGGCAATGTCAACATCGTTTCAAAATAACGTCGCGGTCGCTTGGCGTTGGCGTTGGGCCGCGATACAAGCCCGGAGACAGCAACAAGTGTATTGCACAACTAACACGGTTGTGCGACAAGCGGAGTGATGATGACCCTCTTGGTCGACCCTGCGCCCCTCGAAGCGCCCCGTTTCGAAGCGATGCGCCACGCCATGGTGGCAAGCCAGCTGCGTACCAACGCGGTGAACGATCCTCGCGTGGTGACGGCGATGTCGCTCGTCCCCCGCGAAGTTTTCCTACCCACCGAGCATCGTGCGCTCGCCTATCGCGATACGCTGCTGCCGCTCGGCAACGGCCGCCAGCACAACGCGCCGCTGGTTATCGGACGGCTGCTGACGGAATCGGTGCTGCAGCCGACGGATCATGTGCTGGTGGTTGGTGCCGCCGGGGGCTATGCCGCCGCGTTGCTGGCGCAGCTCGTCCAGTCGGTGGTCGCGCTGGAGGAAGAGCCGGCGCTCGCGGCGATCGCGCGCGGCGGGCTTGCAGGCTCCGCCAATGTCGAGCTGGTGCAGGGGCCGCTGAACGCCGGCTGGGCGGCGCGCGCGCCCTATGACCTGATCGTGATCGACGGCGCGGTGGAGGAATTGCCGCAGACGATCATCGATCAGGTGAAGCAGGGCGGCCGCATCGCCACGGGCATCATCGATCGCGGCGTAACGCGGCTTGCCATCGGTCGGCGCAGCGAGGGCGGTTTCGGCCTAGTCGACTTCATGGATATTGAAGTCGCGACGCTGCCTGGCTTTGAAAAACCGAGAAAATTTACCTTTTAACCTTAAAGACGGGGCTCATGCGACTGAACTTTTTGCTCATTGGCGTGAGCCTCGTTTCCCTCGGGGCCCCGGCGCTCGCGCAGACCGCGCCGAGCGGTCGGCAGGACGTGCCGTCCCCTGGCGCGAAAACCGCCGCACCGACGACAACGCTGCAGGATGCGCTCGCACAAGCCTATGCGACCAATCCCGATCTGCAGGGGCAACGCGCGAACCAGCGCGCCAACGACGAGAATGTTCCGATCGCGCGTTCGCAGGGGCTGCCGGGCTTCAACGCGACCGGGAGTGCCAGCGACAGCTTGTACAATACTGCCTCCAATGCGTTCACGCCGACGCGCCAGGCGCAGGTCGGGCTCAACCTGTCGCAACCTATCTATAGCGGCGGCCGCATTCGCAATTCGGTCCACGCTGCCGAGGTGCGGGTGGATGCCGGCCGTGCCAATTTGCGCGGGACCGAGGCCGACATCTTTACCCAGACCGTCACGGCCTATCTCAACGTTATCCGCGACGAATCGGTCGTCCGGCTGAACCAGGAAAATGTCCACGTCCTCGAGGTGAACCTCCAGGCAACGCGCGACCGATTCGAGGTCGGCGACCTGACCCGCACCGACGTGGCGCAGTCCGAGGCTCGGCTGGCGCTCGCGCAGGCCCAGCTGCGCAGCGCCGAGGCACAGCTGATCGGGAGCCGCGAGACCTATATTCGGGTGGTAGGGACGCCGCCGGGGGTGCTCGCGCCGCCGCCGCCGCTGCCGAATCTGCCGGAGGACGTGCAGACCGCCGAACAGGTCGCGCTGGCCAACAATCCATTTCTCGAAGCGGCCCAGCTCGCGCGCGATGCCACGCGCTACGACACGCGTGTCGCGCAGGCCGGGCGCCTGCCGCAGGTGAGCCTGGGGGTCGGCGGCAACTACACCAATTATCTCGGCTCTATCGGCAGCGTCGGCGGTGTCTCCTCGGGCGTGCCGAATACCACGACCAACGCCACCGTCGGCGTGCAGCTGACGATGCCGCTGTTCCAGGCGGGCCGCCCCGCCGCGCAGGTGCGCCAGGCCCAGGCGCGCGAAGGCGCCGCGATCGAGCAGGTCACGCTCACCGAGCGTGGCGTGATCGCCCAGGCCCGGTCGGCTTATGCGAGCTACCAGGCGGCGCTCCGCGTGATCGAATCGTCGCGCACCGCGGTGCAGGCAAATCAGCTCAGCCTCGAAGGCGTGCGCGCCGAAAACAGCGTCGGCACGCGCACCATTCTCGATATCCTCAACGCCGAGCAGGAACTGCTGAACGCACAGGTCCAGTATGTCACTGCCGAGCGCGACGCCTATGTTGCCGGCTTCACCTTGCTCGCCGCCATGGGGCGCGCCCAGGCCAGGGACCTCAATTTCGAGGCGGGGCAGCTCTACGATCCGGCGCTGAACTATCGGCGCGTTCGCAATCGTATCAACGACTGGCGCGACGACAAGACGCCGCTGCCGGTCGCGACCAGCACCCGCAGCACGCCGCCGCAGACGCCGGAAGTGGTAGGCCAGCCGCTCGATCCCATTCTCCAGCGTCCGGTTGACAGCGACCGTCCGAATCCCTGATTGAGGGGGTTCGCACTCGAACGCCAGGATGGACGCGATGGGGACTGCCAGCAGCGAGCCGTCGATGGAGGAGATCCTCGCATCGATCAAACGGATCATCGCCGATGACGAACCCGGCGCGCTCGGGCGCGGGCGGCCGCTGCGAGCGGTGCCCGAAGCGGACCATGCGGCGGCCGAGGGTACCACCTTCGCCGATCCGCAGGACGATGTACTGGAACTGAGCGAGCCGATCACGCTGCCGCCGACCGTCACGGCAGGGCCGGACCCGCTGTTGTCCGACCGCGTGGCAGAGGCGAGCCGCGAGAAGCTCGAAGCCTTGTCGCGGCTGGTGGTGAAGCCGCAGGTGCCGGGATCGGACACGCTCGAAGGACTGGTACGCGAGATGCTCAAGCCGATGCTGCGCGAATGGCTCGATCAGAACCTGCCGCAGATCGTCGACGGCATCGTTGCGCGCGAGGTCGCCCGGATCACCGGCGGCCGCTGATCGCCGCGCGTCCGCGGCGTGATCGGGCGATTGTATCCGGCGTTACCTTCCGGCTATCGTGGCCGGCATGAAGCAGTTTCTCGTCGCGAGCGTCGCGCTCGCCGCCACCTGCGCGCCGGTCTCGGCACGCGACCTCACCATTCAGGACGTTGTCGGCCTCTCCCGCGTCGGATCGCCCGCCGTCTCTCCCGATGGGCGCTGGCTGGTCTGGCAGCAGCGCGAAACCGATCTGTCGGCCAATCGCGGGCGCTTCGATCTCTGGCGGCTTGATCTTCGCGCGAAGGGCGCCAAGCCCGAAAAGCTGGTTGCCGAAGCCGAGGTGAACGAAACCGCTCCGCAATTCTCCGCCGATGGGAAGACCGTGTGGTTCCAGTCGGACAAGGGCGGCGAAGATGCGGTGTGGGGCATCGCGGTGACGGGGGGAACGCCCGTGCAGTTCACGCACCTTCCCGGCGGCTTCAGCGGTTTCAAGGTGTCGCCGGACGGCAGCCGCCTGCTGGTCTGGGCCGATCGCAAGCCGGGAGCGCCTTCGCTGCAACCGGCGATGGTGAAGAAGGATGCGAATGCCGGCTCGGGCCGAGTCTATGATCAGCTTTTCGTTCGCCATTGGGATCAATGGGCGGACGGCAATCGCTCGCAATTGTTCGTGCTTCCCTTCGGCCCGAAGGGTGCGGGCGGCGAAGGGGTCGCCATTGTCGGCGGGCTGATCGGCGATGCGCCGTCCAAGCCCTATGGCGGCGGCGAGGAAGTCAGTTGGTCGCCAGACGGCAAGACAGTGTATTTTGCGTTGCGGGAAGCCGGCCGGATCGAGCCGCTCTCGACCAACCTAGATATCTTCGCCGCGCCTGCGGACGGCTCGGCAGCGCCGGTAAACCTCACGGCAGGAAATGCCGCGACGGACACGCTACCCACCGTCTCGCCCGACGGCAAATGGCTGGCCTGGGCGGCGATGCGGCGGCCGGGCTATGAGGCCGATCGCCAGGTGCTGATGCTGCGCAATCTGGCGACCGGGGACGTTAGCGCGTTGACGGCGAACTGGGATCGCTCGGTTGCTTCGATCGCCTGGGCGCAGGATTCGAAGACTCTCTACGTCACCGCGCAGGACGTGCAGGAGGAACCTCTGTTCGCCGTCTCGCTCCGGGGCAAGGTAGAGCGCCTGACCGAAAAGGGCACCGTCTCCGCCGTCGTGCCCACCAGAGGCGGCCTCGTCTACGCGATGAACAGCCTCACCGCACCCGATGACTTCTTCTGGCTCAACGGCAAGAAAAGCAAACAAATCACTGCGGTGAATGCGGAAAAGCTCGCTGGTATCGCCATGCCTGAGGTGACGAGGTACAGCTTCAACGGTGCCAATGGCGATACGGTGTGGGGCTATGTCGCCAAACCGGCGAACCTGGCGGCAGGCGCCAAGGCGCCGATCGCCTTCATTGTGCATGGCGGGCCGCAGGGAAGCATGGGCAACAGCTGGTCCTATCGCTGGAACCCCGCGGTGTTCGCCGGCGCGGGCTATGCCGTGGTCGCCGTCGATTTCCATGGCTCCACCGGCTACGGTCAGGCCTTCACCGATGCGATCCGCAACAACTGGGGAGGTTGGCCCCTTGAAGACCTCAAAAAGGGATTGAAGGCTGCTACCGATCGCTTTGATTTCCTTAAAGAAGACAAGGCTTGCGCACTTGGTGCGTCCTATGGCGGCTATATGATGAACTGGATCGAGAGCCAGTGGCCCGATCGGTTCCAGTGCATCGTTCAGCACGACGGCGTGTTCGATGCGCGCGCCATGGCCTACGAGACCGAGGAGCTGTGGTTCGACGAGTGGGAACATGGCGGCAAGGCCTATTACGAGGATCCCGCCGCGTTCGAGCGCTGGAACCCGGTCAACCACGTGGCCGCGTGGAAGACGCCGCAGCTGGTGATCACCGGAGAAAAGGACTTCCGCATCCCCTACACCCAGGGCCTTGCGGCCTTCACCGCGCTCCAGCGGCGCAACATCCCCTCCAAGCTTGTCGTCTTTCCGGACGAGAACCATTGGGTGCTGAAGCCGAAGAACTCCATGCAATGGTATGGCGAGGTGCTTGGCTGGATGGATCGCTGGGCGGGGAACGCTACGAAATAAGAGGCCGGGAGGGGGGCCATCTTCTCCCCCCTCCGCTTTTCACAGGGTCGTCATCCCGGGGATGTCGGGGTGGCCGCCGACATTTACCCAAGCAACCGCACCGGATCGCCTACCCGGATCAGCCCCGGCCGGGCCGGCGCCGAATACAGGCCGTAACAGGCGGCGAAGCGCTGGGCGACGGTGCGCAGGATCGTGGGGTCTTTCGCACCCGTATCCGGATCGATGGTGACGAGCACGCAGCGCTGGATAGGATCGGCGCACTGGACGATCGCGCCATCCACTTCGGGGTCGCCAAAGGCCAGGCGCAGGCCTTGCCATCGTTCGGGCAAAAGCTCGCTTTCGATCGTCACGTTGATGCGGAAGCGGCGCGGGTCGATGCGGCCGCCATGCGCGGTTTCGAGCGCGCGGTGCCCGGCACTGGTCTGCAGCGAAATCGGCATCGAGTCATAGATGCCGCGCGCCACCTGGATCAGCGACACCGGCTCGCGCGCCGCCTCCGCCAGATGGGCGGCGAGCCCGGCATCGTGCAACGAGCGCAGGCCGCCATCCGGCTGTTCTACCATGATCGCGCTGGTCTTGGGCTTGGCCGGTTCGGCGAAGCGTGCCCGGTGGAGCACCATGCCCGGCACTTCGCGCGCGGTAAGCCATGGAAATCGTGTGCCGTTCGCTGCGCGAACAAAGGCATATTGGCGATCCCCTTCGATGCCTTGCCAGTCCATTTCGGCTACCGGCAGCGCTTCGCCGGCCATGGATTTCACGGGAAAACGCGCAAGCGCGGAGACACGGCCGACGATCAGGGTCATGCCATCCCGCTAGCTGTCACCCCCTCCATGCGCAACCTTCGTGAAGTTCGCCTCTTGTTCTCATGGAACAAAGGCGATACATAAGCGGCAACACGGTTGAATGCGGTTTCCAAACCCTATAGCGACGAGGGCTCTTCAATGGCAGCATCTCTCAAGGTGATCGACGGCAACATGGCCCTTTCCACAGACAAGCAGAAGGCGCTCGACGCCGCCCTCGCGCAGATCGATCGCGCCTTTGGCAAGGGCTCGGCGATGAAGCTGGGCTCGAAGGAAACGATGCAGGTGGAGGCGATTTCCACCGGCTCGCTTGGGCTGGATATCGCGCTGGGCGTCGGCGGCCTGCCGCGCGGGCGCGTGATCGAAGTCTATGGCCCGGAAAGCTCGGGCAAGACGACGCTGGCGCTGCACGTGATCGCCGAGGCTCAAAAGAATGGCGGCGTGGCAGCCTTTGTCGACGCCGAACACGCGCTTGATCCCGTCTATGCCAAAAAGCTCGGCGTCAACATCGATGAACTGATCGTCTCGCAGCCCGATACCGGCGAACAGGCGCTGGAAATCACCGATACGCTGGTTCGTTCGAACGCGATCGACGTGCTGGTGGTCGATTCTGTCGCCGCACTTGTGCCACGGGCGGAAATCGAAGGCGAAATGGGCGACAGCCATGTGGGCCTTCAGGCGCGTTTGATGTCGCAGAGCCTGCGCAAGCTCACGGGCTCGATCAGCCGTTCGCGCTGCATGGTGATCTTCATCAACCAGCTGCGCATGAAGATCGGCGTGATGTACGGCAATCCGGAAACGACGACCGGCGGCAACGCGCTGAAGTTCTATGCCTCGGTTCGTCTCGACATCCGCCGCACCGGGCAGATCAAGGATCGCGACGAAATCGTGGGCAACTCGACGCGTGTGAAGGTCGTCAAGAACAAGGTGGCGCCGCCTTTCAAGCAGGTCGAATTCGACATCATGTACGGCGAAGGCATTTCGAAAATCGGCGAAATCCTCGATCTCGGCGTCAAGGCAGGCTTGGTCGAGAAGTCGGGTGCCTGGTTCAGCTATGACAGCATCCGCATCGGCCAGGGACGTGAGAACGCGAAGAACTTCCTGCGCGAGAATTCGGAAGTCTGCGATCGGCTCGAAGCGGCGATTCGCGGCCGTACCGAGCAGGTTGCCGAAGGGCTGATGGCGGGGCCGGAGCCCGACGACGATATCTGACCCGTCGGACATTCGGGCGGCGGACGTCCTGGCGATGTGCGGCGGCACTTTGTCCGGGGATATAGCCGCTCGTCTTGCCGATGCTCGCCGGCTGGTGCGCGCGGCATGGCCCGGTGCCGTCGAGCGAAGCCTCAAGCGCAGCGAGGGGCAGACCTTCCTGTACGCCGCGTCCGCCACGGGCGCGGCGGTGCTGCGTCTGGTCGTCGATCCGCCCAACCTGATTCTCCATTTCGCCGAAGGGGTACGATTGTCTGATCCGTTGTGCCTGCTGCAGGGGGAGGGGCGGCGGGGGCGCTATATTTGCCTCGGCAGCCCGCGGATACGCGACGATGGTGATGTTTCGGCCCTGATCCATGCGGCGGTGGCCGGTATGGAGCCTGGCGGCTAAATCACCTCGCATTGTGTCGTCGTCGCAACTGTCGCTTCTGCAAGTCGTTGAAGCTTCATTATCTGCGAGGGCTTCATGAACGATCAGACGAAAACCAACACGCGCGCCGGTGGCGAAACGCATCAGGTAACCGATGCCGATCATCCTGTGCTCACGACCAACCACGGCACGCCGATCAGCGACAATCAGAACCAGTTGAAGGCAGGCGCGCGCGGCCCCGTCCTGATCGAGGACGAAATCTTCCGCGAGAAGATGAACCATTTCGATCACGAGCGCATCCCGGAGCGCATCGTCCACGCTCGCGGTTCGGCCGCGCATGGCTATTTCGAAGTGACCGACAGCCTCGCCGACGTCACCGTCGCCGACCTGTTCCAGAAGAAGGGCCAGCGCACCGAGGTGTTCGTTCGCTTCTCCACCGTCGCAGGCGGCGCCGGATCGGTCGATACGCCTCGCGACGTGCGCGGCTTCGCGGTGAAGTTTTACACCCGCGAGGGCAATTGGGATCTTGTCGGTAACAACATTCCCGTCTTCTTCATCCAGGACGCGATCAAGTTCCCCGACCTGATCCACGCCGCCAAGATGGAGGCCGATCGCGGCTATCCCCAGGCGGCTACGGCGCACGACACCTTCTGGGACTTTATCAGCCTGATGCCCGAATCGACGCACATGATCATGTGGGCGATGTCGGACCGCACGCTGCCGCGCAGCTTCGCGACCATGGAGGGCTTCGGCGTCCACACATTTCGCTTCATCAATGCGGAAGGGAAGAGCACCTTCGTCAAGTTCCATTGGAAACCAAAGGCGGGCCTCGCCTCGACGATCTGGGACGAGACGGTGAAGATCGCCGGCGCCGATCCCGATTTCCAGCGCCGCGACCTGTTCGAGCGCATCCAGCGCGGCGACTATCCGGAGTGGGAGCTCGGCGTGCAGCTGTTCGACGAGGACTTCGCCAACGCGCAGCCCTATGACGTGCTCGACGCAACCAAGCTGATCCCCGAGGAAGTGCTGCCGGTACGGATCGTCGGGCGGATGGTGCTGGATCGGTATCCCGACAACTTCTTCGCCGAGACCGAACAGGCAGCGTTCGTGCCGAGCCACGTCGTGCCGGGCATCGGCTTCAGCAACGATCCGCTGCTCCAGGGCCGGCTGTTCAGCTATACCGATACCCAGCTGTCGCGGCTCGGCTCGGTCAATTTCCACCAGCTGCCGATCAATACCGCCAAGGGTCGCGCCTCGGCGGCGGGCTGTCCGTTCATGAACCAGCAGCGCGATGGCCATATGCAAATGGCGGTGCCCAAGGGGCGTGCCAATTACGAGCCGAACAGCCTTGCCAAAGTGGGCGAGGAAGGCGGCGCGCGCGAGGATCCGGAGAAGGGCTACAAGACCTTCCCTTCCGAGGAGGAGGGGCAGAAGCTCCGCATTCGACCCGAGAGCTTCGCCGATCACTACAGCCAGGCGAGGCTGTTCTTCCGCTCGATGGATCCGGCCGAGCAGGCGCATATCGCCTCGGCGCTGGTGTTCGAACTGTCCAAGGTCAGCCTGGAGCATATTCGCGTGCAGATGATGGCGAACCTCCGCAACGTCGACGAGACGCTCGCCCAGCGGGTCGCCGACGGGCTGGCGATGGATCTGCCCGAAGCATCAAAGACCGCAACGCCGGTGCTCGATATGGAGCCGTCACCCGCGCTCCGCATCATCCGCGGTCCGCGCGAACTCCACACGCTGGAGGGCAAGACCGTCGGCATCCTCATTGCCGATGGCACCGACGCGGACAAGCTCGCAGCGCTCAAGGATGCGATCAAAGCGGCCGGCGGCAACGTGCTGACGATCGCGCCCAAGGTCGGCAACGTGCCGCTGTCGGACGGATCGAAGGTGGCCGCCGATGCGCAGTTGTTCGGCCAGCCTTCAGTGACGGTGGATGCCTGCGCGGTGATCCTTTCCGACGAGGCGGCCGTCAAGCTCGTCAAGGAAGGCGCGGCGGTGCAGTGGGTGATGGATGCGTTCGGACATTTGAAGGCGATCGGCGCCAACGCCGCCGCCCAGCCGCTGCTCGACAAGGCCGGCGTCGAGCCCGACGAGGGCGTCACTGATCTAGACGGCTTTGTTGAGGCAGCCAAGCGCCGCTACTGGGATCGCGAACCCAAGGTACGCACGCTCGCCTGAACGCGCGGCTGCTCCGATCGGCTTGCGCGGCGCCCCGCCGCCGCGCTAGCTGCGACACCGTGCAGAAGCGGCGAGGATCGCCGTACCGATCGGAGTGGCCCGCATGACCGTCATCGTCCATCATCTGGAAAATTCCCGTTCGCAGCGCGTGCTGTGGCTGCTTGAGGAACTGGGCCTTGCGTATGACGTCAAGCGCTACGAGCGCAACAAGGCGACGATGCTGGCCCCGCCGGAGCTCAAGCGCGTCCACCCCCTCGGCAAGTCGCCAGTGATCGAGGACGGCGGCACCGTCGTCGCCGAAACAGGCGCGATCCTCGAGTATCTAGTCGACAAGGCAGGAGGTCGGCTCGGCGCACCCGCTCAGCGCGAGGATGCGCTACGCTACCGCCACTTTCTTCATTATGCCGAAGGCTCGCTGATGCCGCCGCTGCTGGTGATGCTCGTGCTCGCGCGCGTGCCGCTGTTCGGCAAGATGGGGCTGAAGAAGTTCCGGCCGATGGCCGAGGTTCATTTCGACTATGTCGAGGGGCAGCTCGCCAGCCGCCCCTGGTTCGCCGGCGACAGCTTCACCGCCGCCGACGTCATGATGAGCTTCCCCATAGAAGCGGCAGTCGGGCGTGCCGGCATCCTGGAAGGGCGCCCGCACATCGCCGCCTGGCTGGAGAAGATCCACGCCCGCCCGGCCTACCAGAAGGCGCTCGCTGCGGGCGGACCCTATGCCTATGCCTGAGGCACGCGGGGGCTGGCGTCAGCCCCCCGCATAATCCTCGAACCGCTCGGCATCGTGCGGCCCTGCAGCGGGAAACGGCCGCACCTCGGGCTCCGCTTCATCGGGCGTGTCTAGCTTGCCTTCCCACCGCGCTACTACGACGCTCGCCACGGCGTTGCCGATCACGTTGGTGGCGGTACGGCCCATATCGAGGAAGTGGTCGACGGCCAGGATCAGCAGGATCCCTGCCTCGGGAATGTTGAAATGCGCCAGCGTACCGGTGATTACCACCAGGCTGGCGCGAGGCACGCCGGCAATCCCCTTGCTGGTGATCATCAGGATCAGCAGCATCTGGATCATCGTGCCCCAATCGAGCGCGATGCCATAGGCCTGGGCGATGAAGATCGACGCGAACGTCATGTACATCATCGAACCGTCGAGGTTGAACGAATAGCCGAGCGGCAGCACGAAGCTGGCGATGCGCGGCGGTACGCCGAAGCGGTCCAGCGCATCGAGCGTCCGCGGATAGGCAGCCTCGGACGAAGCGGTCGAGAAGCCCAGCAGGATCGGATCGCGCAGGTAGCGGAAGAGCAGGCCGGTGCGTGTACCGATCACGAGGAAACAGGCGCCGAGCAGCACCGCCCATAGGGCGGCGAGCCCGAGATAGAAGCTGCCCATGAAGAAGGCGAGATCGCCCACCACGCCCAGTCCCTTGGTCGCAAGCGTACGCGCAACCGCGCAGAACACCGCAACCGGCGCGAACAGCATCACATAGCCGGTGACCGTCAGCATCACCGAGACGAGCGCTTCCAGCCCGCGCAGCAGCGGCTTGGCCTTTTCGCCCACCGCCGCCATGCCGACGCCGAAGAACAGCGAGAAGATCACCAGCTGGAGGATGTCGTTGCTCGCCATCGCCTCGATCGCGCTGGTCGGCACGATGTGGGTGAAGAACTTCGCGGCGTCGAAGGACGAGCGATCGACTCCGCTCGACGCATTGGCCGGCGGCAGCGGCAGGTTCAGCCCGGTACCCGGATGAAGCAGGTTCACCAGCAGCAGCCCGAGCGTCAGCGAGATCAAGCTTGCGCACACGAACCAGAAAAAGGCCTTCAGGCCCACACGCCCGATAGCGCCACCGCTGCCCATATGGGCGATGCCGACGACGAGCGTGGAGACCACCAGCGGCGCGATGATCATCTTGATCAGATGCAGGAACATCTGGGTGGGAATGTCGAGGCCATAGGCGATCGACTCCAGCGTAGCCTTGCCCGCGGGGGTTCCGCCATAGCCGAGGTTCAGCCCCCAGCCGATCAGCCCGCCCAGCAGCAGCGCCGCCAGGATGAACCAGGTTAGTCTCTTGCCCACTATCGCTCCCTGCAGAATCGTCGCGCGAGGGAAGGGGATTGCGCGGCCCGGGTCAAGCCCGATGGCAGCTTCGGGCCTTGCCGAGGGGCGTCGCTTCGGCCTAGTCCGACCGACGAACGGGCAATGAGGGTGCAAGATGAGGGCTTTGCGGACGACACGACGGAGCCTGCTCGGCACCATGGCGGCGCTGCCGGCGCTCACGCTGCCCGCGGTGGTGCGCGCCGCGGAGCCCGACCTGGCCGGGCTGCGAGACCTAACCGCCGATGCTCGCCCGATCGGCCCCGATGAGCGTCGCGCGCGGCTCGCCAAGGCGCAGGCGCTGATGAAGGCCGCCGGAGTCGGCGCGGTTCTGATCGAGCCGGGGGCGAGCCTCGTCTATTTCACCGGCATCCAATGGGGCCGCAGCGAGCGGCTCACCGCCGCAATCCTGCCCGTGGAAGGCGAAGCCTGCATCGTTACACCGTTTTTCGAAGAGCCGCGCACCCGCGAGACTCTGGCCATTCCGGCAGAGGTGCGGGTTTGGCAGGAGGATGAAGATCCTCTAACAACGGTGGCCGGATTCCTCGCCGACCGGAAGCTAACCAACCTGCCCGTGGCGATTGAGGAGACCGTGCGCTATTTCGCGGTCGATGGATTGCAGAAGAACGGGCTGCGGGTAACGTCCGCCAATCCGATCGTGCGTGGATGCCGGACGATCAAGAGCCCGGCCGAAATTGCGCTGATGCAGCTTGCAACGGATATCACCATTGCCGCTTATCGCTTTGTCCATGCGCGCGTGGAGAAGGGTATGCGCCAGCGCGACGTCTCCGCGTTGATGGACGCGGCGACTCGCAAGCTTGGCGGCGATCCCGAATTCAGCATGGTGCTGGTTGGCGAAGGGGCCGCCTATCCGCACGGCACCAAGACGCCATCGCCGGTCAGCGACGGGGCGATCGTTCTGATGGATTGCGGCTGCAACGTGCTGGGATATCAGTCGGACGTATCGCGCACCTTTGTGCATGGTGCAGCAACCGTCAAGCAGCGCACGGTCTGGGAACAGGTAGCCCGTGGCCAGCAAGTGGCCTTCGCCGCGGCCACGCTCGGTGCGTCGGCGGGAAGCGTCGATGATGCGGTTCGCCGCTATTATGCGTCGATCGGCTATGGCCCGGACTACAAGCTGCCGGGCCTTTCGCACCGCACCGGCCACGGCATCGGGCTAGACGGACACGAGCCGGTCAACCTCGTTCGCGGCGAGCGCACTGCCTTGGCGCCGGGAATGTGCTTCTCGAACGAGCCGGGAATCTATATTCCGGGCAGCTTCGGCGTACGGCTGGAAGATTGCTTCCACATGACCGAGGCCGGGCCAAAATGGTTCAGCGAACCGCCCCGTTCAATTGATGCGCCGATGGGGTGACGCGCAAGAACGAACAGCCTGATCGATCTGTTTCGCTTGAGCGAAGCGCTCGTCGCCCCTAAGTCGGCGAGTTATGACGTCGACCAATGATATCCGCCGCTCGTTTCTCGACTATTTCGAGGGCCAGGGCCATGCCCGCGTTCCCAGCGCGCCGCTGGTGCCGCACAACGATCCCACGCTGATGTTCGTGAATGCGGGCATGGTGCCGTTCAAGAACGTGTTCACCGGCCTGGAATCGCGCCCCTACAGCACCGCTGCCAGCAGCCAGAAGTGCGTGCGCGCGGGCGGCAAGCATAACGATCTCGACAATGTCGGCTATACCGCCCGGCACCATACCTTCTTCGAAATGCTCGGCAATTTCTCGTTTGGCGACTATTTCAAGGAGCAGGCGATCACCCATGCCTGGACGCTCCTCACCAGGGAATGGGGCATCCCGGCCGAGAAGCTGACCGTCACGGTGTACCACACCGACGATCAGGCGTTCGACCTGTGGAAGAAGATCGCCGGCCTGCCCGACCACAGGATCATCCGCATCCCGACCAAGGACAATTTCTGGGCGATGGGCTCGGACGGTCCCTGCGGCCCCTGCTCGGAAATCTTCTACGATCATGGCGAGCACATCTATGGCGGCCCTCCGGGTTCGCCCGAGGAAGATGGCGACCGCTTTGTCGAGATCTGGAATCTCGTCTTCATGCAGTTCGTGCAGGAAAATGACGAGATCGTCGGCGACCTGCCGCGGCCAAGCATCGACACCGGCATGGGGCTGGAGCGCATCGCCGCCGTGCTCCAGGGCGTGCACAACAATTACGACATCGACACCTTCAAGGCGCTGATCGACCAGTCGGCGGCGCTGACCGGTACCTCGGCCACGGGCGAGCAGGTCGCCAGCCACCGCGTGATCGCCGATCACCTGCGCTCGTCGGGCTTCCTCGTTGCGGACGGCGTGCTGCCGGCGAACGAGGGCCGCGGCTATGTGCTCCGCCGCATCATGCGCCGCGCGATGCGCCATGCGCACCTGCTCGGCGCCAAGGATCCGCTGATGCACCGGCTGGTGCCGTCGCTGGTCGCCGAGATGGGCGCCGCCTATCCCGAGCTGGTCCGCGCGCAGCCGCTGATCGAGGCGACGCTGCTGCAGGAGGAAACCCGTTTCCGCCAGACGCTCGCCAATGGCCTGCGTCTGCTCGACGAGGCAACGGTGGGGCTGAAGGCCGGCGACACGCTGCCGGGTGCGACCGCGTTCAAGCTCTACGACACGTTCGGCTTCCCCTATGACCTGACCGAGGACGCACTGCGCGTGCATGAGATCGGCGTCGACCGGGCCGGCTTCGATGCGGCGATGGCCGAGCAGAAGCGTGCCGCGCGTGCCGCCTGGAAGGGTTCGGGCGAGAAGGCCTCGGAAGAGCTGTGGTATGACCTCGCCGACGAGCTCGGCGGCACCGAATTCACCGGCTATGTGAGCACCGAAGGCGAAGGCCAGGTGGTGGTGCTGGTGAAGGACGGCGCGCGGGTGGAGAAGGCGGTTGCCGGCGACACGGTGACCATCCTCACCAATCAGACGCCATTCTACGGCGAAAGCGGCGGCCAGATGGGCGATGTCGGCGTGATCGGCAACGATAAGCTGCGCGCACTCGTCGACGATACCTCCAAGCCGCTCGGCCGACTGCATGCGCACCATGCCAAGATCGAAAGCGGCGAAGTCGCGGTGGGCGATGCCGTCCACCTTTCGGTCGATGTCGAACATCGCGACCAAGTTCGCGCCAACCACTCGGCGACCCACCTGCTGCACGCGGCGCTGCGCAAGCGGCTCGGCACCCATGTCAGCCAGAAGGGCAGCCTGGTGGCGCCCGAGCGACTGCGCTTTGACTTCTCGCACCCCTCGGCGCTGACCCCAGAGCAGATCGCCCAGATCGAAGCTGATGTGAACGCGCAGATCCGCCACAACGGCACGGTCGAGACGCGGCTGATGACCCCGGACGACGCAATCGCGGCCGGCGCGATGGCGCTGTTTGGTGAGAAGTACGGCGACGAGGTCCGCGTGCTTTCGATGGGGCTGGGGGAGGATGCGTCCTATTCGGTCGAGCTGTGCGGCGGCACTCACGTCAATGCGACGGGCGACATCGCCATCTTCAAGATCGTGTCGGAAAGCGCCGTCTCTTCGGGCGTCCGCCGCATCGAGGCGCTGACCGGCGAGGGCGCCCGGCTGTGGCTCACCGCCCGCGACGAGCGGCTGCGCGAAGCCGCGGCCGCGCTCAAGACCTCGCCTGACGACGTCCCCGCGCGCGTCGCTGCGCTGGTGGAGGAACGCCGCAAGCTTGAGCGTGAGCTGGCCGAAGCCAAGAAGGCGCTCGCGCTCGGCGGCGGGGCCGGGGCCGCGCCGGCGGGTCCCGAGCAGGTGGGCGGCATCAACTTCGTCGGCCAAGTACTCGACGGACTGGAACCCAAGGCGTTGCGCGGCGCGGTCGACGAAGCCAAGGCACGGATCGGCAGCGGCGTCGTTGCGCTGGTCGCGGTGAACGAAGGCCGTGCATCGGTCGCGGTAGGCGTAACCGATGGGATCGGCGTTAGCGCCGTGGAACTGGTAAAGGTGGCGGTCGCAGTGCTCGGCGGCCAGGGCGGTGGTGGTCGCCCAGACATGGCGCAGGGTGGCGGACCCGACGGAACCAAGGGCCCGGATGCGCTCGCGGCGGTGAAGGCCGCGCTGGCGGAAGCGCCCGTCACCGCCTGATCCTGGGTGATCAGCGCCCGGGGGCGTAGCCGTCCTCGGGCAACACCCAGATTGCCGTTTGGCCCATTTCCGGCCGCAGCAAGCCATCGATCGTCACGCTGACGGCGATTTCCTCGCCGGCAGCGCTATCGCGATAGCAGCGCTCATGGCCTGCCAATGGCTGAAGTGCCTCCAGCAATTTGGCGCGCGTACTTGTCTGCAGCACCGGCGTCAGTGGCGCACCGTTGCTCGTCAGCTTGCCCGCGTTGAAGTCTGCCGGACGGATGCGGCTGCAAACTGCGCCGTCGCGGATCTGGCCGAAGGTGGAATATTCCAGCACGATCAGCGGGTCGCGATTGACGACGCCGGTCACCAGCGCATCGAAATTGCCATCGCCTCGCAGTGTGTAGCGCACGATCGTGCTGCAGGTCCGACTGGTGCGGTCCGGATCGATGCAGCGGATGCGGCCAGCGCGAGCAGGGGCCAGCGGGTCAGATACAGTATCGGTCTGGATCGGGAGGAGCAGGGCAAGGGCGAGGGAAACTAGCATCGGGTTCAAGCCTCGGTTGGTTCGGCGCTCGGGTTCAGTCTCGAGCGGTTGAGCCGCGGCTCGCGCTGCAGGCCGGCGGCTTCCTTGATGGAGCGGCGCATCTCGTCGCGCTTTTCGTGAATCGATGCAATCACCGGCCCCACGCCGATGCCTAGGTCGACGAGCAGCGCTTCAGAGAGCTGCAGCGAGCTTTCCAGCGCTTCCGGAATGGCCTCATCCGCTCCCGCCTTGTACAGCTCGGCAGCATGAACGGCATCACGCGCACGCGCGATGATCGGTAATTTGGGCACCCATCCGCGCACCCGCTTAGTCAGCCGAACGGTAAGCACGGGATCGTCCATCGTCAGCACGAGCGCTCGAGCGCGGCCGAGTTGCAACTGGTCGACCAGCTCGCTGCGCGTGACGTCGCCGAACAGCACATGGAAGCCGGCGCGACGAGCGCGAACGACGGTATCGATGTCGGCATCCACTGCCACATAGGGCATGCCGTGCCGCTGCAGCATCTCCGCGACAGTCCGCCCGACCCGGCCGAAGCCGATCACCACCGTGCCGCCTTCGACTGCAGCAAGATCGTCTTTCGCGATCTCGGACCCATTCCGGCCCTCGATCTTCCGTGCCGCGGTGCGGCCGGCTTTGGCGAGCAGCGGGGTAGCGGTGAGGCCAATTGCAGTAACGGCTGACCAGAAGGCTGCGGTGGCAGGCGCGATAAGTCCCGCTGCCCCAGCCACACCCAATACGATCAGCGTCGTTTCGGAGGGGCTGGCCATAAGCACGCCGGTTTCGGCTGCCGTACCCATGCGTGCACCGGACCAGCGCAGCAGCACCGTCGTAACCGCTACCTTCACCGCCATCACCAACAGGGTGGCGCCGAGCAGCGCGGGTCCGTTGGCAAGCATGAAACCGAAATCGAGTTGCATGCCTACGGTGAGCAGGAACACACCAAGGGCCAGGCCCTTGAAGGGCGCCGTGATGGCTTCGACTTCGCCGTGATATTCGGTCTCGGCGATGAGGAGCCCTGCAATCAGCGCACCCACGATCGGTGAAAGTCCCGCTGCCGTTGTTGCCAGGCTGGCGACAATCACCACCAGCAGACTGGCGGCGAGGAAAAGTTCGGGGCTCTTGGTACGCGCCGCCTGGGCGAACATGCGCGGCAATACGAACCGCCCGCCAAGGAAAAGAACAGCGACGGTCGCCATGCCGATGCCCATGGTGGTCAGCAGCTGATTGAGACCGGCATCATCCGCTGCAGGTGCCAGGGCGCCGAGACCGAAGATGATCGGCACCAGCGCCAGGTCTTCGAACAGAAGCATCGCGAACGCGGCTCGGCCGACCGGACTGGTAGTTCCGGCGATCGGCAGCACGAGTGCCGTGGACGAAAGTGCTAGCGCCAGTCCGAGACCAATCGCGCCTCCAGTGCTGAGGCCCGTAAGATAGAGGAGCGTCGCGAGGATCAGGCCCGAGCCCAATAGCTCTGCCGCACCGGTACCGAACACAAGCGACCGCATTGCCCAGAGGCGACGGAAGGAGAGTTCAAGTCCGATGGAGAACAATAGCAGGATGATGCCAAATTCGGCGAACGGCTCGATCGCATGCGAGTCGGAGATGGTCAGATAATAAAGCCAGGGTGCCCGATCGACGAGATTACCCAGTCCAAAAGGACCGACCAGCGCGCCGACGAGGATGAACCCGATCACCGGGCTGATCCGGAAGCGCGCAAAGGCAGGAATTACCAGCCCGGCAGCACCGAGGATGACCAGCGTGTCGCTGAAACCGTGATTGGACAAACTCAGCATTGGGTGCTCGCCGATCGGAAAGCGTGCGCAATACGAGGGCTGAAGAAACAGAAAGGCCGATGGCCGGTGGCGGGTCTAGCTCGCTCGGTCATGTTGAAAGGGCAGCATGCGGGGTTCTCGAATGCAAGCAGAAAAGCCCGCCAGTGGCGGGCTTTTCCGTTCGGCGATCAAGATGGGTTGGGCTTACTGCCAGCCGCCCATCGCCGTTTCGAGGTTGACGCGGATCGCCTCGAAGAACTGCTCGGTGGTCATCCAGGCCTGGTCCGGGCCGATCAGCAGCGCGAGATCCTTTGTCATCTTGCCGCTTTCGACGGTCTCGATGCAGACGCGCTCCAGCGTCTCGGCGAAGCGGGTCACCTCGGGGGTGCCGTCGAACTTGCCGCGATACTTGAGGCCGCCGGTCCAGGCGAAGATCGAGGCGATCGGGTTGGTCGAGGTCGCCTTGCCCTGCTGGTGCTGGCGATAGTGGCGGGTGACGGTGCCGTGCGCCGCTTCCGCCTCGATCGTCTTGCCGTCCGGAGTCATCAGCACCGACGTCATCAGGCCCAGCGAGCCAAAGCCCTGCGCGACCTGGTCCGACTGGACGTCGCCGTCATAGTTCTTGCAGGCCCAGACGAATTCGCCATGCCACTTGAGGGCCGAGGCGACCATGTCGTCGATCAGGCGGTGCTCGTAAACGATGCCGGCGCCCTGGAACTGGTCCTTGAACTCGGTCTCGAATACTTCGGCGAAGATGTCCTTGAAGCGGCCGTCATAAGCCTTGAGGATAGTGTTCTTGGTCGACAGGTACAGCGGCCAACCGCGGCCCAGCGCATAGTTCATCGAAGCGCGCGCGAAATCGCGGATCGACTCGTCGAGATTGTACATGCCCATCGCGACGCCGGCCTGCGGGAAGTCGAACACCTCGTGCTCGATCGTCTCGCCATTCTCGCCTTCCCACTTCATGGTCAGCTTGCCCTTGCCGGGCACCTTGAAGTCGGTCGCCTTGTACTGGTCACCAAAGGCGTGACGGCCGACGACGATCGGCTTGGTCCAGCCCGGGATCAGGCGCGGCACGTTCGAGATCACGATCGGCTCGCGGAAGATCACGCCGCCCAGGATGTTGCGGATCGTGCCGTTGGGCGACTTCCACATCTTCTTGAGGTTGAATTCCTCGACGCGCTGCTCGTCCGGGGTGATCGTCGCGCACTTCACGCCGACGCCGTACTGCTTGATCGCATTGGCGGAGTCGATGGTGATCTGGTCGTTGGTCTCGTCGCGCTTCTGCACGGAGAGGTCATAATACTTCAGATCGATGTCGAGATACGGAAGGATCAGGCGCTCGCGGATCCATTCCCAGATGATCCGCGTCATTTCGTCGCCGTCGATCTCCACGACGGGCGTTGCAACCTTGATCTTCGCCATAAGCTCGCTTTCCTGAGACAGGTGGTTTTCCGGGAGCGTCTAGGGGCAAGGCCCATGGGGATCAAGCGTTCGATCCCCGCTTTGCGCTTCCCTCAGTCCTTCCAGGCCCACCAGAGCTGAGCAGGCGGGATATTCCACCATTCCATATCGTGTTCGATGTTCTGCCAATGTGGGGTCAGGAAGTTTCGTACATTGGGGTTGTATTGATAGACGAGGAAGGCGCCGCCGGGGCGCAAAATCTCGTGCGTTGCCTTGGCGATTGCATCGCCGATGCCGTCGGGAAGTGTCGAAAAGGGCAGACCGGAAGCGATGAAATCGGCATGCTCGAAGCCATTGTCGCGAATGATTTTCTTCACGTCTGCAGCAGAACCAAGTACGGCTACGAACCGCGGGTCGTCGATCGTCTGACGCAGATAGCGGACGAAATCGGGGTTCGTATCGATCACGATCAATTTGCCGTCTGGCCCCAGGCGATCGAGAATCGGTCGCGAGAAGGTTCCCACACCCGGCCCATATTCCACGAACAGACGCGTGTTGGCCCAATCGACGCGATCGAGCATTTTGCGAATCAGCCGGCCCGAAGACTGCGCGACCGCGCCAACCATGACCGGGCGCTTGAGGAATTGCTGCAGAAAGAACATCCAAGGCGAGGGCACGCCGGCGGGGCGGCTGCGGCGGGCGCTCCGGCGCTTTGCTGCGGCAGTCGAAGGGGGCATGGGCTTCCTTACGAGAAATGACGTTTCAAAGACATCGCCTGCGCAAAATCGCGCGAACATGCAAGCGAGCCGCGTCAAAACCTGCATCCCGCCGGCCTGCGGACGTATCAACGCGGGAACGGTCAATTGTTGCCGCGCCCGGCCCCGCGAACCGTGACCGGCCTCTATGAAATCCGCAGGGACCCGGCTACACCTGTAAACATGACATCGCTCGACAAGCCTCCGGTCGGTACCTCGACGGTGAAATGGCGTTTCCCCGATATCCATCCTGAAGGCCGCAAATATGTGCTGATCGCCGCGGCGGTCGCACTGGTTAGCCTTTGGGTGTGGGACGTCCTCACCTGGCCCCTGATTTTCCTGACGCTGGGCGTCGCTGCCTTTTTCCGCGATCCTGTGCGCGTAACTCCGTTGGAAGAAGGCGTGCTGGTCGCTCCCGCCGACGGGCTCATCACCATGATCGAGCGGGTTCCGCTGCCGCGCGAACTGGCTGGCCCCCATGCCTTGGGTGATGCCCCGATGGTGCGCGTGTCCATTTTCATGAGCGTGTTCGACGTGCACGTAAATCGCACGCCGATCACCGGCACGATCCGGCACGTCATCTACATCTCCGGCAAGTTCATGAACGCCGACCTGGACAAGGCGAGCGACGAGAATGAGCGGCAGCACATGGTGGTAGAGGACCGGGACGGGCTGCGTATCGGCTTCACCCAGATTGCGGGGCTCGTCGCGCGGCGGATCGTCGCGTTCGTCAAGCCAGGTGATATGGTCGTGGCGGGCCAGCGCATCGGTCTCATCCGCTTCGGCAGCCGCGTCGACGTCTTTCTGCCAGAAGAATATGCGGCGCAGGTGATTCTCGGCCAGCGTACGATCGCCGGCGAGACCATTATCGCGCGGCGTAACGCCTCGAGCGCCGCCGGGGTGGCGCAATGACGGACCCGCGCCCGCGCGTCCGGCGCGGGCCTTCCCGGCGACGCACCCCGGCGTTGCCGCGTGGCATTCCGCTTCGTGCGGTGCTCCCCAACGCCGTAACCGCCCTAGCGCTCTGTTCGGGCCTGACTGGTATTCGATTCGCCTTTCTAGCAAATTGGGAAGCGGCGGTACTGATGGTGCTGGCGGCGGCTGTGCTGGACGGCATCGATGGGCGAATCGCTCGACTGGTTCGCGCGGAAAGCCGCTTCGGTGCGGAACTAGACAGTCTTTCCGACGCGATCTCCTTCGGCGTCGCCCCGGCGCTGATCCTGTATCTGTGGTCGCTGGAAGAACTAGGCCGGCTGGGCTGGCTGGTAGCGCTGCTGCATGCGCTGTTCTGCGCGCTTCGCCTCGCCCGCTTCAACGCCCAGATCGACGTCGCCGAGCAGCCGCATAAATCCGCCGGCTTCCTCACTGGCGTGCCCGCACCCGCAGGCGCTGGTCTTGCACTTACGCCGCTATACCTCTGGCTATGGACGGGCGAGTCCGCGACGCGTTCACCGATTCTGGTAGCGGGTTGGATGGTCCTGGTAGCGATTCTGATGATTTCGAGTATCGCAACCTTCGGGCCGGCCATTCGCCTGCGTCAGCAGGTCCGGTTCGAAGCGATTGCCGTCTTGGTCGTGCTGGCTGCGGCACTTGTATCGGCGCCATGGACGACATTGGCTGTCGTCGCGCTGGCATACCTCTTCACGATCCCGTTCAGCGTGCGCTCGTATCGACGAGTCAAGCTGCTGCGGGCAGCTGATGCGCTCTCGGCATCCGAGCCGGGAACGTCCGCGCCCTGATCCGCGTCAGGCGCGGCGTCGGCGCGGGGGCCGCAACAGATCCGTAACTAGCAGATAGCTCGCGAAAGCGGCAGAGTTGCACACGAAGGCTGGTGAATAGCGTCCAGCTAGAGACCGCCAAGGCGACGCCGAACAGAAAAAAGACAGCGAATCCAGTCATTACCCGGCTCCTGATCTTCAACGCCGATCCCAGCGGAACCCAAGAAACCCGAACTCACCAGAGTTCGGCCTGTTCCGCTGACCGCGTTATGATCGCTTTATGTTCCATCCATGTTCTCACGTCAAGGGATGTTCCATTGATGTTCCAGCTTGTGCGTTCCGCTGGAATCGACTAAGCGGCCCCCCTCAACCCCGCATGGGAAGCATCATAACCCGGTGTTCGGAGCGATTCCGAATTCCCGCTTCCCAGAGGACCAACCGGAAGGAGTTATCCCTATGGCGGCACCTGTCGTCACCATGCAGCAGCTGCTCGAGTCGGGCGCGCACTTCGGTCACCAGACCCATCGCTGGAACCCGAAGATGAAGCCCTACATCTTCGGTGATCGCAACGGCGTTCACATCATCGACCTGTCGCAGACCGTTCCGCTCTTCGCCCGCGCGCTCGAGTTCGTCAGCTCCACCGTCGCCGCCGGCGGCAAGGTGCTGTTCGTCGGCACCAAGCGCCAGGCGCAGGAACCGATCGCCGAGGCCGCGCGTCGTGCGGGCCAGCATTTCGTCAACCACCGCTGGCTGGGCGGCATGCTCACCAACTGGAAGACCATCAGCAACTCGATCAAGCGCCTCAAGACGCTCGAGGAGCAGCTGTCGGGCGACACGCATGGCCTCACCAAGAAGGAAGTGCTGCAGCTCACCCGTGAGCGTGACAAGCTCGAGCTCTCGCTCGGCGGCATTCGCGACATGGGCGGCATCCCCGACATCATGTTCGTGATCGACGCGAACAAGGAAGAGCTGGCGATCAAGGAAGCCAACACCCTTGGCATCCCCGTCGTCGCCGTGCTCGATTCGAACGTTTCGCCGGACGGCATCGCATTCCCGGTTCCGGGCAATGACGACGCCAGCCGCGCCATCCGCCTCTACTGCGAAGCCATCGCCATCGCCGCGACCCGTGGCGGCCGCGAAGCGCTGATGCAGCAGGGCTATGACTTCGGTGCTGCCGAGCAGCCGCCGGTCGAGGAAGCCGTCGAAGGCTGATCGCCCGCGTCATCGAACCGTAATCGGGGCGGGGCAGGGCGCACGCACTGCTCCGCCCGACTTTTAACTGAGGAATAGAGACATGGCCGAGATCACTGCAGCCGCCGTCAAGGAACTCCGCGAAAAGAGCGGCGCCGGCATGATGGATTGCAAGAAGGCGCTCTCCGAAACCAACGGTGACATGGAAGCCGCTGCCGATTGGCTGCGCGCCAAGGGCCTCGCCGCTGCCGCCAAGAAGTCGAGCCGCACCGCCGCCGAAGGCCTGGTCGGCCTGGCCGTTGCCGGTACCAAGGGCGTTGCCGTCGAGGTGAACTCGCAGACCGACTTCGTCGCCAAGAACGAGATCTTCCAGAACTTCGTCCGCGAAACGACGGCGCTGGCGCTGGAGACCGGTGATGATGTCGCCGCGATCAAGGCTGCCAAGATGGCGTCGGGCCAGACCGTTGACGAGACGCTGACCGCCAACATCGCCACGATCGGCGAGAACCAGGTGCTGCGTCGCGCCAAGAAGGTCGAAGTCGCGAATGGCGCGGTGATACCGTACGTCCATAACGCAGCCGCGCCTGGCCTCGGGAAGATCGGCGTGCTCGTCGCGCTCGAATCGGAAGCCGGTGTCGACGTGCTCGAGCCGCTGGGCAAGCAGCTTGCGATGCACATCGCTGCCGCCTTCCCGCTGGCGCTGGACGAGAGCGGCCTGGATCAGGACGTGCTCGCGCGTGAGCGTGCGATCGCAGCCGAAAAGGCGTCCGAGAGCGGCAAGCCCGCGGAAATCATCGAGAAGATGGTCGATGGCGCGGTGAAGAAGTTCGCCAAGGAAAATGCGCTGCTCAGCCAGCTGTTCGTGATGGATGGCAAGACACCGGTCGCCGACGTCGTCGCGAAGGCTGCGAAGGACGCGGGTTCGGCAATCGTCCTCAAGGACTATGTCCGCTTCCAGCTCGGCGAAGGCATCGAGAAGGAAGAGAGCGACTTCGCTGCCGAAGTGGCGGCGACGGCCGGCCTCACCAAGTAATCGAAGACGCCGGGACTCGCTGCGCCGTCTGCGTATCCCGGCATCTCCGCTTGTTCGCGCGGCGCGGCTCCTCTAGGGTCCGCGCCGCTTCGCTGTCCGCTTGCCAAACAGGAATTCCATGACCGCTCCGAGCTTCCGTCGCATCCTTCTCAAACTATCCGGGGAGGTCCTGATGGGTCAGGGCCAGTTCGGCATCGATCCCGAAACCTGTGAGCGCGTCGCGCTGGAAGTGAAGGAGGCCAAGGACAGCGGCCTGGAAATCTGCATGGTAGTTGGTGGCGGCAATATCTTCCGTGGCCTTGCCGGCGCGGCGCAGGGCTTCGACCGCGCCAGCGCCGACTATATGGGTATGCTGGCCACGGTGATGAACGC
This sequence comes from Sphingomonas sp. HT-1, assembly GCF_048568905.1. Lineage (GTDB taxonomy): Bacteria > Pseudomonadota > Alphaproteobacteria > Sphingomonadales > Sphingomonadaceae > Sphingomonas. Next base: position 951,626 of record NZ_CP183770.1, on the reverse strand, counting down.
GCTGGCGATGCAAAATGCTCTGGAGAAGGTTGGGGTAGATACCCGCGTTCAGTCGGCGATCCCGATGGCGAGCGTGTGCGAACCCTATATCCGCCGCCGCGCCGAACGGCACATGGAGAAGGGCCGGGTCGTGCTGTTCGCCGCGGGCACCGGCCTGCCGTTCTTTACGACGGACACTACTGCCGCGCTGCGCGCAGCGGAAATGAACTGCGATGCCTTGTTCAAGGGCACTTCGGTCGACGGCGTGTATGATGCCGATCCCAAGAAGGTGCCGACCGCGACCCGCTATGACACGCTGAGCTACGATCGGGTTCTCGCCGATAATCTGAAGGTGATGGACGCTTCCGCGGTGGCGCTGTGCCGGGACAATCACATACCGATCGTCGTTTTCAACATCCGTGGCGAGGGGAACCTCGCTTCAGTGCTTCGGGGCGAGGGCACCTCGACCATCGTCCAGAGCGCGAACGCCGCATAACTTTCTTCTCAACGGATCTTACAAGGAGAGCCGAAAATGGCCGCTTACGACAAAGCAGACCTGGAGCGCCGCATGGCCGGCGCCGTGGAATCGCTCAAGAGTGACCTCGTCGGTCTTCGTACTGGCCGCGCTTCCACTTCGCTGCTCGATCCGGTGACCGTCGAGGTTTATGGCGCGCAGATGCCCATCACCCAGGTAGCGACTGTCTCGGTCCCTGAACCGCGCATGCTTTCCGTGCAGGTGTGGGACAAGTCGAACGTCGGCCCGGTCGACAAGGCGATCCGTTCGGCCGGCCTCGGTCTCAACCCGATCGTCGACGGACAGACGCTGCGCCTGCCGATTCCCGACCTCACCGAGGAGCGCCGCAAGGAACTCGCCAAGCTCGCCAATCAGTATGCCGAGAAAGCCCGCATTGCCGTGCGGAACGTGCGCCGTGACGGCATGGACAATTTGAAGACCGACGAAAAGAAGGGCGTGTTCGGCGAAGACGATCGCAAGCGGCACGAAACCGAGGTCCAGAAGCTGACCGACGCTACCATCGCCGATATCGATGCGGCGGCGGCTGCCAAGGAAAAGGAAATCCTGGGCAAGTGATCCGCCCCGGCATTTCTGTGGCTGCGATCGAGGCAAGGCGCAGTGGCCGTTAAGTTGGCCTCTGCCTCCGGCGGTGAAGTGCTGCCGCCCCGGCATGTCGCGATCATCATGGATGGCAATGGCCGCTGGGCGAAGAAGCGGCTGCTGCCGCGCATCGCGGGCCATCGCCAGGGCGTCGAAGCGGTGCGCCGGGTAGCGCGGGCCGCCCGCACGCTCGGCATCGAGGTGCTGACGCTCTACGCTTTCTCCTCCGAAAACTGGCGTCGTCCAGAGGAGGAGGTCGGCGCGCTGATGGGGCTGCTGCGCCAGTTCCTGGCCAGCGAGCTTGACGAACTAGTGTCAGAGGGTGTCCGGCTGCGCGTCATCGGTGACTGGCGGCAGCTGTCTCCGGATCTTGCTGCCCTGATCGACGGCGCGATCGCGCAGACCGCCAACAATCCAGGGCCCACGCTGGTGATCGCGTTGAACTACGGCGCTCAGGCAGAGATCCTTGCAGCAGCGCGTCGCTTGGCCCAGCAGTCGCGCGAGGGGACGGTGGATCCGAGCGCGATCGACGAAGCCCGGTTTGAGAGCGAATTGGAAACCGCCGGCTTGCCGCCGCTCGATCTGCTGATCCGCACCTCGGGCGAACAGCGCTTGTCGAATTTCCTGCTGTGGCAGGCAGCCTATGCCGAATTGCTGTTCGTCGACACGCTTTGGCCCGATTTCGATGAGCGGACGCTCGCCGATGCGCTTGCGCAGTTCGGGCGGCGCCAGCGGCGTTTCGGCGGCCTGTGAGCAAAAACTCTGATCTGCCCAAGCGTGCCGTAGTCGGGCTGGCGCTGGTGGGCTTGGCGCTCGCTGCACTATGGGCTGGCGGATATGGCTTCTGGCTGGTCGTCGCTGTGATGGCGATCCTGATGATCGGCGAATGGGTATTGTTGGCGGGTGATCAGGATAAGCGCCGGCTCTCACAATATGTGCTGAGCGTGCCGCTCGCGATCCTCAGTCCTGCGGCGGCAGGGCCCGGCTTTCTGGCGCTGGGCATGATCTTTGGTGCCTTCTTCTTCGTCGCCATCGTCACGCGCAACAGCAAGTTGGCATGGGGGCAGGTCTATGTCGGGCTGCCGGTTCTCGCCTTGTTGCTGCTCCGGGAGCATCCGCAGGGGTTCGCCGCAACGCTCTGGACGATGGCAATGGTGTGGGTGTGCGATAGCGGCGCCTATTTCGCCGGCCGCGCGATCGGTGGCCCCAAGCTGGCGCCCGATATCAGTCCGAACAAGACCTGGGCAGGGTTCATCGGTGGCCTCATTGCGTCGATTGGATTTTCGGCGGCATTTGCTTGGCTGGCGCCCGGTTCGGCGATCGGCTGGTGGTTGGTTGCGGTTGCGCCCATCGTTGCGGTCGCCTCGCAGGTCGGCGATTTGTACGAAAGCCATCTGAAGCGCGTTGCGGGGGTCAAGGACTCCGGCAATCTGCTGCCGGGCCATGGTGGCGTTCTCGATCGGCTCGACGGGCTTGTATTTGCGGCCCCCGTCGCCGTGCTGTTTTTCGCGATCCATCATCAGGTGGTTCTGGGAGATTTCTGGTGGTGAAGCGCGTCACGGTTCTTGGGGCGACGGGATCGGTGGGCACGTCGACGCTCGATCTGATCGAGCGCAATCCGCACGCCTTCGAGGTTTTGGCGCTAACCGCGAATTGCGATGTCGATAAGCTAGCCGCCGCCGCGATCCGCACCCGCGCGCGCCATGCTGTGGTTGCCGACCAGACGTGCCTGCCGAAACTGAAGGAGCAACTGGCGGGCACCGGAGTGCAAGCGCTGGGCGGTGCCCAGGCGGTGTGTGACGTCGCGCGGATGGGCGCCGATTGGACGATGGCGGCGATCGTCGGTTCCGCCGGGCTGAAGCCGGTCATGGCGGCGCTGGAAACCGGCGGTACGGTGGCATTGGCAAATAAAGAATCGCTCGTGTCGGCGGGCGAGGTGATGATGGCGGCGGCACGCGCGCACGGCGCTACGCTGTTGCCCGTCGATTCGGAACATAATGCAGTGTTCCAGTGCCTTGATCGCACGGCGCCCAAGGGCGTCCGGCGAATCATCCTCACGGCCAGCGGCGGCCCATTCCGCGCGACGCCCAGGGAAGCGATGCGCGATATCACCCCCGCACAGGCGGTGGCGCATCCCAATTGGTCGATGGGCGCGAAGATCTCCGTCGATTCGGCGACGATGATGAACAAGGGGCTCGAACTGATCGAGGCGTTCCACCTGTTTCCTGTCGCGGCCGAGCAACTGGCGGTGTTGGTCCACGCCCAGTCGGTGGTGCATTCGATGGTAGAATATGTGGACGGATCGGTGCTCGCGCAGCTTGGCACGCCCGATATGCGCACGCCGATCGCCTATGCGCTCGCCTGGCCCGATCGCATGGAGACCGCCTGCGCGCCATTGGATCTTGCCGCCGTCGGACGGCTCGACTTTGAAGATCCGGACCTGGATCGCTTCCCGGCGCTTGCCCTTGCGATGAGCGCGCTGAAGGCCGGCGGTGCGCGCCCCGCGATCCTCAACGCCGCCAATGAAGTCGCCGTGGCCGCCTTTCTTGCTGGCCGGATCGGATTTCTTGAAATTGCCGCAATCTCTGCCGATACGCTAACGCGCTATGACCCGGCTGCACCCGACACGCTCGATGCCGTATTGGCGATCGATGCGGAGGCGCGGCGTTACGCGGTTGAGCGAGTGAAGGACTGCGTCGCTTGATCCAGACACCCGGCTTCCTGTTCACCGTTCTAGCGTTCGCGCTGGTGATCGGGCCGCTCGTTTTTCTGCACGAGTTGGGCCACTATCTGGCCGGCCGCGCCTTTGGCGTGAAGGCCGAGGAATTCTCCATCGGGTTCGGGCGGGAAGTTGCCGGCATCACTGATCGCCGCGGTACCCGCTGGAAGTTTGGCTGGCTGCCGCTCGGCGGTTATGTGCGGTTCGCCGGCGACATGAACCCTGCAAGCCAGCCGTCGCCCGAATGGCTACAACTGCCGGCGCGCGAACGGGCGCAGACCTTCCAGGCCAAGCCGCTCTGGCAACGTGCAATCATCGTCGCGGCCGGGCCAATCGCTAACTTCCTCGTCGCCATCGTGATCTTGTCTGCCTTCGCAATGCTGTTCGGGCAGAACCGGACGCCGTCGGTCGTCGGCTCGGTTGTGCCCGGCAGTCCGGCCGCGATGGCCGGATTGCAGCCCGGCGATCGCATCGTGGCGCTGGGTGGGCGTCCGGTCGCGACCTACACCGATATGGTGCAATATACCCAGCTGCGGCCCAACGAGCCCGTTCGCATCGAACTGGTTCGCGGCGGCGCGACGCGAAGCCTCGATGCAGTGATCGGCACGCGCCTTGAGCGCGACCGATTCGGCAATGAATTCCGCATCGGGCAGCTCGGTATCGGTGCCGCGCAATCGGTGCAGGTGCCGGTGAGCGTGCTGGAAGCGCCCTTGGTGGGCCTGCGCAGTACCGCAGATATCGTGCGAATGACGGTGGATGGCCTGGGGCAGATCCTCACGGGCCGTCGCTCCGTTTCCGAGCTGGGTGGCCCACTCAAGATCGCGCAGGTTTCGGGCGAACGATTGTCTTTGGGGCCGATCGAATTCGCGTTCCTGATTGCGCTCGTCTCCATTAATCTCGGATTCATCAACCTGTTGCCAGTCCCGGTGCTGGATGGTGGTCATCTCTTGTTCTACGCAGTCGAAGCGGTACGCCGGCGCCCGGTGGAGCCGTATGTGATGGAATGGGCGTTTCGCGGCGGCCTGATTGCGATCCTCGCGCTCATGCTGTTCGTTACACTCAATGATTTGGGCGCTTTCGGTGTGTGGAAAAATCTCGCCGGCTTGATCGGCTAAAGGGGTTCGGGCAGGGCGGCTTGATGCTCCGCGCGAACTTACATTGAATTTGGATTCCGACTGGGGTGGGATGGTGACTGCGATTAAGGCAAGCAATTTAGGCGCGCGGGCGACGGCGACGCTGTTGGCAGGTACGATCCTGTCGGGGCTGGTGAGCCCGGCGTGTGCGCAGACCGCACCGCAGCCGGCGCCCGCCGCTCCGGTCACGCCCGCGCCCGCCGCCACGCCGGCAGTGGCGCGAACGATCAAGTCGTTGCGGGTCGAAGGATCGCAGCGCATCGAGCCTGAGACGGTGCTCAGCTACACGCGGCTACGGGTTGGCGACAGCTATACCAACGAAACCGTCGACCAGGCGATCAAGGACCTTTTGTCGTCGGACCTTCTCGCCGATGTGGCGATCGAAGGTGTCGAGAGTGGCAACCTGGTGATCCGCATTCGCGAGAACCCGGTGATCAACCGCGTCGTGTTTGAAGGCAACAAGCGGCTGAAGCAGGACAAGATCGACAAAGAGATCAAGCTTCGGCCGCGTCAGATATTTACGCGAACGGCCGTGCGCGCCGACATCGCGCGCATCGTCGAACTATATCGGCGCCAGGGTCGCTTCGCGGCGCGCATCGAGCCGAAAATGGTCAGTCTTGACCAGAACCGCGTCGACGTGATCTTCGAAATCCATGAGGGCCCGAAGTCCAAGGTCCGCCAGATCAATATCATCGGCAACGACGTATTTTCGGACAAGAAGCTGCGCGGGCAGATGGCCACCAAGGTGGCCAGTCTGACGCATCTGCTCAGCTCCAATACCTCGTATGACCAGGACCGTCTGGCATATGACCAGATGAAGCTCCGCCAATTCTACCTGACCCAAGGCTATGCCGATTTCCGGGTGATCTCGGCCGTAGCCGAGCTGACGCCGGACAAGAAGGACTTCATCATCACCTATGTGGTGGAGGAAGGTCCCCGCTACAAATTCGGCCCCGTGACGGTCGACAGCGCGATCCGCGATTTCGACGACAAGAAGCTGGCTGCGGCGCTGCCGATCAAGGAAGGCCAATGGTATGATGCCAAGGCCGTGGAAGACACGGTTGAACAGCTGAGCGAAACCGCCGGTCTGTTCGGCTATGCCTTTGCAGATGTTCGTCCGGATTTTCAGCGCAACAAGGATGCGTTGACGATGTCGATGAACTTCCACATCGGCGAGGCGAACCGGACTTATGTCGAACGCGTAGACATTACCGGCAACCGCCAGACGCAGGACAAGGTGATCCGTCGCGAAATGCGTGTTGCGGAAGGTGATGCTTTCAACACCTTCTTGGTCAAGCGATCGCAGGACCGCATCAACAGTCTCGGCTATTTCCAGGACAAGTTCGAGATCGAGCGCAACGAAGGCTCGTCGCCCGACCGCATCGTGCTCGGCGCCAACGTCGAAGAGCGGCCGAACGGCGAACTGACGCTTTCCGCCGGCTTCTCCAGCCTCGAGCGCTTCATCCTGCAGGCTTCGATCCGCCAACGCAACTTCCGCGGCATGGGGCAGACCGTCAGCATTTCCGCTGATTATTCCAGCTATTCGAAGTCGGTTGAGCTCGGCTTCACCGAGCCCTATCTGTTCGATAGCAATATCGCCCTGGGCGGTACGGTTTTCCGTCGCGACTACAACAGCTTCAACTTCCTGCAAAATAACACGCGCAACACGACCTATCGGCAAATTTCGACGGGTTTCCAGCTCGTGGCGGGCCTGCCGCTCACTGAATACTGGACGCTGTCAGGCCGTTACTATCTGTCGAAGGACGATGTGACGCTGGACGAAGCGCAGTTCTACACGAACGGTCAGTGCGACCCGATCCGGGCAGGCCGCTACTTTTGTGACTCCGTCGGCAACCGACTGACCTCGCTGGTGGGCGTGTCGATGATCTATGACAGTCTCAACAGTCGCCTGCGTCCCACCCGCGGCCAGCGCGTGTCGTTGGGAGTGGACGTGGCCGGTCTGGGCGGCAATGTCCGCTACATCCGCGGGAAGGCGAATGCGGATAAGTATTGGGGGTTGGGTAGCGGCTTCGTCTTCTCGCTGAGCGGCGAGGGCGGCGTGATCAAGAGCCTCGACGGCTCCGAAGTCCGCATTATCGACCGCTTCTATTTGGGCGAACCGCAGTTCCGTGGGTTTGACATCCGGGGCGTCGGCCCGCGTGTTCAGCGCTTCTTCTATACGGGAGATGCGGCGAGCGGCACACAGGTGCTGAACAGCGCGCGCGACCAGTTCGTCGACGACGCGCTGGGCGGCAAGGCTTACTACCTCACCAAGGCCGAACTCGAGCTCCCGCTGGGATCGGGTGCAGCGGAGCTCGGCCTGCGACCGTCGGTCTACATCATGGCGGGTTCGCTGTTCTCGATCCGCAAGCCGACGATCAACAATTTCTTCATTCAAGCCACGGATTCCAGCGGGAAGCTCTTGTACAACACCGATGGGTCGCCGACCTATCTGCAGCCCCCGCTCAACGATACCGACGGTACTCCGCTGTACCAGGTCACGACCGGGACCTATCAAGGTCAGGTCACCCGGTGTACGATCGGTTACGCTGCGTCGGCCGGCGATCCTTGCTTGGGCACCTCGGTCAACACCCGCGCGCTCAACTCGACTGCACCATTTTACGAGGTATTCCGTGGCAGCACGGCCAGGCCGCGCATTTCGATCGGCTTCGGGGTCAACTGGAATTCGCCGTTCGGCCCGTTGCGTATTGACATCGCCAAAGCACTGCTCAGCCAGCCGGGCGACGACAAGAAGCTTGTTACTTTCAACGTAGGGACCCAGTTCTAATGATGAAGCACCGTGTATTCGCGGCGACGTTGGCTGCCTCGGCGGCGATGATCGCCGCGCTCCCGGCATCGGCCCAGGTCGCCGGCATTGCCACCGTCAATCAGATGGAAGTGATCACCCGCTCCAAGGCGTTCACCACCGCCGAGACGCAGCTCGATACCACTTACAAGCCGGTGCGCGATCAGATCCAGGCCCGCCAGACCAAGTTCCAGACCGACGCGCGTCCGTTGCTGACCACGATCGACACGAACAAGGACGGCCAGGTTTCGGAAGCCGAGGAGCAGGCAGCCTCTGCCCGCAAGGATCCGAACTACACCCAGCTCATGACCCTGCAGACGCAGGCGAATGAAGAGATTCAGAAACTGCAGATGCCGTCGATCCTGGCGGAGCTGTTCGCGTTCGAGAAGATCCTGCAGCTGTACGATGCCGCGCAGATCGGCGTGGTGAACGCCCGCAAGATCAACGTGATCCTGCAGCCGGAAGCGATTGTGTACGCACCGGATGCGGTCGACATCAGCGACGCCATGGTTGCTGAGTTGGACAAGACGCCGACGGTTGCGATCACCCCGCCAGCCAATTGGCAGCCGCAGCAGCGGACCGTGCAGTTCCAGCAGCAGGTGAACGAACTGAAGCGCCGCGCCTACCAGATGGCGGCGATGCGCGCGCAGCAGCAGCAGCAACAGGGCGCCGCCGCCGCGCCGGGTGCCGCCGCACCTGCGGGCAGCGTCCCGGCGGCGCGCCCCGCCGCTACCACCACCCGTCCGGCGAAGCCTGAACCGCGGTGAGCGAGGCAGGGCAGGGGGGCAGCAACATCGGCCCGCTCGATATCGGGCGGGTGATGGCGGCGCTGCCCCACCGCTTTCCCATGCTGCTGGTCGATCGCGTCGAGGAACTCATTCTCGACCAGTCGATCGTCGCGGTGAAGGCGGTGACGATCAACGAGGCCTTCTTCCAGGGGCATTTCCCCGGGCGTCCGATCATGCCGGGCGTGCTCACTGTCGAGGCGCTGGCTCAGGCGGCAGGCGTGCTGGCGGTCGAATCCCTGGGACTGGCCGGCTCTGGCAAGCTCGTCTACTTCATGGCGATCGACAACGTGAAGTTTCGCAAGCCGGTGGAGCCGGGCGTATTGCTCAAGCTTCACGTCGAATTCGTGCAGAAGCGCGCGCGCGTGTGCAAATTCGCCGGCAAGGCACTGATCGACGGCGAACTGGCGGCCGAGTGCGAGTTCACCGCCATGATCGCCGATCCGCCGAGCGCCTGATCCGATCAGGGGATCAAGCTTGGACGGGCTAACCTGGTTCGGCCTGTTCGCGGTAACGGCGATGCTCGTCACCTATGCGATGGAAGCCCGGTCGCATGGGTGGGTTTTGGGGTTCGCCGCAGCCTGCCTGCTCGGCTCGGCCTATGGCTTCCTGCAGGGGGCTTGGCCGTTCGGCGTGGTGGAGGCCATCTGGTCGGTCGTTGCGTTCCGCCGCTGGTGGCGGGTGCGGTAAGAAGGTTGCGCGCGACGCTCGGCTCTGCTAGGCGCGCGCGTCCACTGCCGGTCGGAAACCGGCGGCTTTTCTAAGGAATTTGATGTGAAGCAGAACACGCATCCCGATTATCACATGATCAAGGTGCAGATGACGGACGGCACCGTCTACGAGACGCGCTCGACCTGGGGCAAGGAAGGCGATCTCATGCAGCTCGAGATTGATCCGCTCGCGCACCCGGCCTGGACGGGCGGCCGCGGCCAGCTGCTCGATCAGGGCGGCCAGGTTGCGCGCTTCAACAAGCGTTTCGGCGGCCTCTCGCTCGGCAAGAAGTAATCGGGGAGGGGCTCCCGGCCCCCGCCCAAGCTACAAGGCGCCCCTTGGCTTTGCATTCCGGTGCAAGTCCGAGGGGCGTTTTCGTGTGTGGGACGCGTATCAGACCTGTGCGAAGGACTTGCAGGCCCTTCTCTCCTGTGACCAGCGTCGGAACCCGGCCGATAGGAAAGTGACGGGCTCCCGTAACTGGATCTTGGCATAAAGCGAGTGGTAGAGCGTGTTGCCACCGCCACCCGGCAGGGAAGCGAGCGCCTGGCGAGCGCTGCGGCATTCAGGTTGCCTTCGGCGTGAAGCAGCGCCTGAGTGGATAAAAACATCCCCTTTTCGTGTTCAAATGGCGTCCGGATGGGTACACGGGTGGTTATCTATCTGTGGATGCAGGGCGATGCGTACAGCGACGTGAAGGGGAAATACGGGTGGCCTTGCTGGCCTTGATCTGTCTGCCTTTTGGTGCGGTTCTATTGTTGTTGTTGGCTCGGCGCGCATCGCGCCGGATGCATATCGGTATTGCGGCGAGCGGCAGCGCGGTCGGACTGGCGTTGCTGCTTTCGCAGGCCGGTGCTGCACTGGCCGGCGACGCGCCGACGATCCGGCTGGGCTGGATCCCCATGCTCGGGCTCGACCTCAGCCTGTGGATGGACCCGGTTGCACTGCTGTTCGCCGGCCTGATCCTCGGCATCGGACTGCTCGTCATTGTTTATGCCCAGGGCTATTTGGGAAAGGACGAGCCGACGGCGCGCTTCCTGTCGTTCCTCATGCTGTTCCAGGGGGCAATGCTGGGCATCGCGCTTGCAAGCAACGTGCTGCTAATGCTGGTCTTCTGGGAGTTGACCAGCCTCGCATCGTTTTTGCTGATCGGCTTCTGGCGCGATCGGGCGGAGGCGCGCCAGGGCGCCCGCATGGCACTGACGATCACCGGCGGTGGCGGTCTGGCGCTGATCGCGGGAATGGTGTTGCTCGGCAAGGCGGCGGGCTCCTATGAACTGGCGGAGATCCTCGCCCGCGGTCAGATGGTGCAGGCATCGCCGCTCTATCCGGCGATTCTGATCCTTGTCCTGATCGGCGCCTTCACGAAATCCGCGCAGTTTCCGTTCCATTTCTGGTTACCTCACGCCATGGCCGCGCCGACTCCGGTGAGCGCCTATCTGCATTCGGCGACGATGGTGAAGGCAGGAGTGTTCCTTCTCGCGCGGCTGTGGCCGGTGCTCGCCGGCACGGATCTGTGGTTCTCGATCGTTGTCCCGGTAGGGCTTGCGACGATGTTGTTCGGCGCCGGCGTCGCGCTGTTCCGGTATGATCTGAAGGCGATCCTTGCTTATTCGACGATCAGCCAGTTGGGGCTGATGGTGATGCTGCTTGGCTTCGGGACGGTCGCAGCGGTAACGGCTGCGATCTTCCACATCCTGAACCATGCGGCGTTCAAGGCGGCGCTTTTCATGCATGCCGGCATCATCGACCATGAAACCGGTACGCGCGACATCCGCCGCCTTGGCGGGTTGGCGCGCGTATTGCCGCTCACGGCGACGCTGGGCGTATTGGCAGCGTCGGCAATGGCGGGTGTGCCACCGCTCGGCGGCTTCATTTCGAAGGAGATGATGCTTGAGCAAAGCGCGCACACCGTCTTCATGGGCCAGGCGTTGTTGGTGCCGGTGCTGGCGACGGTCGCGGCGATGCTGTCTGCGGCGTATTCGCTCCGCTATGCGGTTGGGCTGCATTTCGGCCCGCGCCGCACCGGGGAGGTTACGGCGCCGCATGATCCGAGGGCGCTGTTGCTAGGTCCGCCCGCATTGCTGGTGCTGATTGCGCTCGCGCTCGGGTTGTTGCCGATGACGCTGGCAGGGCCGCTTGTCGCGGCGGCAAGTGCAGTGGTCACCGGCACTGCCGCGCCCACATTGCACCTCGCATTATGGCACGGCGTTAATCCGGCGCTGCTGATGAGCATGGGGGCGGTAGCCGTGGCGATCTTGCTGCTGTGGGGATATCGCATCGTCGCCGCAGGGATGGAGCAACTCCCATCGCCGGACGCCAAGCGGATGTTCGATGCGAGTATCGAGGTCTTCGTTCGAGCGATGCGCCAAGCCTCCGCGTTGGTACACGTAGCCGCGCTGCAGCGTTACGTCTTCGTCCTCTTCATCGTTGTTCTGGCGCTGGGCTTAGAGGCGGCGCTCCGCTTCGGTGCCCCGGCGGGCGCGGGCGCGACCAACCCCGCATCGCCGGTGGCGATCGTTGCCTGGGGAGCGTTGATGATCGCCACCGTCGCAGTGGTCGCTGTTGATCGGCGGCGCTTTTTAGCGCTGATCTTTATCAGCGTCATCGGCCTCGTCATGGCGCTTGCCTTCGTTCACCTGTCGGCCCCCGACCTTGCGCTGACGCAGATCGCCGTGGAGGTGGTGACGATCCTGTTGATGCTGCTCGCGCTGCACCTGCTGCCCGGATCGCCGCCGCGGCTCTCGGGTGTGGGGCGGCGCCTGCGAGACGCTGCCATCGCGATTGCAGCCGGCGGGGGCACAGGTTGGCTTGCCTGGGCGATCATGACGCGGCCGGTGCGCGAGGGAATTTCGCGCTTTCATTGGGAAAACAGCTACGCGGGCGGCGGTGGCACCAATGTCGTCAACGTTACGTTGGTGGACTTCCGCGCTTTCGATACGCTTGGCGAGATCATCGTTCTCGGCATCGCGGGGCTTTCCATCTTTGCTCTACTGGAGCCCGCGGCGCGTGGCGCTGCCGGGCGGCGGCTGCGCGAATGGCGATCGGCGGATCTGCATTCACCGGAGCGCCATCCGATGATGTTCGTCATGGCCACGCGATTGCTGCTGCCGTTGGCTCTGCTCGTCGGCATCTACATCTTCTTGCGGGGGCACAACCAGCCGGGTGGCGGCTTCATCGCCGCGCTGGTCTTCTCGATAGCGATCCTGCTGCAATATCTGGCATCGGGGTTCGATTGGACCGACGAGCGGCGCAAGATCGGCGAGCACCAGCTGATCGGTTTCGGCGTCCTGATCGCCGCCGCGACGGGCCTGGGCGCGCTGGTTTTCGGCGCACCGTTTCTCAGCAGCAGCTTCGGCCACTTCCACCTGCCGCTGATCGGCGAGTTCGAGCTGGCGACGGCGATGCTGTTCGATCTGGGCGTCGCCGCCGTCGTAGTGGGCGCGGTGATGATGGCGCTATCGCAGTTGAGCCATGTCGCTCAACGCGCGGCGAAGAGTGAGGGGGAGGGGGCATGAGCCTGGAATTCCTCGTCGCCTCCGCCATCTCGGTGCTGGTCACGGGCGGCGTGTACCTTGCGCTGCGAGGTCGGACGTTCCAGGTCGTGCTGGGGCTGACGCTTCTTTCCTATGCGGTGAACCTGTTCCTATTCGCGATCGGCCGGTTGATCGTCGACCGGCCGCCGCTGTACGCCAAGGGCGTCATCGAGCATGCCGATCCCTTGCCGCAGGCACTGGTGCTTACCGCCATCGTTATCACCTTCGGCATGACCGCGCTGACGGTGATCCTTTCGCTGCGCAGTTTCCTCGAAAGCGGGTCGGACCAGGTCGACGGCCGCGTCGATCCGGACGAGGAGAAGGGCGCATGATGCCGCTTGACCAGTTGATGATCGCCCCGATCGTCGTGCCGGCGGTAACCGCGCCGGTGACGATGCTGTTGATGCGGCGGCGTCGGATTTTCAGTCTCTATCTGTCGCTGGCCGGGTGCCTCATGATGCTAGCGGCCGCCGTCGCGTTATTCATCGTGGCCCAGGACGGCGCGATCCGCAGCTATGCCGTGGGTGCATGGCCGGCACCGTTCGGCATCGTGCTGGTGCTCGATCAGCTGGCAGCGACGATGCTGGTGCTGGTGGCCGTGCTTGCCATCATCGTATTGTCCCACGCGGTGATCACCCGCGCGGATCGAAAGGGCTGGCATTTCCATCCGCTGTTTCACTTTCAGCTGCTGGGGCTGAACGGCGCATTCTTGACCGGCGACCTGTTCAACCTGTTTGTGTTCTTCGAAGTGCTGCTGATCGCGTCTTATGGGCTGATGCTGCACGGGCAGGGGGCGCTGCGGCTGAAGGCGGGCGTGGCCTATGTCGTGGTCAACATCATCGGATCGGCGCTGTTCCTGATCGCGCTGGGCTTGCTCTACGGCCTGACAGCAACACTCAACATGGCCGATCTTGCCGTGCGGGTTGCCGGCCTGGGAGCGGAGGACCAAGGGCTGCTGCGGGTCGCGGCATTGCTGCTCATGGCGGTGTTCGCGCTGAAAGCGGCGGTGGTGCCGATCCACCTATGGCTGCCGCGCACCTATGCCGCGACGATGCCGGTCGTGGCGGCGCTGTTTGCCATCATGACCAAGTTGGGCGTCTATGCGATGATCCGTACGGTGCCCTTGATCTTCGGCGCGCAGGCTGGCGCAGCGGCGTGGGTACCTGCACCCTATCTGTTGCCTGCCGCGATCGCCGGCGCGGTGGTCGGCTTTGTGGGCGTGCTGGCGGCGAGGGGCCTGCGCGAGCAGGCGGCGTTCGCGGTGCTCGCATCCACCGGGACATTGCTGATGGCCGTTTCCTGCTGGAATGAAGCGGCGCTTTCTGCCGCCCTCTACTACATGGTGCAGGCGACGCTGGCAGGCGCCGCGCTTTTCTTGGTCGCGGACGTCACGCTCCGGCGGCGGGGTCAATATGGCGATGCGATCGTGCCGAGCCCGCGTTTTGCCGGACAGGACGCCGCCGGACTTCTGTACCTGACCGCCGGGATCGCCGCGGTGGGGCTGCCGCCGCTCGCTGGCTTCATCGGCAAGCTGCTAATCCTCGACGCAAGTTTCGGCGTGCAGGGCTGGCAGGCGATCTGGACCGCGATTCTCCTCAGCACGCTGATCGGCGTGATCGGCTTCTCGCGGAGCGGCAGCACGATCTTCTGGAAGACCGCACCGCCACACGCCGATGCCGTCGCTGCGGTGCCGCGCTCTCGCATCGAACTCGCGGCACCGCTGGCGTTGATGATGATCCTCGCTCTACTTTCCTTTACAGGGGGATGGATGACGAAGCAGACGCGTGCTGCCGCGGCGCAGATCCTGGCCCCCGACCGCTACGTCGCAGCTGTGCTGGGAGATAGCGCGCCGTGAGGCATCTGCTCCCTCATCCTGGGCTGTCCGCGATGCTGCTGATCGTGTGGTTGCTGATGGCCAATGCCATCACGGCCGGCAGCATCGCCCTAGGCGCGATCTTTGCGCTGGCGCTGCCCAAATTTACCCAGCCCTTCTGGCCAGACCGGCCCAGGATGCGGTTCCGCGGCGCTTTTGTAGCCTATTTGGGCATCGTGCTGCTCGACATCCTCATTGCCAATTTCCAGGTCGCCTGGCTGATCCTTTTCCGCCGTAACCGCGATCTTCGCGCGCGCTGGCTGATCGTGCCGATCGACCTGACCACACCCGAGGCGATCACCATGCTGGCAGGTACGATCAGCCTTACGCCCGGCACGGTATCTTCCGACGTTTCCGCCGATGGGCGCTATCTGCTGGTGCACGCACTCGATGTGGAAGATCCGGCGGCCGAGGTTGTGCGGATCAAGACTCGCTACGAGGCGCGGCTGCAACGGGTGTTCGCATGATCGACATCGCGCTCCATATCGCCGAGGGCTGCGCCGCGCTTGCCCTGCTGCTCAACGGCTGGCGCCTGCTGCAGGGGCCGGCGCTGGGCGATCGGATCATGGCGCTCGACACCATGGTCATCAATGTAATCGCGCTAATCGTACTGATCGGCATGATCGGCGGCAACGATACCTATTTCGAAGCGGCCTTGCTGCTGGCGATGGTGGGCTTTGTGAGCACCATCGCCTATTGCAAGTTCGTGCTGCGCGGAGACATCGTCGAATGAGCCTGATCGCAGAGATTGCCGTCACCGTGCTGCTGCTGCTGGGAGCTGCCTTCGTGCTGATCGGCAGTTGGGGGCTGGTGCGGCTGCCCTCGACGATGGAGCGGTTGCACGGCCCCACCAAGGCGACCACGCTCGGGCTCGGCGCGCTGCTGGTCGCCTCCGTCGTTTACTTTCAGGCGAAGCTGGGCGTCTGGACCGCGCACGAACTGCTGATCTCGCTGTTCCTGTTCATCACCGCACCGATTTCCGCGAACATGATCGCTAAAGTGCATCTGCACCGCGTGCGGATCGGTGCCGTGACCGAGCCGGACAGCATTGCGGGCCCGCCGCCGCGCCCCACCGAACAAGGCGATTGGGCAACCTTTGAAGCGCCGGCCCGCGATACGCCCGCCTCCACGGCAAGCAGTTGACGTCATCGGAACGCATCGTGGACCGCGATAGCCAGACGACGCACTATCATCTGTATCGGCGGCCAAAAACGCCGGTTTGGCTGGCCCTCTCGTGGCGCGCGCTGCTTGCGTTCGGGCTGATCGGCATCGCGCTGGCGGTGCACTGGCTGGACCGCGACGGCCTGCGCCAATCGTCCGGCGAGCCCGTTACCTTCGCCGACATACTCTACTTCACCATGATCACCGTCACCACCGTCGGCTATGGCGATATCGTGCCGGTGACGCAGCAGGCGCGGATGTTCGACACCTTCGTCGTCACGCCGATCCGGCTGTTTGTGTGGTTGATCTTTCTGGGAACCGCCTATGATTTTCTGCTCAAGCGGGTTTGGGAGCGATGGCGCATGTCGATGATCCAGCAACGGCTGCAGGGCCATGTCGTCATCGCCGGTTTCGGCAACAGCGGATCGGAAGCCGCCAACGAACTGATCCGGCGGGGCGCCGATCCGGACACCATCGTCGTTATCGACGACAATCCGGCCGCGCTTCGTAATGCCGAGGCGCTCGGTGTGGCCGTGATGGAAGGGAACGCCACGCGTAACGCGGCGCTAGACGCGGTACGCATCGCGACGGCAAGCGCACTGATCGTGGCTGCGGGGCGCGACGATACTTCAATCCTGATCGTACTCACCGCGCGCGGGCTCGCGCCGGAACTGCCGATCAGCGTCGTCATCCGCTCGACGGACAACGAAGCGATCGCGCTTCAGGCGGGCGCCAACACCGTCATCAACCCGGCGAGCTTCGCCGGACTGCTGCTCGCCGTGTCCACCCACGGCGCGCATCTCGCCGACTATATGGCCGACTTGGCGGCGACCGACGGGCGGGTGGCACTGCGCGAACGCGCCATCACCCCAGACGAGATCGGCAAACCGTTGAGCGCGATTACGACGGGCTTAGGGCACCGCATCTATCGCGGCAGTGCGATCTTCGGTTTTTGGGAAGCCGCGGCGGGTCGCCTGGAGGCAGGTGATGTCATCGTCGAGGTCGTGCCCACCCGCGAGCGAGACGATCGCGCACACGCTTGATTGCGCTTCGAGGCGCGACCGATTGCCTATCCGTGGCATTTCGGCGCCTCGCTATGGAGTGACTGCCCTGATCTGCGTGCCTTCGCTGGGTTGACCACTCCGAGGCGTTGGGGAGGAGGGGCCGCGTCAGCCCAGTTACCCGATCGATGCGATCAATGTTTTACTACGGATCAGGTGAAGGCGGCACCGGATGAAATCGTCGTTACCGGCTTCCGCCGCGCGCTCGACGACGCGGCTGAACTCGCGCTTGCGAGAGGCGAGACGGGCAGCGCCTTCAGCGCGGAAACTATCCAGGAGCCGATAGACCTGGCGCCGGCATAGCCTGAACAGATCGCCGGCCTCGCTGCCGGTAATCTCGCGGCGCTCAACCCGCTGCAGCGTTTCGTACCGTGAGATTTCCGCAGCGCTCATCGCGATCACCGTCATCGTGCGCACATCCTCGTTGCCGAGGACTGCATGGCACCGAGCCGCTGCGAAACGGAGGCTGTCCCGTTTCTATTTAGCGGAGATGTCCCATTTCCACGTTGCGCTTACAGCCCCCAGTTAGCAAATGGATTGATAATTTACATTATGTAAAATATATAACCGTACAAAGCGTTCCTGGAACATATCCCAGCTACGCCGCACGTCGTCGCTACGCTCGCGTGCTCGTACCCGCCGGGTCCACCGGCTCCAGCACCAGGACATTTCCCTCCACGCGCCAGCTATGCAGCCGTGACAGGAAGTTCATGCCGAGCACATCCATGTTTCCGAAGCTCGCCGAAATCACCACGCCTAGGTCGCGCATCTTGAGCGGCCCGAGCACAAGCTCGCCGACCCGGGCGCGTTGCGCGGCGACATTGCCGTTGGCCGTGGTGATGATCGCAGGAAGTCCGTCGGCGGCCTCAATTCTAGCCGCCGCCGCGGTTCGCTGCGAGATGGCGGTCACGGTCGCGCCGCTGTCGATCAGCATGCGGCGCTCGACGCCGTTCAGCTCCACGCGGGCCCAGAAATGGCCGTCGGGGCTCATCCGGATCCGTACCGTACCACCTTCGACCCGCTGCTCCTCAAGCCCCAGCCGGTTTGTCAACGAAGACCATGCGCCGGCCAATTCGTAGCGATAACCGACGGCGATCAGCACCAGGAGGATAATCGCCGCCCAGCCCAGCAACGTGCGCAGCAACAGCCCAAAGCCGACCCGGCGAACCGATAAGGCGCTGACCACCAGTACCAGCGCGCCGATCAACCAAACAAAATGGACGCCATCGGAACTGCTCACACGATCAACTCCAACCCGTCATAGCCCGGTTCTACACCGGCAGGCAGTTCGGCTAGCAGCGTGGCATAGTCCATCGAGTGATCCATATGAACAAGCGCAGCGCGCTTCGGTGCCAATTCCGCGATCCATTCGAGCACTGCCCCCAGATGAGGGTGGGTCGGGTGCGGCGCTCGCCGCAATGCATCTACAACCCACAGATCCAGCCCGCCATAGTGCGCCCGCATCTCGTCTGTAAA
Source organism: Sphingomonas sp. HT-1 (assembly GCF_048568905.1). Taxonomy (GTDB): domain Bacteria; phylum Pseudomonadota; class Alphaproteobacteria; order Sphingomonadales; family Sphingomonadaceae; genus Sphingomonas. The sequence goes on along the minus strand of NZ_CP183770.1, from coordinate 933,272 downwards.
CGCATGAAAATCAGTGGCATAACCAATGGACTTGCCGCCGTGTTCGAAGCGCAATCCAGCCGAGGTGATCCCGCCGTGCGGCTGTTCGACGACTCGTACGGTGATATCGCCAATGTCCAACCTGTCCGTCAGCAGCGCCGCAGCAACCACGGGAGGATAAAATTTCCCTCGACCTTCGAAGATATAGGGGAACCGCTTGGCAAGCTGATCGAGCGTGAACGCCCGCGCCCAGCCTGGCACCGGCTGGCCATCGCGCGCGTGCATGATCTGCCGCAGATCATCGATGCCATGGCAATGATCGGCATGATCATGCGTCCAGAGTACCGCATCAAGGTTCGAAACGTCCGCCGCCAGCAGCTGTTCGCGCAAATCGGGACTGGTATCGACCAGAATCGTCGTCGTGGCGCTTCGCACCAGAACAGAGGCGCGAGTACGCCGATTGCGTGGATCGGCCGGATCGCACATGCCCCAATCGGGGCCGATGCGGGGTACGCCCGAAGAGGTACCCGAACCGAGAATGCGAAGGCTCAGCAAGAACGCGCCACCAGCCGGATCACCCGTTTGTTTTCGTGAACAACGTGTGGAAATTCAACCGTGTGGCCTCTGCCAGCGCCTCTGGATCTTCCCCGCGCAGCTTCGCCAGGAAACGACAGGTGTCGGCCACAAAGGCGGGTTCGCCGGTCTTGCCCCGATGCGGCACCGGCGCCAGGAACGGCGCGTCGGTTTCGATCAGCAGCCGGTCGAGCGGCAGCGCGGCAGCGGTTTCCTGCAGGTCCTTGGCGTTCTTGAACGTCACGATACCCGAAATCGATATGTAGAAGCCGAGTTCCAACGCGATCTCGCCAAAGGCACGGCTGGCGGTGAAACAATGGATCACGCCGGGAAAGGCCCCCTTCCCCATTTCCTCGCGCAGGATCTCGGCGGTGTCCGCCTCGGCATCGCGGGTATGGACGATGATCGGCAGCTGGGTCTCTCGCGATGCCGCGAGATGCGCGCGGAAGCTCGCCCGCTGGCGATCGCGGTCGCTGTGATCATAGTAATAATCGAGGCCGCTCTCGCCGATGCCGACGACGCGCGGGTGTTGCGCGCGCTCGACCAGCTTGGCGGTGTCGACATGGGGGTGCGTGTCCGCCTCGTGCGGGTGGATGCCGACGCTCGCCCAGACATCGGCCTCGCGCTCGGCGACGGCGATCACCTGGTCCCATTCATTTTCGCGCGTCGAGATGTTGAGCATCGCCACCACGCCGGCGTCGCGGGCGCGCGCCAGCACCTCGGGCTGCTGCTCGCCGAGACCCTTGTAGATCAGGTGGCAATGGCTGTCGGCGAGCTTCATGCGTCCTCGGAAGCCTGGAGTTCAAGCCTCGGAAAGATGGGGCTTGGCGCCGCGATCTTGAAGTCCGCATCGCCCTCTGGTCCAAGCTGAGCGAGCAGCTTGGCCGCCGAGGTCGGCACCACCGGTTCGATCGTTTCACCGAGGCGACGGATTGCCTTGAGCAGCGTGCCGAGCACCGCGTGCATCCGCTCGGGATCGGTCTTGCGGAGCGTCCACGGTGCCTGCGCGTCGATATACTGGTTGCAGGCGAACACGCCCGTCATCCAGGCCTCGACGCCCTGGCTGAGCGCCAGATCCTGGAACGCGCGCGTGAAGGCCGCGCAGGCCGTGTCGACCTCAGTCAGCAGCACCGCATCGGCGTCCTCGGCGCGGCCGGCCTGTACCGCGCCGTCGCAGTTCTTCGCGATGAAGCTGAGCGTGCGCTGCGCCAGATTACCGAAGCTGTTCGAGAGATCGGCATTGGCGCGGGTGACGATCGCCTCGTCGCTGAACGTGCCGTCCTGGCCGAAGCTGACGTCGCGCAGGAGGAAATAGCGCAGCGCATCGACGCCATAGGTCTCCGCCAGTTCCATCGGATCGACGACATTGCCGACCGACTTCGACATCTTCTCGCCGCGGTTGAGCAGGAAGCCGTGGCCGAACACTTGGCGAGGCAGCGCGATGTCGGCGGACATCAGGAAGGCCGGCCAGTAGACGGTGTGGAAGCGGACGATGTCCTTGCCGATCAGGTGCAGGTCCGCCGGCCAATAGCGTGCCAGCCGCTCGGCATCGTCGGGGTAGCCGGCGCCGGTCAGATAGTTGGTCAGCGCGTCGACCCAGACATACATCACATGGCCCGGCGAACCCGGCACCGGCACGCCCCAGTCGAAGCTGGTGCGGCTGACCGAGAGATCGACCAGCCCGCCCTCGACGAAGCGCAGCACCTCGTTGCGGCGCGATTCCGGGCGGATGAAGTCGGGGTTGGCGGCATAGAAGTCGAGCAGCGGCTGCTGGTACTTCGAAAGACGGAAGAACCAGGTCTCCTCCTTGGTCCACTCCACCGGCGTGCCCTGGGGCGAGAGCTTCTGGCCCCCTTCCCCTTCGACCAGTTCCTTCTCTTCGTAGAAGGCCTCGTCGCGGACCGAATACCAGCCTTCGTAGCGATCGAGATACAGGTCGCCCTTGGCCGCCATCTTCTCCCAGATCGTCTGGCTGGCGCGATAGTGATCGGCCTCGGAGGTTCGGATGAAACGATCGCACGAAATATCGAGTTTATCCGCCATAACACGGAAGTAGTTCGACATTTCATCGGCGAGCTCGCGCGCCGTCATGTCGCGGGCGCGGGCGGTCTGCACCATCTTGAGGCCATGCTCGTCGGTGCCGGTCTGGAAGAAAACGTCGCGACCCTGCTGGCGCTGGAAACGCGCGATCGCGTCGGCAGCGATCATCTCATAGGCGTGGCCGATATGCGGCTTGCCGTTGGGATAGTGGATCGCGGTGGTGATGTAGAAGGGGTCAGCCATGCCCGCCGCTTTAGGATGCGGCGCAGCAACGGGCAACCTGTACGCTCAGCGCCGTTATCGACCTTGTGCGAGCCTAGCCAGGATGCCGCTCATTTCGAACACCGTGGCAGTTGCGTCGAGCGACAGGCCCAGCGCCGCCCCCGCCAAGTCCAGCGCTGCTGCATGGGCGTCGATCGCGGTGCGCAGCGCCTCCCCCTCCATCCGGCGGGCGCGCCCGGCGATGAAGCTCGGCGCGCGCTCAAGAAAGGCTTCGTAGCGCGGCTGGGCGGCCTTGGCGCCGAGTTGCCGCGCCAGTCTTGTCCGCACGGCATTGTCGGGGTCGCCGCGATCGGCAAGCTGCGCCATATCCGCTTCCAGCGCCGAAAGATCCAGACCGGCAAACCGCAGGGCACGCCCCGGCGAGCCGCCTGCCGCCTCCACCAGCGCCGCGATCTCGATCTCGCTTGCGTCCGGCGCCTCGCGGCGGAGCACCGTCGCCGTCTCGGCGTCGCTCAGCGGCTCGAACCGCAGCAGCCGGCAGCGCGAGCGGATCGTTGGCAGCAGTCGTCCCGGCGCATGGCTGACGAGCAGGAAGATCGTTCCCGCCGGTGGCTCCTCGAGGTTCTTGAGCAGCGCGTTGGCACCGGCGCGCTCTAGATCGTCGATCGCGTCGATGACCACTACCCGGCGCGAACCCAGCGACGGCTTGGTCGCGAACAGCGGTTGCAGGCTGCGCACCTGTGCGATGGTGATCGATCGGGCAAGCGCTTCATCGGGCTTGTCCGCATCCTTGGGCAGCCTGGCCAGGACCTTCAGGTCCGGATGGCTGCCGGCCGCGATTAGGCTGGCCGTGCGGGTCGAATCCGGCACGGCCCAGCCGGGGCCGAGCAGATCCGGCTCGGCCGCTTCAGCCAGCATACGCGCCGCGGCGATCCGCGCGAATCCTCCCTTCCCTACGCCTTCGGGGCCGGCAATCAGCCAGGCATGATGCAGCGCGCCGCTCGCCATGGCGGCAGCGAGCGCATCGTGCGCAGCGTGATTGCCGATCAGCGTAGGCGCCAACGGGGTCAGGCCATCCCGAACAGCGACAGGAAGCCCGTCCAGGCGCGGCGGAAGAAGCCGGCCTGGCCAACATCCTCCGCGGCCACCAGCGGCAGCACCTGCTGCGGCATGCCTTCGCCTTCCACGATCAGGTCGGCAATATGATCGCCCTTCTTGAACCCGGCTTTCACCGGGCCCTGATAGACGATCTTGCCCGTCAGCTTCGGCGTCAGGCCGGCCGGCAGGGTGATGTTAAGATCGTTGGGCGCGATCACCGCCACATGGCTCGCATCCCCGCCCTGGACGAGCACGTCGCCCACGGCACGGCCCTTGGTGACGACCGGCTTGGTCTTCCAGGCGGCGAAGCCCCAGTTCATGAAGCGCACCGATTCCGCTGCGCGGCCGTTATAGGTATCCAGCCCGGCGATCACCATCACCAGGCGGCGGCCATTCTGCTCGGCCGATCCGGTGAAGCCATAGCCCGCCTCTTCGGTGTGGCCGGTCTTAAGGCCGTCGGCGCCCGCCACCTTGCCGAGCAGCGGATCGCGATTGGCCTGGGTGATGTCGGCGCCGGCGCCCAGCGTCTTACCCCAGCTGAACGTCGGCAGCGAATAGAACTGCTTGTACATTTCGGGGAAGTCGCGGATCGTCGCGGCGGCGAGATGCGCAAGATCCCGCGCCGTTACATAGGTGCGGCCCTCATCCGGCCACCCGTTGGAATTGCCGAAATTGCTGTTGGTGAGGCCGATCTTCTTCGCCCGATCGTTCATCAGGTTGACGAAACCCTCCTCGGTTCCCGCCACGCCTTCGGCCAGCACGACGCACGCATCGTTGCCCGAGAGCGTGACGATACCCTTCAGCAGATCGGCGACGGTGGGTCGTTCGCCGACCGCGAGGAACATCGTCGAGCCCTGCGAATGCCATTTCTTCCAGGTTTCCGGTCGCACTTCGATTTGCTGGTCGAGCTTCAGCTCGCCCTTCTTAATCAGGTCGAACGCAACATAGACCGTCATCATCTTCGCCATGGAGGCCGGTGGGATCCGGCGGTCAGCGTCCTTCGCAAACAGGATCGCGCCGGAAGACATGTCCTCCATATAGGCGATCGGTGCCGGCGTCGGGAAATCGGGCCCGGCGGCTTGCAGGGGAGCGGCGATGGCGAGCGCCAGGAACGAGATGGCGGCGAGCTTCTTCATGATGTCGATCCAGAACGCGAAAAGTTACCCCATATCGAGCGTGGAACAGGCGCGCATCTCCCATTTCCGCCCGAGCGGCGCCTTTTTGCCCCACTTCCGCGGTCCCTGAAGGGAGATTGCGGCAGTCGGGGCGTGGAAACGCCGTTTGCTGCCTTTACGAACCCCGATGGCGTCTGGGCAAGCATCTCCGCGCCGCAGCGGCGAGAAAATGGCTTCCTCCGCTCAACGCTCCACGGCATCGGCAAGCAAGCCCACCGACAAGGCGTAGAAGTTCGAACAATTGTAATCCAAAATAACCCGGTAGTTGCCGGTGAGCAGATAGGCGGTGGCGCCCTGCCCGTCCGGCTCCAACAGGGTGGCGAGCACGTCGTCGGCGGGCCAGGTCCGCGATTGCGGCACCACGCCCAGGGCGCGCCACTCGGCCATCGTCTTCCACTCACTCTGCCGATCGTGCACGCGCGGGCAGCGGGGGCTGGTGGTCCGGTTGGCAAGGCTGCTGCGGTTGATCCCCGCCGGTACCGACACGGCAAAGCCCCAGGGAACGCCAGGGCGCCACCCCGCATTGACGAAGTAATTGCCGATCGAAGCCAACGTGTCGGCATCGCTGCTCCAGATATCCGCGACCCCGTCGCCATCGCCGTCGCGGGCCAGACGGAGATAGACGCTGGGAAGGAATTGCGGTCCGCCGAACGCGCCGGCCCAGCTTCCAACTAGTTTGGCGCGCGGGATGCCGCGATCCATCATCTTCAGCGTCGCTACGAATTCTTCGGTGAACAGTGCCCGTCGCCGCCCTTCATAGGCGAGGCTCGCCAGCGCCCTCGGCAGGTCGAACCCGCCCATCACCCGGCCATAGCTGGTCTCGTGTCCCCAGATCGCGACCATGATCGATTCGGGCACCCCCGTCTCGCGCTCGATGGCGGCCAGTCGGGCGCGTGCGCGCTGATACGCGGTGCGGCCGCGATTAATGCGATCGGCGTCCACGTGCCGCGCGCTATAGGGTGCGAAGGCGGGGATAGGCGCGTTCGGGCGGCTCTCGGGTTGCTGCCGGTCGAGTTCGACGACGCGCGCATTGTAGGTCAAGGTGGGGAACACCGCCTCAATAGTGCGCTGGCTGACGCCAGCGGCGGCGGCCTGTGCGGAAAGCGTCGGCAGATAGGCCTGAAAGCCGGCATCGTCCTGGGCGACCGCCGGGCGGACCAGCGAAACGGCGAAAAGCGCAAGGACTGCCAGGGCGCTGCGACACGAACGTGAAAACGGCATGCCCCCGCTGTTGCACAGCAGCGCTGGCACAGAAACCCCGCCCCAGCCGCAAAGCGACGAAAAAGCTTTCCCAGGGCATCAACCGATGGCCATCACCCCAACTGCGCAAGATGATTGATCCGGACGCAAAGTGCGACTAGGCCGCATCGCACGCCGCCCGCCCTTGCTGCGACGCGCGGTACGGAAGAGTGTCCGAGTGGTTTAAGGAACTGGTCTTGAAAACCAGCGACGGGGCAACCCGTCCGTGGGTTCGAATCCCACCTCTTCCGCCACAGCTCCGCATGCGGTTCCAACTTTCGTCGCCCGAAATGGTACAGCGTTCACCGCTTACGTAGTTTCGCGACGCCCGCCGTTATCGACCGCGAAACCTGGACCCTGCAGGGTAGCGGGCGGGAGTCCTGTGGGTGCTGATAGAGTGGATATCTCGCTTCAAAACGACATTTTGGAACTGGTGGCCAAAGGAGCCGATCTCGTATCGGTAACGGACCGGCTGTGCCGCGAAGTTGAAGTGCAGCTGCCCGAGGTTTTGTGCTCCGTCCTGCGCGTCGATGTCGCAGGGCGGCTGCATCCCGTGGCTGCGCCACGTTTGCCCGAGCATTATCTGCACGCGATCGACGGTTTGATGATCGGGCCGAAGGTGGGTTCATGCGGCGCCGCCGCGTTCCTAGGCGAACCTCACGTCAGCACGGACATCGAACGCGATCCGAACTGGGCCAAGTTTCTCGATCTCGTCCTTCCGCTCGGACTGCGCGCCTGCTGGTCGAGCCCGATCAAGAACGGCCGCGGGGAAGTGGTTGGCGTCCTCGCCTTCTACTATCGCGTGCCGCGCGGCCCCACGCCTCTGGAACGCCGGATGGTACAGGTCTGCCTGCATCTCTGCGCAATCGCGATCGAGCAGGATATTTGGCGCGCCAAGCAGGTTCGGCGCGCGGTACAGGATGGCTTGACCGGCCTGCCCAATCGCTCGGCGTTCAATGCATCGATCGGCGATCTGGATCGCGACGCCGGGAGCTGGGGGTTGATCCTGGTCGACCTCGACAATCTGAAGATCGTGAACGACACGTTTGGCCATGTCGCGGGAGATGCGCTGATTACCCACGCCGCCAAATGCCTGTCGGAGGCGGCTGCGCCGGATCGCACCTATCGCCTGGGCGGCGACGAGTTCGCAGTACTCCTTCAGAGCCCGGCGGCATTGGCCGACCTTGCTGGGACCGCGCGCCGTCTGCTCGCCGCCCTGGCCCGCCAGCCTGAATTAGAGGAACGTAACGTCGTTCCCCGCGGTACAGCGGGCGGTGCCGTCATCGCCGAGGGCGATACGGCGGAACAGGTTCGGATTAACGCCGATCTGGCGCTGTATCACGCCAAGGAAACCGCGCGCGGCAGCTTCGTGCGCTATTGGCCGGGCATTGCCACTCGAATGGCGCAGCGCCTGGAAGCCATCAATCTCGTCGAACGTGCACTCGCGGAAGACCGGCTGATCCCTTATTACCAGCCGCTATTCGATCTCAACACGGGCGAGGTTCTGGGGTTTGAGGCGCTATGTCGTATCCGCGACGGTGATAGGATTATTCCCGCCGCTGACTTTTTCGAGGCGACGACCGACGGCAAGGTAGCGGGCGCGATCACCGAACGGATGCTGGAACGCGTTACACTCGATCTGCGCCAGTGGTGCGATCTTGGGGTTGCCCCGCCGCATGTGGGGATGAATTTCTCGTCGAGCGATTTCCATGGCGGCAAGCTACGCGACATCATCCCGGCGACGTTCAGCCGATACGGTGTGCCGCTCCGCCATCTGACGCTTGAGATCACCGAGACCGTGTATCTCGGCCGCGGGGACACCGTGGTCGCGGATGCGCTCCGCTGGTTCCGGTCTCAAGGGCTGGCCGTCGCGCTCGACGATTTCGGCACCGGCTATGCCTCGCTAACCCATTTGCTTACCATGCCCGTTGATTTTCTGAAGATCGACAAAGCCTTTACCGGTAAGCGTCCGACCAAGGCCGTCTGAGGGAAAGCGGCATGTCCGTTCCCGCCCACTTGCGGACGTTAGGCCCTACGTGACATGTTCCGGCTATGACCGTCGCTCTTGAAGCTGAAGTCCAACCGGCAACGCTTTCTCTCCCGCTCGATCAAAAATTTATGGTCGAGCGAGGGAGTGATCTTCACGCAGCTTTAAAAGGATTGCCTGATCTGTCATCAGGACAATCCGCCAAGCTCGAGCGAGGGCCAAAACACTATATCGAAGCTGTCCGGCACGGTGATCTCTGGGCGGTCAGAACTCGCAAAGGCAGCTACTTCAGTCTTGCATCGTTCACGGCCGAATTGTCGACCGATTACAGCGACCGGAAGGTGAAGGAGAGCCGTGCTGCTGGTTCCATTTGGAAGCGCATCAAACGAAGCATTATGTCGCCCTATCCGGAGCGGTCGCTCAGCACAGAGCAGGTTCAAACACTCTTCGCGGAGTTTTTTGCAGGAAGGAAGTTCAGCCTAGCAAAATCTGGCGCCTGAGCGTCATGTCCGCTCCCCACCACCTTCGGTCGTTCGCTGGAGGAATCTTCCTCAATCCACTGGAATGGCGGCTCTCGGCGCGACCGATCGAACGAACGGCCGAACGTGGGAGGGAAGCGGTCGCTCCTGCCTCAGCCCCTACTGGTGGCCCAGCAAGATTTGGGGCACATCCTGGGCATGAGTTGGACCGCCGACAGCAAAGACGTGAACCCGTTTCAACGCATTGCCCTTTTCGCAGTTCTCACAGTCGGGGCCATCCTCTTTATAATAACTCGCTTCTATCATACCCCACCTGTTCCGTCTCCCTTTGGATGCTACAAAGGTGCAGGAACCCCAGTGGTAGTATTGGGTGAGAAGCAGGTTGTGATCGGAGGGGGCAATGCATTTCACCGAATCGTCCTTACTGAGAGAAGTAAGAACGGCTACATGGTTCAACCAGGATTTGCGTTCGAGAGGCGAGGCGCAGGCACCCTTTCGCCAGTGGAAAGCTACCGCTTAGTTCTTATCGAAGCGAAGCCGCGTCACCTCCCCTCCATGAAGGTGGCGGTTGGTGATCACGACGACGTTCTTTTGAACATGGTGCCCTGCAGAAGCTAAATGGCCTTTCAAGCAGGCGACCACAAATGTCCGCCATTGGGCGCGAGCTGCCGGTCCGCTTTTTACGCACTTTCGGACGAAGCGGCTTCTGGGTCGACCCAATTCCAGGGCAGCAGCTCGTCCGTACGGTTGATGGGGTGACCTCGGCCAATTCGATCGAGGACGTCGGCGAGCCAGGCCTGTGGGTTGATGCCGTTCAGCTTCGCCGTCTCAAGCAGGCTGTAGATCGCTGCTGCCCGCTCGCCACCGCAGTCGGCACCGGCAAAGAGCCAGTTCTTGCGACCCACGGCGATGCCGCGCAAGGCGTTCTCCGCCAGGTTGTTGTCGATCTCGAGCCGACCATCGTCCGTGTAGGTGAGGAGCGCCGGCTTGAGGCGAACCGCATAGCGGAGCGCCTCCGCCAGCGGAGACCGCGCCGAAACCTGGGCGAGCACACCGTCTGCCCACTGGAAAAAGCCGAGCGCCTTCAGCTTCGAGAATTTGCGCGCTTTGCGGCGATCGTCATGCGGATCTCGGGTGATCCGCCGCTCGACCTCGTATAGATCGCCAATCAGCACCAGTCCCTCCAGGGCGATGGAGCGGGCATCAGCATCGAGCACGTCGCGCAGCTTGCGGCGCACATGGGCCCAACAGGCGACCGGCGTGATCAGCCCCGGCTGCCGATCGGCCGCGTAGAGCTTCTCGAAGCCGGCATAGGCATCTGCCTGCAGGAAGCCCGCAAAGGTCTTGAGGTGTTCGCGCGGCCGTTCTCCCTTACGGTCAGGGCTATAGCGGTAGAGCGCCGCCGGCTTGTCACTGAGACGCCATCGTCGATTGTCGCGCAAGTACACCCATAGCCTGCCCGTCGCCGTCTTCCCGCTACCCGGCGACAGTACCGGAACCGGCGTGTCGTCGGCGTGCAGCTTGGGGCTGGCCATCACATGCTCGGCGATGCCGTCGACCAGCGGCTGAAGCAGCCAGCTGACCTGGCCCATCCAGTCCGCCAGCGTCGATCGGCTGATCTCAACGCCCTCCCGCGCGAAGATCTGCGATTGGCGGTAGAGCGGCAAATGGTCCGCGAATTTCGACACCACCACATGCGCCAGCAAGCCTGGTCCGGCGCGGCCGCGGGGAACGGGTAGCCCCGGTGCTGGCGCCTGACTGATCGCATCGCAGCGCTTGCATGCCAGCTTCGGCCGAACGTGACGCACGACGTGGAAGCGTCCCGGAACATATTCCAGCACCTCGGTCACATCTTCGCCCAACCGGGCCATTGCGCCGCCGCAGCTGGTGCAACCGTTCGCTGCCGGTGCCGGGTGCAGCACCTCTTCGCGGCGAAGATGCGCAGGGAGCGCCTGACGGCGCGGCTGGATGCTTTCTGAGGCAGGCTCTTCCGCCGTCCCGCCGGTGACCACGCAGGTGGCATGCGCCTGCGCGGCCTCCAGATCCTCCAGCGAAAGCTCCAGCTGATCCGCCAGCAGCAACAGCCGCTCCGAGGACTGGCCGAACTTCATCCGCCGCAAACGGGCAAGCTGGACCTTCAGCTTCTCGATCTGCAGCGTCGTGATCTTGATGGCATTTTCGGCTGCGCCGAGCTGCTGCCGAGTTTCCTGATGCGCAGATCGCTCTGCTGTCAGCGCCTGCTCGGAGGCTGCGAGCTTGGCCTGCATCGCCGCCAAAAGCGCCTTCACCGCATCAGGATTGTCGGGGATGTCCAGCGCATCGGAAGACATGGCTTTTCATACCAGAACAGCGACTCGCGCCCAAGCAAAATGCGCGGATTTCTGCAGCTTTCCGCTACATCTGAACGGGCAATCGAGGCGCCTCCGGCGCCACCGTGCGACGCCAGTCCATCGCCTCGATCAGCAGGGCGAACTGCGCTGGGCTCAGGATAACGCCGCCATTCACCAGCGGCGGCCAGACAAAGCGATGACGCTCAAGCCGCTTGGAGAACAGGCAGAGACCGGTGCCGTCCCAATAGAGCGCCTTGAGATAGCTGCCTTTCCGGCTGCGGAAGAGGAAGACGTGCCCGCCATAGGGCTCCTGGTCGAACAGCGGCCGCACAAGTGCCGCCAGGCCATCGAAGCCGAGCCGCATGCTCACCGGCTTGCTTGCCAGGTACACCTTGGTGCCGGGTGGGAGCGAGATCATGCCGTTTCCCGCAGTACCCGCAGCACGCGGGCCAGCGCTTTCTCGTTGACATAGGTGTCGACCGACAGACGCACCCCGCCGGGCAATTCGATGTCGATGCCGCCAGGTCGCAAACCGGGGCTTGGCCGTATCAGTTCTTCCTGCGTCGGCCCTTTCTCGCGCGCCGCGGCACGGAATGGCGCAGCCACCTCGGCGCCCCGAAGAGCCACGGCGGGCTCGGCATCGGAGCCGCTCGCCAGTTCGCCATACGGGACAAATTGGAGCGGCTCCCCAGCCAGAAGCGCCATGTCGCGCTGCCGCTTGCGCCAGCCATGGATCAGACTGGGCGACATCCCGAGCTGCCGAGCAACGCCCACGATGGTGGCCCCCGGGGCATCGCATTGCGCCAGCACAGCGGCCCGCTCAGCGTCTGAATAGCGCCGGCGACGCTCCACATGGGTGATGACATCCATACGACCCATCCGCACTCTCCTTTCGGAGTGCGAAAGGACACTCCTGAGCGCTACTCGCCTCGCCCAGCAGAAGTTGCCACGCAATACGGGTCAGGTCGGACGCTTACCTTTACCGACCAGTTGATGCAGAGCAGCGCCAGTAGGGCGATCGTCGAAGGCGTGCTGCACATCGCGCACGAGCTCGACATCAAGGTGATCGCAGAGGGCGTGGAGACCGAACTTCAGGCCGAGCGGCTGCGGAACATCGGCTGCGCCTGTGGCCAGGGCCATCTCTTTTCCCCGGCGGTCGACTTCGAGCGAGCGACGCGGATGCTGCACTCGCCCAATGTGGTTGCCCTGCCGCAAAAGAGAATGGGTATCGCCTCCGATCCGCCGATCCTGCACTGACGGGGGCCGAGCAGCTTCATTCTATTGGCCGCTTCCGGCCCAGCGCCTCCTTAGAGGTGTTTCTTGTCCAGTTTGCGCGCGAGCGTCCGCCGATGCAGGCCTAGGCGCCGGGCCGCTTCGGAAACATTGTAGTTGGTATCAGCCAATGTCTGGTGGATATGCTCCCATTCCAGCGTCTTGATCGAGGTCGGCCGCGCCTTCAGTTCGGTTTCGGCATCGCCTTCCACGCGCTCGAACGCGGCTTCGATGTCGTCGGTGTTGGCCGGCTTCATCAGATAGTTGGTCGCGCCCAGCTTGATCGCTTCCACCGCCGTGCCGATGCTGGCGAAGCCGGTAAGAACCACGATCCGCGTCGTCGGGTCGAGCGCATGCAACTGCTTCACGCAGGCCAGCCCGGAACTCCCCCCTAATCGCAGGTCGACGACGGCGCGATCGGGCCTCAACCGCAGGGCCGCTGCCTCCACGTCTTCGGGGCCGTTCAGTACTTCCACCCGATAGTCGCGACGCTCGAACGAACGGGCCAGCGTACGCGCGAAGACCGCATCGTCCTCGACAATCAGCAGCCTGTGGTCGGTCATCCGCCTGTGCCTGGTTCTTCGAGTGCGAGGGCACGCACCGGTACGCGGAATACCACTTCGGCACCAGCCCCTTCCAGATTCCGCGCCTCGATAGATCCGCCCAGCGTGCGCAACACGTTATGCGCGAGGAACAGACCAAGTCCCGCGCCTTGTTGCCGCTTGCTGCTGGTATAGGGCTGGCCGATCCGGGGCAGGATCGCGTCCGAGAAGCCACCGCCATTGTCGCGCACCAACAGCATCAGCGTGTCCTCTACCGCGCTGACCGACAGGTAGATTCGCGACGCCCCCGCCTCGATCGCGTTGTCAAGCAAGTTGACGATTGCCTGCCCCAGCGCACGATCAGCAACAATTGGCAGATCGCTTGAAAGGCGATAGTCCAACGTGACGCTATCGTTGCGGGACCAGCTTTCGATCAGCCCGGTCACGAACCGACGCAGCGTAGTGCGCTCGGGAGCTTCCCCGCTCACCTCGCCAGCGGCGAAGAGGATACCGGCGACGATTGCCTTGCATCGCGCAACTTCCGCCTGCATGTCCGCCACTTCCACGCTCAGTTGCGGGTCGCGTCGGATCTTTGCGTCCGCGCGCCAGTCGCCGAGTGCAACCGAAAGCGATGCCAGCGGTGTGCCCAATTCGTGCGCAGCCCCGCTCGCAAGCAGCCCCATCCGAACGATATGGTCCTCCTCCGCGGCGCGCTGGCGCAGTTCGGCCAAGCGCGCGTCGCGATCGCGCAGATTGCGGGCGATGCGCGTCACAAACTGCACGACCAGAGTCGCTGTTAGCGTGTAGTTGAACCAGAGTGCGAACACGAAAGGGCCGGACAGGCTGCTGGCGAGCGCCGGCGGCAGCGGCAGCGGGCGGTGCACCACCGCCAGCACCGCGAAACAGGTACTAGTGAGCAGCACCAGCGCCCAACTGGACCAGGTCTCAAGCAGCACTGCGCCCAGCACGACTTGCAGCAGGTACAGCGAGATGAACGGGTTGGTGGCGCCACCGCTCAGATAGAGCAGACCTGTCAGGCAGGCGACGTCTACCAGCAGACCGGCCAGCACCTGCGTGTTGCTGGCTGGCCGCAACGCCCGTGCCGGGAACATGGCCAAGTTCAACACGACGAGCACGCCGATCGTCGCCAGCATTGGAACCAGCGGCAGCCGCACGCCAAAGACGATATGGACACCGAGGATGGTGGTCAGTTGCCCCACCACTGCCAGCCAGCGGAGCTGGACAAGAAGCAGAAGGTTGCGCCGCGCCGCGTCTTCCGGCGCCGATGCTCTCATGCGTCCGCCCCGCCCCGCCAGGCCCACCAGGCGAACCACGCGGTCAGCGCGGCCAGGCTGAACCAGGTCAGCGCATAGACGAGATGGCTGTTGCTGAACCGCACGATGGTCATGCCACCGCGGGGCCACCCCGGACCTGCGCGATCTGCGTCGATGAAATAGGGCGCGAGCGGCTTGAGACCTGCACCCATCGCCTGCACGTCACGCGAATACCAGCGGCTGGCTGCGGGATCGTTCTTGCGGAGAAATCCTCCGCCCGGCTCGTTCAGCCTGAGCAGCCCGGTCACCGCGATCACCGACTGCAGGTCTTGTCCGCACGGGGGGAGATGTTTCCCCTCGGGCAGAAAACCGCGATTGACGAAAACGACGAAGCCGCGATCGCTCCGCAGGGGAGTCATCACCCACTTTCCGGGCCCGAGCTCGGTCACGGCTTGGGAAAGATGCGTGCGGCAGGAGAGATACTGGCCGGAAACGCGAACGCGCCGGTAAGTGGCGTCCGTGCCGATGCCCGGCCAATCGGCCGGGCCCGGCGCAGGGACCGGCGCCGCCGCCAGTCCCCGTTCCACGCGCTCGATCAACGCCAGCTTCCAAGCCCGCCGCTCGATCTGCCAGATGCCCAGCCCTAGCAATAGGGCTATGAGCGGAAGCAGCGCGATTGCCAGCAGCGAGCGTCGGCGGCGCCGGATCACATGCCTGAACCCGAACCCATTCCTGGCATCATGTTGAGGTTCATGTGGTACATCACCCACAACGAACCGGTCAGCGCGATCACCACAATGATGACGGTGAAGATCAGCGCCATCATCGTCCACCCCTGCTCCGACTTGCTGTTCATGTGCAGGAAGTAGACCATGTGGACCAGGATCTGTGCCACGGCCAGCGCCGCACAGATGCCGACTGCGAGACGGGTATCGGCGATCCAGCCGCCCATCACGATCGCGAAAGGTATCGCCGTCAGGACAACCGAAAGCAGGAAGCCGGTGATATAGCCGCCGCGGGTCGAATGCGGGGCGCCATGATCGTCATGGTGATGGCCTGCGTGGCCATGGGTATCCGCGCTCATCGCAGCACTCCAAGAAGATAGACGAAGGTGAACACACCGATCCAGATCACGTCGAGGAAGTGCCAGAACAACGAAAGGCACTGGAGGCGACGAACGTTGGCGGGGACAAGCCCCTTCCGCGCAACCTGGACCATCAGAGTGAACAGCCAGATGAGACCGAAGGTGACATGCAGGCCGTGCGTGCCGACCAAGGTGAAGAAGGACGAGAGGAACGCGGAACGCTGCGGCCCCGCGCCCTCATGGATCAGCTCGGAGAACTCATAAAGCTCTATCGCGAGAAAGGCAGCACCGAAAACCGCTGTCAACGCAAGCCATGCCTGCATCGCACCCTGGCGCTTCTCCTGCACCGCGATCATCGCGAAGCCGTAGGTGATCGACGAGAACAGGAGCATCGCCGTGTTCACCGCCACCAGCGGGAGCTTGAACAGTTCCTGCGGGGTCGGCCCGCCGGCATAGCTGCTGCCGTATACGCCCCAGGCCGCGAAGAGCATCGCGAAGATGAGACAGTCGCTCATCAGGTACATCCAGAAGCCGAGCAGCGTGCTGCCGCCTTCTTCGTGGTGATGCTCTTCGGTCTGGTAGAAGACGGGCGCGTCGCCCGATTGTACGGTGGTGGGGCTCATCGCCTCATGCTCCCAGCCGCGCCAGCACCTGGGTGCGCGCATTCTCGGTTTCGGTCACGTCTTCCGCAGAGATGTAGAAGTCGCGATCATAGTTGAAAGTGTGGACGATCGCCGTGACGATCAGGCCGAGGAACGAAGCCGCCGCGAGCCACCAGATATACCAGATCATCGCGAAGCCGCAGACCAACGAGAAGCCTGCCAGGATGATGCCGGCACCGGTGTTCTTCGGCATATGGATCGGCAGGAAGCCGGTAACCGGACGGACGGCCTTCCGCGCCTTCATGTCGTACCAAGAGTCCAGATCGTGGATCACCGGCGTGAACGCGAAGTTGTAGGCCGGCGGCGGCGACGAGGTCGCCCATTCCAGCGTGCGCCCGTCCCAAGGATCCCCAGTCTCGTCGGCCAGAGCCGCACGGTTGCGGATGCTGACGAAGATCTGGAGCAGGAAGGCGGCAATGCCGACTGCGATGATCGCAGCGCCTATTGCGGCTACCACGAACCAGATCTGCAGGCTCGGATCCTCGAAGTGGCGCAGGCGACGAGTGACGCCCATCAAACCCAGAACGTAGAGCGGCATGAACGCCACCCAGAAGCCTACGACCCAGCACCAGAACGACACCAGGCCCCACTTCTTGTCCAGCTTGAAGCCGAACGCCTTTGGCCACCAGTAGTTGATGCCGGCAAACAGGCCGAACAGCACGCCCCCGATGATCACGTTGTGGAAGTGCGCCACCAAGAACAGCGAGTTGTGCAGCACGAAGTCCGCAGGCGGGACTGCCAGCAGAACGCCGGTCATGCCGCCGATCACGAAGGTCAGCATGAAGGCAACGGTCCACATCATCGGCAGCTCGAAACGGATGCGGCCCTTGTACATGGTGAACAGCCAGTTGAAGATCTTCGCACCCGTCGGGATCGAGATGATCATTGTGGTGATGCCGAAGAAGCTGTTCACGCTCGCGCCGGAACCCATCGTGAAGAAGTGATGGAGCCAGACCAGGTACGACAGGATGGTGATGACCAGAACGGCGTATACCATCGAAGTATAGCCGAACAGGCGCTTGCCGGAAAAGGTAGAGGTGACTTCCGAGAAGATGCCGAACGCGGGCAGGATCAGGATATAGACCTCCGGGTGACCCCAGATCCAGATCATGTTCACGTACATCATCGGATTGCCGCCGGCGTTGTTCGTGAAGAAGTGCGTGCCGACATAGCGGTCGAGGCTGAGCATCGCCAACACCGCGGTCAGCACCGGGAAGGCAGCGACGATCAGGATGTTGGTAGCAAGCGCGGTCCAGGTGAAGATTGGCATCTTCATCAGGCCCATGCCAGGCGCGCGCATCTTCACGATCGTTGCGATCAGGTTGACGCCGGATAGCAATGTGCCGACGCCGGCTATCTGCAGGGCCCAGACGTAATAGTCGACGCCGACATCGGGCGAATAGTCGAGCCCTGATAGAGGCGCCATCGCCAGCCATCCGGTGCGCGCGAACTCGCCCACGAACAGGCTGGCCATCACCAGCGCGGCGCCGGCAGCCGTCATCCAGAAGCTGAAATTGTTGAGGAACGGGAAGCTGACGTCGCGCGCGCCGATCTGCAGAGGCACCACGAAATTCATGAGCCCGGTGACGAAAGGCATCGCCACGAAGAAGATCATGATCACGCCGTGCGCGGTAAAGATCTGGTCGTAGTGGTGTGCGTTCAAATAGCCTTCGTTGGCTCCGAACGCCATAGCCTGCTGGGCACGCATCATGATCGCATCGGCAAAGCCACGCAGCAGCATCACCAGGCCCAGGATCATGTACATGATGCCGATGCGCTTGTGATCGACGGTGGTGAACCACTCCTTCCAGAGATAGCCCCACAGGCGGAAATAGGTCAGCGCGCCGACAAGCGCGACACCGCCGAGCGCGACGCCACAAAAGGTCGCCACCACGATCGGCTCATGCAACGGGAGGCTTTCGAGGGAAAGCCGACCGAAGATCATCTTGGTCAAAGTTTCAGACATGGCAGTGCTCAAGCCTTGCCCGCCACCGCGCGGCCGGAAGTGGCCGGCGCGTCGAGGCGGGTCATGTTGCGGTTCGAATCCGAGCCCGGTTCGCGGCGACCGGAAGGATCGCCATGCGGATGCGTGAGGTGCGGACTCGTCTTCATTTCGTCCGGCGACTTCATCAACGCGCCGTCAGCGCCTTCGCCAGGCTTATTGTTTACCGGAGGCGCCACGTGATGGGCACCCGCACCATGGTGCATCATGTGCGAGCTGCAGGTGCTGCCCGGCTGGACGCACATCTGAACGACGCGGTCGAACAGGCCGGCATCCACTGCGCCGAAGCGCATTGCAGGCACCTTCTCGCTTGGCTTCTCCAGCTCGAGATAGCGGGCGCTGTCCAAGCGTGCCGACGCTCCCTTTGCCTGCTGCACCCATTGATCGAAACCGGCCTGATCGGTCGTGATGGTCGGGAAACGCATGTCGGAGAAACCTGCGCCGCTGTAGTTGGCGCTGATGCCTTCGAACGTGCCGACCTTGTTCATAACCGCGTGGAGCTTCGTCTCCATGCCCGGCATCGTGTAGACCATGCCCGCCATTGCCGGCACGTAGAAGGTGTTCATGACGGTCGACGAGGTCATGCGGAACCGCACCTGCCGATCGGCGGGAAGTACCAGTTCGTTGACGGTGGCAACGCCCTGTTCGGGGTAGATGAACAGCCACTTCCAGTCGAGCGAGACGACCTGGATCTCCAGCGGCTTCTCATCCGCGGCAATCGGTTTTCCCGGAGCGATGCGGTCCAGCGGCCGGTATGGATCCAGCTTGTGCGTCGCCAGCCAGGTCAACGCGCCCAACGCAATGATGATCAGCAGCGGCGCCGACCAGATCACCAGTTCGATACGGGTCGAATGGTCCCAATCCGGCTCGTACTCGGCATCGCGATTGCTGGCGCGATATTTGAACGCGAACAGCACCGTGAGCGCCATTACAGGCACGATGATCAGAAGCATCAGGAAGGTCGACCAGAGAATCAGGTCGGCCTGCTGGCGGGCGACGTCACCGGATGGATTCATCACCACGAGGTCGCATCCGCCGAGGATCAGCGGAGCGGAAAGCGTAGCGATCAGAGCCATCGGACGCATCGCTGCGCGACGGAAAAGGGGCATGGATCGAAACATAGCGGCCGCGAGTTAGGGATTGTTGTGCAGGTGCGAAATAGGACAATTTGTCCCATGGCTGCAACCCGCGACATTCCCTAGGTGCTTTCCCAAAGGCTTTGCAGTAGAAATATCCTATGGCCAATGCTCAGATTGGTTCGACTCAGATCGAACGTGACGCCCGCCTGATCAACACCTCCAAGGGTGACGATCACCTCCGCCCAGGCGATATCGCGATCGGCGTGATCATAGGACGAACGTCCGAATTCTTCGACTTCTTCGTCTACGCGATCGCTTCGGTGCTGGTGTTCCCGGCGCTGGTTTTCCCCTATCTCGATCGCGTGACCGGCACGCTCTGGTCGTTCGCGCTATTCCCGCTCGCGTTCATCGCCCGCCCAATCGGCACGCAGATCTTCATGCGCGTGGACCGTCGCCATGGGCGCGGTGCCAAGCTGACGATCGCGCTGTTCCTTTTGGGGACAGCCACGGTGACCATGGCATTCCTGCCGGGTTATGCGCAGATCGGCATGTGGTCGGCGGTGATGCTGGCCGCCTTGCGCGTGTTGCAGGGCATCGCACTAGGCGGTGCATGGGATGGCCTCGCCTCGCTCCTGGCGCTCAATGCACCGGCCGATCGCCGTGGCTGGTACGCGATGGTGCCACAGCTTGGCGCCCCCCTCGGCTTGATCGTGGCAAGCGGCCTGTTCGCCTACTTCTTGGGCGCACTCGACTCTGCCGATTTCATGAGCTGGGGCTGGCGCTATCCATTCTTCGTGGCGTTCGCGCTTAACGTGGTGGCGCTGTTCGCACGGCTGCGCATGGTCGTGGCGCCGGAATATGTGAAGCTTTTCGAAAGTCGTGAGCTCACTCCGTCTCGCGTCACCGCGACGATCAAGGCGCAGTGGCGCAACATCATCATCGGCGCGTTCGCTCCTCTCGCGAGCTTCGCCCTCTTCCACATGGTCACGGTCTTCCCCCTCTCTTGGGTCGCGCTTTACACGACGGAAAATCTCACGCGATTCTTGTGGATCGAAGTGGGCGGTGCTGCCTGTTTCGTGGTCGCTATCGTGATCTCCGGCCTCTTGGCCGATAAGATCGGACGTCGTTCGCTGCTTGCCTATACGGCTGCTGCGATCGCCGCCTATTCGGGCTTCGCGCCCCAGCTGCTCGAACAGGGCGGCGCGGGCGAGACTATCTTCATGGTACTCGGCTTCATCCTGCTCGGCCTGGCGTTCGGCCAGTCTTCCGGCGCTGTCGCGAGCAACTTCCCGAAGCGTGCCCGGTACACCGGTGCTGCCCTGACGTCGGACCTTGCCTGGCTGTTCGGGGCAGGTTTCGCGCCGCTGGGCGCGCTGCTGCTGGCCAGCAATTGGGGCGTGATGGCGGCCGGGCTGTACCTGCTGTCGGGCGCGGTCGGAACACTCGTAGCACTATACTACAACAAGGAACTGGGGCGTCGCCTCGACTGATCCCAGTCTGGCTTGCCTAAGCCGCATCGGACCTTCATGGCCTCCTGATCGCACCCGCGCTCAGGAGGCTTTTCATGACATCCCCCACCGGTATCGATCGTCTGGTCGCCATCATGGAGCGTCTCCGAGATTCCGAACGCGGCTGCGAATGGGACGTGGCGCAGACATTTGCAACGATTGCCCCTTACACCATCGAAGAAGCCTATGAAGTTGCAGATGCGATCGAGCGCGGCGACATCGCCGACCTCAAGGACGAACTGGGCGACCTGCTGCTCCAAGTCGTGTTCCACGCCCGCATCGCCGAGGAAGCCGGGCAGTTCGCGCTGGCCGATGTGGTGACCTCGATCAGCGACAAGATGGAGCGCCGCCACCCGCATATCTTCGGCGACGTCGCTGAGGGCGGGCACCATCTGTGGGAAGTCATCAAGGCTGAGGAGCGCGGCGCGAAGGGCGCATCGAGCGCGCTCGACGGCGTGGCGATCGGCCTCCCCGCGCTGCTCCGCGCCGAGAAGCTCCAGAAGCGCGCGGCACGCACCGGGTTCGACTGGCCGGATGCCAGCGGCGCGCGGGCGAAGATCCTGGAGGAACTGGACGAGGTCGAGATGGCCGAGAACGAGGCCCACCGTGCCGAGGAGGTGGGCGACCTGCTGTTCGCGGTTGTGAACTTCGCCCGCAAGCTGGGCATCGAGCCAGAGGCGGCACTGCGGGCGGCGAATGGCAAGTTCGAGCGGCGCTTCAAGGCGATGGAGGAACGTGCCGGCGAGGCGTTTGTGGGACTCGACCTGGAGGGCAAGGAAGCGCTGTGGCAGGCGGTGAAGCGGGGTTGAGCGAGCATCAACTGCTGCGCGTCATCCCGGCGAAAGCCGGGACCCATTCGCGTCTAGAGCGGATTTTGACCGCACTGAATCGGTGAGGGATTCCCAAGGAACGCGATTTCTGATTCAGAATGCATGCCGGTGAAGGAGTCCGGCATGGATGGGTCATGCTTTGTCGATGGATTTGCGGGTTCGTCTTCTGGCTGTGATTGACGGCGGGCTGAGCTGTCGGGCTGCAGCCGCCCGGTTTGGGGTTGCGCCGTCGACCGCGATCCGCTGGCACGCCCAGCGGCGGGAAACGGGCAATGTTGCCGCCAAGCCGCAAGGCGGAGACATGCGTTCGCGTCGGGTTGAGGAACGGGCAGCTGACATTCTCGCGCTGTGGGAGGCCCGCAAGGACATCTCGCTGGAAGAGCTTCGCCGAGCCTTAGCCAAGAAGGGTCTGGCAGTCTCCGTCGCAGGGCTGCATCGCTTTTTCGCGCGTCGAGGCATGACGCGCAAAAAAAGACTGGCCATGCTGTCGAGCAAGACCGGCCCGACATCCTGAAACAGCGCCGCGACTGGTTCGACGGCCAGGTCGATCTGGAACCGGAACACCTGGTCTTCATCGACGAGACCTGGACCGCCACCAACATGACCCGCAGCCATGGCCGCTGCGCCAGGGGTGAGCGGCTGCGGATGGGATATCCGCATGGCCATCGCAAAACCACCACGCTGGTTGCCGGCCTGCGCATGACCGGCATGGTCGCGCCGATGGTGCTCGACGGCCCGATCAACGGCGACTGGTTCGAAGCCTATGTGGCGCAGGTCCTTGTGCCCACACTGCGCCCCGGCGACATCGTCATCATGGACAATCTGTCGAGCCACAAGCGACCGGCGGTCCAGCATCGGATCGAGGCGGCAGGCGCAACGCTGCGCTTCCTCCCGCCCTACAGCCCTGACTTCAACCCGATCGAAAAGGCCTTTGCACGCCTCAAGGCCATGCTGCGAAAAGCCGGCGAGCGCACTGTCAGCGGCCTGTGGAACCGCATCGGCGCGCTCGTCGACATCTTCCAGCCCAGCGAATGCGCCAACTACTTCAGTTCCTGCGGATATGATCCAGATTGATCGGAAAACGCTCTAGCTTGAGGCAAGAGCCGCGACGTAATGCCAATAAATACCGGCTTTCGCCGGAATGACGGACCCATGGCGACTCCAAGCAATCGAAACGAGAGCGCTCCACCCTACCCCCGTGTGACGAACCGCTCGTAATCGCGCGGCGCCATGCGGACTTCGTACACCGCCTGCTCGTCCTCAATATGCTGTCCGATCACGTCGCCATGCTGGTGCAGCCACGCGGCCGCGGCACCGTCGGCGGGATCGAGCCGAAGCGTGTAGCGGCGGTGCCCCTCGGTCAGTCGCCCAGCGACCGCCTCGACCAGCGCATCGACACCCTCCCCGTTCAGCGCCGAGATCACCCGCACCTCGTCAGTCCGGCGCGCAGCCATCGCCAGCGCCTCCTCGCGCTGCTCCTCATCGAGCAGGTCGAGCTTGTTCCACGCTTCGAAGCGCGGGGTCTGCTCGGACACGCCGATTTCCTGGAGCACCTTCTCAACGTCGGCGCGCTGCGCCTCTGTGTCCGGATGTGCGATATCGCGGACGTGGATCAGCAGGTCTGCCGAGACAACCTCTTCCAGCGTCGCCTTGAACGCGGCGACCAGCTGGGTCGGAAGCTCGGAGACGAAACCCACGGTGTCCGACAGGATCGCCTTGTCGATGCCCGGCAGCGATATCTGGCGCAGCGTCGGGTCCAGGGTGGCGAACAGCAGGTTCTCGGCCATCACCTCGGCGCCGGTCAGCCGATTGAACAAGGTCGACTTGCCGGCATTGGTATAGCCAACCAGCGCCACCACCGGCCAAGGCGCGCGCTGGCGTCGGTCGCGGTGAAGGGTGCGGGTGCGGCTGACCTGGTCGAGCTCACGCCGCAGCCGCGCCATGCGGTCGCGGATCAGTCGGCGGTCGGCCTCGATCTGGGTCTCGCCCGGCCCGCCGAGGAAGCCGAAGCCGCCGCGCTGGCGCTCAAGGTGGGTCCAGCTGCGCACCAGCCGGCCCGCCTGGTAATCGAGGTGGGCGAGTTCGACCTGCAGCCGGCCTTCGGCGGTACGGGCGCGCTCGCCGAAGATTTCCAGGATAAGCCCGGTGCGATCGATCACCTTGCAGCCGAGCGCCGTCTCGAGGTTGCGCTGCTGCACCGGCGTCAGCGCCGCATCGAACACCGCAAGCTGGAGCTCGCCGTCGCGCACCGTCTCGGCCAGGGCTTCCACCTGGCCCGAGCCGATCAGCGTACCCGGCTTGGGCTGACGCAGCCGAACGGCGACCCGCTCGACCACGTCGACGCCGATCGCCGCGGCGAGGCCGGCCGTTTCTTCCAGCCGCGCCTCGGCGTCGCGCGAGCTTCCGCCCATGTCCGGATAGACGACGAGCGCGCGTGCGCCCCGCGCGAATTCGTCGGGGTCGCGCTCGAAACCAGTGCTCATGCCGACGTCAATCGTCGTCGCCGCTATTGGTTTCCTCGGCGAGGTTCAGCGGATGCGCGGGCTGGATGGTGGAAACGGCATGTTTGTAGACCAGCTGGGCCATGCCCTCGCGCTGGAGCAGCATGCAGAACAGGTCGAACGCGGCGATCTGCCCTTGCAGCATCACGCCGTTCACCAGGAACATCGTGACGTTTTCCTGCGCCTTGCGCACGGCGTTGAGGAAGATTTCCTGCAACACCGGGTTCTTGTGCTGATACTCGCCCGCGGCCGTGAGCAGCGCGGCCAGGTCCATCGGGCCGGACGGCATGATCGTCGAGATCGCGTGCTTGTAGATCAGCTGCGACTGGCCGTCGCGACGGAGCAGCACCGAAAAATTGTCAAACCAGGTAACGATCCCCTGGAGCTTGACGCCCTTGACGAGGAACATCGTAACCGGCGTCTTCGACCGGCGCAGTGAGTTGAGGAACAGGTCCTGAAGCGAAGTCTGCTTCTCTGCCATATGGTTGGCTCCATTTATTCTTGGCGGGATTTGTCCCGCGGTGCGCCGTTCCCGGCGTCAGGGTCGGCGCCACCCTGGCGCCGGGCTGTAATCTAAGGCGTTCGTCGCACGGCGTCCATAGGGGTGCACTCACTCCTCGCGCGCATCGGTGATGCCGAGCAGCTTGAGCTTTCGGTGCAGCGCCGAGCGCTCCATGCCGATGAAGCTGGCAGTGCGAGAGATATTGCCGGAAAACCGCCGGATCTGAACGCGCAGATATTCCCGCTCGAAGCTCTCACGTGCTTCCTTCAGCGGTGCACCCATGATCGCGCTAGACGCCATGCCGCCGGTCGTTTCGCCCGGTCGGCCAAGCACTTCAGGAGGAAGCAGATCGATGTCGATCCGGCCGATCCGGTCACCCGGCGCCAGGATCACCGTTCGTTCCACCACGTTCCGAAGCTGGCGGACATTGCCCGGCCAGTCATAGCTCTGCAGGGCCACCATTGCGTCGGCGGCGATCTCAGGCGTGGGTACGCGCCGCTCGGCGGCGTAATGCGCGACATAATGCTCCACCAACGCCGGTATGTCCTCGCGGCGATCGGTCAGCGGCGGGATTGGCACGGGCACGACGTTCAGTCGATAATACAGATCTTCGCGAAACCGGCCGGCGCCGATTTCCGACATCAAGTCGCGTGCCGTGGCGGAGACCACGCGGACGTCGACCTTGACGATCCGGGTTCCGCCGACGCGGCTGAAACTCTGGTCGGTTAGCACGCGCAGGATGCGAGCTTGCGTAGCCACCGGCATGTCGGCGATCTCATCGAGGAACAAGGTGCCGCCATGGGCCTGTTCGAGCAGGCCGGGCCGGACAAGATCCCCCGCCTCCTCCACCCCGAACAATTCCTCGTCAACGCGGTCGGGAGTCATGCGTGCCGCGCTCACGATTACGAAGGGCGCATCGGCGCGCTGGCTCCACCCGTGCAGCAGGCGGGCGGCCACTTCCTTGCCCACGCCCGCACCACCGGTGATGAGCACGCGGCTGCCGGTAGAAGCGACGCGTTTAAGCGTCGCACGCACCGCGTTGATCGCGCTGGAGGCGCCGTGAAGATCGGTGCCCCGCCCCGCCACCGCGCGTAGCGACGCCACCTCGCGCCGCAGCCGCTCCGTCTCGGTCGCGCGTGCAACCATCAACAGCAGCCGTTCGGCCTCGAAAGGCTTTTCGATGAAGTCGGCCGCACCCCGCCGGATCGCTGCCACGGCTGTATCCAGATTGCCATGGCCGGAGATCACCAGCACCGGGATCGAAGGGTCGCGCCGCTTGATCTCGTCCAGCAGTTCCAGCCCGTCGAGCCGCGAGCCTTGCAGCCACACGTCGAGCAGCACCAGACTAGGCCGCCGCTCGGCGATGGCCTCGAGTGCGGAGTCGCTGTCGGCGGCGTTGCGAGTGGCGTAGCCCTCGTCCTCCAACACGCCGGCTACCAACTCGCGAATGTCGCGTTCGTCGTCTACGACGAGAATATCCAGGCTCATATTCTGCTTCCGGTTCGGGTGAGCATCGCCGGACGCGAATCCTTCGCATCCTCTGGCGCTTCGGTGAGTGCGACGCCAGCAAGCATCGCGGTATCGAAACACAAGCTGACCAGGGTGCCGCCGCCGGGGCGATCGGCGAAGGCGATCGTGCCGCAATGTTCCTCAACGATCTTCTTGACGATGGCGAGGCCCAGGCCAGTGCCGCGGCTGCGCGTCGTCATATATGGCTCGACGATCCGATCCCGTTCGACCGGCAGGCCCACGCCGTTATCGGCAAGGGTGAGGACAAGCTTGCCATCGGCTTCGGGATGGATGACGAGATGCACTTCGCCCTGCGGCAGATCTGCTCCGGCGCCCGCCGCGTCGTTGCGCGCGTCAATCGCCTCCACCGCATTCTTGACGATATTAGTAAGGGCTTGGCCTATTTGCCGACGATCGCACACAAGCGAAGGCGCCGGATCAGGCGCGTCCAGCGTGAAGCGCATTGCGGGATGCGCCACCTCGTGCAGGAACATCGATTGTCGCGCGATATCGAGCAGCGATTCCCGTCGGAACATCGGCTTCGGCATGCGCGCGAAGGAGGAGAATTCGTCGACCATGCGGCGGAGATCGCCAACCTGGCGGATAATCGTTTCAGTCAACCGTGCGAACACGCCGTCGCTGCTGTCCACCTGCTTGCCATAGCGGCGCTGCAGGCGCTCCGCCGCAAGCTGGATCGGGGTGAGCGGGTTCTTGATCTCGTGCGCGATGCGGCGGGCAACGTCTGCCCAGGCCGCCCGGCGCTGATCGTTCAACTGCTGGGTGATGTCGTCGAAGGTGAGCACCTGCCCGCCTTCGTCGGATGTGACCTTCACCGCCAGCGTCCGGGCCTCGCCCCCGCTCGCGATCTGCACGATGCCCTCGCGTTCGCCGCCGCCGAGCATGGTTTCAAGCTCGGGCGCGAGCGCCGCCAGGGGCTGACCCACCGGATCTTCTGCCTTATGCCGCAGTAGCGCATTGGCCGACGCGTTGATCAGACGCACCCGATGGTCGCCGCCGATTGCAATGACGCCAGCCGATACGCCGGACATCACCGCTTCAATCAACGCGCGGCGGCTGTCGAGCTGGGCATTCGCCGTCACAAGCGCATTGGTCTGTGCGCTCAGACGCTCGGTCATGCTGTTGAACGCGATGCCCAGCGTGGCGACCTCGTCGATACGCTCCGGCGGCGGAACGCGCGCGGTCAGATCGCCGTCTGCCACCTGCCCCGCTGCCTTGACGAGTTGATCAATGGGCCGAACCAACCGATCCGCAACCGCGAGCGCAATCCAGGTCGCGATTCCGACGATCAGCAGCGCGACACCGAACAGCACCGCGTTGAATTGCAGCTGAAGCGCACGCGACCGCGCGATCAGCGCATTATACTCGCTCCTGATGCGATCGGCTGCGACGTTCTGCCGGTTGAGAAACTCGACGTTGGTCGGCGTCGCAACGTACAGGAAGAGATTGGCCGAGCGATCGATCGGTGTAACGACCCATAGCATTTCAGAGTCGAAGTTCGTCGCGCTCTCGCCGTTTTTCATCACCTTCAGCACGTTACGCGACACCCTGCGCGCGAAAACCGGCGCGGATGGTGCTTCAAGGGAATAAATCACGTCGACCTTGTCGCCATCCACGACACGAAATAGCACCGATTGTGACAACCCGCGGTACACGATCTGCCGCAGATACCAATCCTGGAACAGGGGAGACTGCGGCGTGATTTTGGGCCAGCTTTCGATAAGATCGTTGACCATGGTCCGCGCCTCTAGCGTCCATCGACTGGCGACCAGCGTTTTTCCCTCTTCGGAAATCGCCGACGCCGTATCGAGTGCGGCGCGGGCCCGTTGAGATCCCCAGAGCTGGATGCCCGACTGGAACATGATCGAGGCTGCGATAACCGTGAGGACGATCGGCGCACTGGCCATGAGGGTGAACACCGCCACCAACCGGACGTGCAACCGTCCTCCGCCGGCGAGCGCAGAGCGTGCAGTGCGATTGATCGCGATGCGGCGCCCGATCAGTACGATCAGCGCGACATAGGGCAGCAGGTTGACGAGCAGCAGCGTTGCGGCGACGCCCGGACTGAACAGCTGTTGCTTGGAATTTTCCTTAACGAACCAGTAGGTTACAACAGGTGTAGCGAGCGCCAAAGCCAGAACGAGAAACTCGACAAGCCGAACCCATCGGCCGGACCGGGACCAATCCTCATGCGTGTCGAGATTCGTTGGATCTACCGCGTCCATTGCGTCCTTGATACACGCCGATTGTGGCAAAAAGAACACATAAAATCACATGATGTAGCGCGCCCGCATCGATCGCTGGCAGGGGAGCCTCAGTTTCTCAGGCTCCATCCTGCGTTTTTGCGCCCGATCCCAGACCCAACGTGTCCATGCGTTTCCGCAACGTGTTGCGATTGATCCCCAGCGCTCTGGCTGCCCGCAACTGATTGTTGTGATGTCGTGCCAGCATCGTCTCGATCAGCGGCCGTTCCACTTCCCCGATGATTCGGTCGTAAAGGGTGCCGTCGTCGATTGCATGAGGCTCCTCGATGGCAATACGCTCCAGCCGCGCTCGGATCGCCGCTTCGATGCCCGCATCGCGCGCGCTCGGTGCAGCACTGGCCCCTTCGCCCAGAGCCCGACGCAGGGCAGCCGCATCGATCCACTCGTCCCGGGAAAGCGCGGCGAGACGGCGCATGAGGTTTTCAAGCTCACGGACATTGCCCGGCCACTCTAGCGTCTCCAGCAGGGCGACGGCATCCTTGTCGAGCTGCTTGCGTGGCAGCCCGTCCTCGGCGGCACGTTCGAGGAAATGACGTGCTAGCAGCGGGATGTCCTGGCGCCGATCGCGCAGCGCCGGCAGGCTGATTGGCACCACGTTCAGCCGATAGAACAGGTCCTCTCGGAACTGGCCGATCTGCACCAGCTGGGCTAGGTCCTTGTTGGTTGCGGCGACGATCCGCACATCCGCTCGGATGGTTCGTGCGCCGCCGACTGTAGTGAACTCGCCAGATTGCAGCACGCGCAACAGTCGCGTCTGAGCATCCATCGGCATGTCGCCGATCTCGTCGAGGAAAAGCGTGCCGCCAGCCGCCTGCTCAAACTTGCCCGCGACGCGCGCCTGTGCCCCCGTGAAGGCACCGCGCTCATGGCCGAACAGCTCCGCCTCGATCAGTTCGCGCGGGATCGCAGCCATGTTCAGCGCGACAAAGGGCGCGCGTCGACGCGGACCCAGGTCGTGGATGGCCTTGGCCACCAGCTCCTTGCCCGTGCCCGACTCCCCGCTGATGAG
Organism: Sphingomonas sp. HT-1; assembly: GCF_048568905.1. Taxonomy (GTDB): domain Bacteria; phylum Pseudomonadota; class Alphaproteobacteria; order Sphingomonadales; family Sphingomonadaceae; genus Sphingomonas. The sequence goes on along the minus strand of NZ_CP183770.1, from coordinate 904,094 downwards.
CACGGTCAGATCGTTGGAGACGACGCGAGCGATGACCCGATACACCTCCTGCATCGCCGGCGATCGGCCGATCAGCGAGGGGCCGCCATCCTGCTCCACGTCTGGCAGGTCGGCGGGCCGACGGCGCCCACGCGCGATCGCGCTCTGCACCGCCTGGGTCAACACGTCGAGGTCGAAGGGTTTGGGGAGATAATCGAACGCGCCCACCTCTGTCGCGCGGACTGCCGTTGCCAGCGTGTTCTGGGCAGAAAAGACGATTACCGGCAGCGAAGGATGCGCTGCCATAAGCCCTGATACGACGTCCAGCCCATTGCCGTCCGGCAACACGACGTCCGTCACCAGTACATCGGGAATGCCGGTGCCAAGCGCCCGCCGCAGTTCGGCAACGCTAGCTGCGGTCGCGACGCGATGCCCTTCGCGCTTCAGCGCTGCGGCGACAACGGTACGGATCGCCGTATCGTCATCGACGACCAAAACCGAGCCAGGCATCATGCCTTGGCTCGCGGCAAAAGGATGCGGAACACCGTGACCTCCGGTTCGCGTTCGCGGGCATATTGCACGATGCCGCCCATGTCCCGCACCAGTTTTTCGACGAGCGGTAGGCCCAGCCCCTTGCCTTCCGGCTTTCCGGAGACGAACGGCTCAAACAGATGCTCGGCGATATCGGCCGGGGCACCGGGGCCGTTATCCATCACGCAGATTTCGATGGGCAGCGGCCGCCGCGGCTGGCCCGGCCCGACACTTACCGACATCCCATGGCGGAAGGCCGTCGAAAGAATGATCCGCGGCTGGGCGAGATCCGCAAGTGCCTCGGCGGCGTTCTTCAGGAGGTTGAGCAGCACTTGGAGAAAGGCGTCGCGATCGACCAGCACCGGCGGCAAGGAGGGATCGAACCATTCCTCGATCACCATGCCGCGCGCGAAGCCCGCCAACGCGACGCGACGGGCGTGGTCGAGCAGCGGATAAATGTTGGTCGGCACCAGATCGAGCGGGCGTGTGTCGGTGAAATCCTGCATTCGATCGATCAGCGCGGCTATGCGATCAACCTCGGTGGTGATCAGACGGGTGAGTTCGCCATTGCTCTCCGGATCGCCGCCGCTCTGCAGGAGTTGCGCGGCGCCTCGAATGCCCGAAAGCGGATTTTTGATCTCGTGCCCCAGCATCGCCGCCGCCCCGATCGCCGCGCGGGCCCCGGCGGTGCGGTCCAAACCATGCCCCATCTTACGGGCCTGCGGAGCGTGGTGGAGCGTCACGATGCGCCAGCCCGGATGATCGGGCACCTGCGTCTCGAGGAAATCGACGCGAAGGCGGGTGCCACGCACCGCCTCGATCTCTGCATCGAACGCGGCGAAGCCCCGCCCGTCTCGCCGCTCGGCATAATCCTCCGGCGGCAACAGGACCGCGTCATAGGGCTGGCCGACCATGCTGGTTTCGCTGTGATTCAGCAGCACCTCGCATGCGGGATTGGCATGGGCGATGCGACCGTCGGGGTCGAGCACCAGTACCGCCACGGGCAACGCGCCGAACAGCTCGGCGAAGCCCGGCCCTTCGACGGTTTGCGGGCGGAACCGCTTCAGGCCGCCGCGCGGGAAAGCCACGGCTCGTAGAATTCGGCCAGCATGTCGAGGACGCGCACCGCATCAGGCACCTGGTTTACCTTGTTGCGGAACTCGGCTGAACCCGGCAGCCCCTTGGTGTACCAGCCCAGATGCTTGCGCATCATGTTCACGCCAACCTCGCTGCCATAATGTGCAAGAGTTTCGACGTAATGCTCGGTAATGACGCGATATTGCTCTTCAATGGGTGGCTCGGGCCGTTCACCCTTGCCCGTCAGGGCGTCCATCACCTGTCGCAGGATCCAGGGCTTGCCATACGCGCCACGGCCGATCATCACGCCGTCCGCGCCGGATTGAGCCAGCGCCTCGCGCGCATCGCCCACCGAGCAGATGTCACCATTGACGATAACCGGGATCGACACCGCATCCTTCACGCGGCGCACGAAGCTCCAATCGGCGCTCCCGCGGTACATCTGATTGCGGGTACGGCCATGGACCGTCACCAGCTTGGCGCCGAGATCCTGCGCGATACGCGCGAGTTCCGGGGCATTCAAACTATCATGGTCCCAGCCCATCCGCATCTTGACCGTCACAGGCGTACGCACCGCGTCAACACAGGCACGAATGATCGCGCCGGCATGATCCAGGTCGCGCATCAGCGCCGAGCCAGCGTCGCCATTGGTCACCTTGCGAACCGGGCAGCCCATGTTGATGTCAATGATCGCGGCGCCGCGATCTTCGTTCAGCTTGGCCGCCTCTGCCATCTCGTGCGGCGTGCAGCCTACGAGTTGCATGGAAACCGGCTCTTCGATGGGATCCCACGCGGCCTTCTGCACCGATTGCCGAGTCTCTCGGATTGCAGCGGCGCTGGCGATCATCTCGGTGACATTGAGGCCCGAACCGAAGCGCCGCACCGCGCGGCGAAACGGCAGGTCCGTCACGCCGGTCATCGGCGCGAGCAGCACCGGGGCTTCGACCCGCACGGGGCCGATCTGGATGGGGGCGAGTTCGCTCATCAATTCTGCCTGAAAATCAGGCAGGCGATGTAGCGATCTCCGGTGACAAGAGCAAGGCAGGCCTACCCCCGAACCTCAAACTTCGCTAGGCGGCGCGGATGACCGAGTTCAGGACCGCCGCGATCCTCGTCGCCGCCGGCAGCGGCACCCGCGCCGGGGGCAGCGTGCCCAAGCAATATGCGCAACTTGGTGGGCGGCCACTGATTGCCTATGCTCATCAGGCGCTCGCCACCCATCCGAAGATCGATGCCGTGCTGACCGTGATCGGCGCAGGCCAGGAGGCGCTGCTAGGGGCTGCCCTGGGGACAACCCCTTTCGTAACGGGCGGGGCGACGCGGCGCGAGTCGGTAGCGGCGGGGCTGGAGGCTCTGATCGCCGGCGCGTTCACCCATGTGCTCATTCACGACGCCGCTCGCCCGTTCCTGGCGGCGCGCGTCATTGACGATCTGCTCACTAGCTTGGGCAACACGCTGGGCGCGGCTCCTGCCCTGCCCGTAGCCGACACGCTGGTGCGCGGTGACGGCGATCGGATCGGCGAAACTGTTGCCCGCGATAATCTCTATCGCATACAAACGCCTCAGGCGTTCGACTTCCCTGCCATTCTGGAGGCGCACCGCCGCTGGCCAGCCGATCGCGAGGCAACCGACGATGTGCAGATGCTGCGTGCCATCGGTGGGCACGTCGCGCTCGTTCATGGAGACCCAATGCTCGAGAAAATCACGCACCCAGCCGACTTTGCGGCGGCGGAGGCACGACTTGCGTCGGCCATGCGCGTGCGCACCGCCACCGGCTACGACGTTCACCGCCTTGTCCAGGGCGAGGCGTTGTGGCTGGGTGGCGTGCGCATTCCGCATAGCCATGGGCTTTCCGGCCATAGCGACGCTGATGTCGCACTGCATGCGATCACCGATGCCCTGCTTGGAACAATCGGCGCGGGCGATATCGGCATGCACTTCCCGCCCAGTGATCCGCAATGGCGCGGCGCGGCATCGGCCAGGTTTCTGGAGCATGCCGCCACTCTCGTCGCGACGAGGGGCGGCATCGTCGATTTTATAGACCTCACTCTCATCTGCGAGGCACCCAAGATCGGTCCGCACCGGGACGCGATCCGCGCCTCGATCGCGGCGATCCTTGGTCTTGATCCAGAACAAGTGAGCGTGAAGGCGACCACCACCGAAAAGCTGGGCTTCACCGGACGCGGCGAGGGCATGGCCGCGCAGGCGATCGCAACCATCCGCATGCCCGGCACGAACTGACTCGTAACGTCGATCATCCAGTGGCAAGGGGCTGCCGTTATGGACACGATTCTTCCTCCCGAGCTCGTTGACGCCGCGCGCAAAGTGCTCGATGCGAACCGCGCCGCCGGCCGTCGCGTTGCCGTTGCGGAAAGCTGCACCGGCGGCCTCGTTTCCGCGGCGTTGACCGAACTGCCAGGGTCGTCCGACGTTTTCGAAGCCGGCTTCGTCACCTATTCTAACGATGCCAAGATGGACCTGCTGAAAGTGAGCCTGGACGTGCTCGAAACCTTCGGCGCAGTTTCGATCGCCGTCGCCTGGAGCATGGCGCAGGGCGTGCTGGAACGCACCAATGCCGACGTCGCCGTGGCGATCACCGGTATCGCCGGTCCGAACGGCGCTACTGAGAACAAGCCGGTCGGCACCGTCGTGTTCGCCCAGGCGATCCGCGGCGCAGATCCCAAGCACGTCGTCGCCGATGCCCGTCATTTCGAGGATAATGGCCGCGGCGGCATCCGCCTTCAGGCGGCGTTGTGCGCGCTTGACCTGTTGCTGCCGTCTCTCGAAGTGCCGGTCGAGGAACCCGACGCCCCATAAAGCTTCGCTGCGCGCTCCTCGAAGGCACCGATCATCTTCCGAAGCGCGCGGTCGAACACCTGGCCTGCCAGCATCTCGAACACTCGGTTCTTGAACGCGAAGTCGACGCAGAAATCGACATAGCAGCCGCCCTGCCCGTCCGGCCGAAACTTCCAGTCGTTCGACAGGTGCTTGAGCGGCCCATCCACATATTCGACATGGATAGTCTCCGCCCGTGCCTTGGAAACGCGCGACGTGAAGGTCTCGCGCAGCCCCTTGAAGCCGACGATCATGTCGGCCACGACCTGAGTGTCGCTCGACGAACGAACACGCATCGCGCTCACCCAGGGCAGAAACTCGGGATAGCGCGCTACATCCGCCACCAAGTCGAACATCTGTTCCGGCGTGTAGGGAAGGTGCCGGGTCTCGCTATGCTTGGGCATCAGGCCTTGGCACTCGCCTTTGCAAGCTTGGCCTCACGGGCGGCCCGCATCTCGGCGAAATCCTCGCCGGCATGGTAACTGGAGCGCGTGAGCGGCGAGGAAGCGACCTGCAGGAAGCCCTTGGCACGAGCGATAGCGCCATAGGCCTGAAAGGCCTGCGGAGTCACGAACTCCTCGACCTTCGCATGCTTCGGCGTCGGTTGGAGATACTGGCCCATGGTCAGAAAATCGATATCGGCCGAGCGCATGTCGTCCATCACTTGGTGGACCTCCAGGCGCTGCTCGCCCAGGCCCAGCATGATGCCCGACTTGGTGAAGATCGACGGGTCGAGCCGCTTCACCGTCTCCAGCAGCCGCAGCGACGCATAGTAGCGCGCGCCCGGGCGGATCATCGGATAGAGCCGCGGGACCGTCTCGAGATTGTGGTTGTACACGTCCGGCCGCGCGGCGACGATCGCCTCGACGGCGGCTTCGTGCTTATTGCGAAAATCGGGCGTGAGGATTTCGATCGTAGTAGCCGGGCTGGCGCTGCGGATCGCCTCGATCACCTTGACGAACTGGCTGGCGCCGCCGTCGGGCAGGTCGTCGCGATCCACCGAGGTGATCACGATATGCTCCAGGCCCATCTGCACCGCCGCCTCGGCGACGTGCTGGGGCTCCAGCGGATCGACCTTGCGCGGCATGCCGGTCTTGACGTTGCAGAAGCGGCAGGCTCGCGTGCAGACGTCGCCCAAGATCATCACCGTCGCGTGCTTTTTGGTCCAGCACTCGCCGATGTTCGGGCAGGCGGCTTCCTCACACACGGTGGTCAGATTTTTCGAGCGCATCAGCGCACGGGTCTTGGCGAAACCTTCGGACGTGGGCGCCTTGACGCGAATCCAGTCGGGCTTGCGGATGCGTTCGGGCCGCGCCAGCGGAGTCTGCTCGTTCATGGGGGGCAGATAGAGCGCCCGAGCATGTTTCGCCAGCCCCGGAAATTGCGCAGAGCGCGTATTGGGAGCAGAAACGGGTCCGGAACGTTGTCGGGGTCGACAGCTTTACAGGAACGATAGGCGAAACACATGGCTGGATTCGAGGCACTGCTCAGCGGGTATCACCGCTTTCGGACTGACGGCTGGAGCGCTCAGCGTGAGCGTTGGGCTGAGCTTTCTGCAGGCCAGAGCCCGAAAGTAATGGTAATCGCCTGCTCCGACAGTCGAGTCGATCCGGCGCAAATATTCGACACGTCTCCGGGCGAGATTTTTGTGGTGCGCAACGTGGCCAATTTGGTGCCCCCCTTCGAAACCGGTGGAGGCCGGCACGGCGTTTCAGCGGCGCTGGAATTTGCGGTGACACAGCTAGAAGTGCCCGAAATCGTGGTGATGGGTCATGGTGCCTGTGGCGGCGCCCATGCGGCACTTACCGAGCGCTTCGCCGATGCAGATCATGGCGAGGGCGGCTTTATCGCTCACTGGGTCGATATGCTGGACGAAGCGCGGGAGAAGGTCCGCGCGGAATATGGTCAAGGCCCGGAGGCCGTTCGCGCGATGGAGCATGAAACCGTGCGGGTGTCGCTCCGCAATCTGCGAACGTTCCCGTTTGTCAGCGAGCGAGAGGCTGCGGGCAAGCTGACGATCCATGGCGCCTATTTCGCAATCGCTGATGGCCTGTTACACGTGATGGGCGACGACGGCACCTTCGCGGCGGCGTGAGCTTCCAAACTCCTCCCCGATCCGGGGAGGAACTAAGGCTCAGAACTTACCCAGCGTTTCGGTCGCCACCTTCACCACCTGCGGGTCGAGCTCCGGCGGCACCATCGGCACGTGCTTTTCGAGCTGCTCGGCAATCGCGGTCAGCGCCGCAATCCGCGCGGTCTTCTTGTTGTTCCCGTCGATCACTGTCCATCGTGCGTGCGGCGTGTCCGTCTCGCGAAACATCGCGTGCATCGCGTCGAGATAGTCGGCCCGGCGCGCGCGATTGCGGAAATCGTCCATCCCGATCTTCCACCGCTTCCAAGGATGGGTCAGACGGTCGCGAAGGCGCTTGTCCTGGGTCTTTTGCGTGACGTGCAGGAATATCTTGATCAACGTGGCGCCGTTATTGACCTGTTGCGCTTCGAAATCGTTGATCTCGGCATAGCTGCGGCGCCACTCCGCCTCGCTCGCATAGCCTTCGACCCGTTCGACCAGAACGCGGCCGTACCAAGTGCGATCGAACACCGCGATATTGTGCTGTGCCGGCAGCCGCTGCCAAAATCTCCAGAGGAAATGGTGCGACAGCTCCTCCTGCGTAGGCGCAGAAATCGGCCAGACCTCATAGTAGCGCGGGTCCCATTCGGCGGTGAGGCGCTTGATCACCCCGCCCTTCCCCGCCGCGTCCCAGCCCTCGAACGCAACGATCGCGCGGCGCTTGTGGATGATGTGGGCGGTCTGGATGTGGCTCAGCCGCTTCTGGAGCTTGGCGAGTTCGGCTTCGTAATCGCCGTCGAAATCGTCGCCGGCCTCATAGTCGGAAAGATCGATCGTCATGGGAGCCCATAACGCGGCGGAGCGATCAAGGCTGCATCGACGCGATGGGCGAGCGGGCGCCCGGCTTCAAAATCGGCGATGCTGGCCAGCGTCGTCTCGGCGATCGCCGACAGCGCCTCTTCGGTGAGGAAGGCCTGGTGGCCGGTGACCAGCACGTTGGGGAAGGTGAGCAGCCGCTGGAACTTGTCATCGGCGATGATCTCGTTCGACAGGTCCTCGAAAAACAGGTCGGCCTCCTGCTCGTACACGTCGAGTGCGACGGCGCGGACCTTGCGCGCCTTGAGCCCGTCGATCAGCGCGCCGGTATCGATCAGCGCCCCGCGGCTGGTGTTGACGATCACCAGCCCGTCCCGCGCCTCGGTGATCACCTGCGCGTTGATCAGCCGGTGGGTATCGGGCGTGAGCGGACAGTGTAGCGTGACGATCTCGGCGGTACGCAGCAGCTCGTCGCGCGGCACGTAGCGAACGCCCATCGCCTCCAGCTCGGGATCGGTGTGGAGATCGCTCGCCAGCACGGTGCAGCCGAAGCCTGCCCGCAGCGCCCGCGCGACCAGCGCGCCGATTTTGCCGGTGCCGACCACGCCGACGGTGCGCCCATGCAGGTTGCGCCCGATAAGCCCGTCGAGCGCGAAATTGTTTTCCCGGACGCGCGACCAGGCCCGGGGGATCTGCCGGTCAACCGCCAGCAGCAGCCCGACGGTGAACTCCGCCACCGCATGCGGCGAATAGGCGGGCACCCGCACCACCGTGATGCCCAACCGCTCCGCCGCCGCAAGATCTACATTGTTGAAGCCCGCGCAGCGCAGGGCCACCAGCCGGACGCCGACCTTCGCCAGGGCTTCCAGAACGCTCGCATCCACGCCGTCATTGACGAAGACGCAGACCGCCGCGTGCCCCGCCGCCAGTGTGGCGGTCAGCGCATCAAGGCGGGGTTCGAGAAAGGTCAGGTCATGGCCGAAACGTGCGTTCGCCTCGACGAGGAAGCGGCGGTCATAGGCCTTGGTGTTGAACACCGCGACGCGCATGACCGCCGGCCTCCGCTCAATTGGCCTTGGGGCCGTCGACGCCCGGCGCCAGCCGGATGTGCAGTTCCTTCAGCTGCTTGTCGCTCACCGCGGACGGCGCGTGCATCATCAGGTCCTCGGCTTTCTGCGTCATCGGGAAGGCGATCACCTCGCGGATGTTCGGCTCGTCGGCGAGCAGCATCACGATGCGGTCTACACCCGGGGCCGAGCCGCCGTGCGGTGGGGCTCCGAACTTGAACGCGTTGATCATGCCCGCGAAGTTCGTGTCGACATCGGCCTGCGTATAGCCCGCGATCTCGAACGCCTTGTACATGATCTCCGGCTTGTGGTTCCGGATCGCGCCCGAGGACAGCTCGATGCCGTTGCAGACGATGTCGTACTGATAGGCGAGGATGTCGAGCGGATCCTTGGTTTCCAGCGCCTCCAGCTCGCCCTGCGGCATCGAGAAGGGGTTGTGGCTGAAATCGACCTTCTTGGCGTCCTCGTCATATTCGAACATTGGGAAGTCGACGATCCAGCAGAACTCGAAGCGCTTCTTGTCGATCAGCTCGAGCTGCTCGGCGGCCCGGGTGCGGGCGAGCCCGGCGAGCTTGGCGGCCTGCGCTTCCTTGCCCGCGGCGAAGAAGATGCCGTCGTTCGGACCCAGGCCCATCGCCTCGGCAATCGCCTTCATGCCGTCCTGGCCATGGTTGTTGGCGATCGGGCCGCCGAACACGCCGTCCTTCTGCGTCGCATAGCCGAGGCCGGGGAAGCCTTCCGACTGCGCCCAGCTGTTCATGTCGTCGAAGAACTTGCGGCTCTTCTCGTGGGTGCCGGGTGCCGGGATCGCGCGGACGACGTCGCCGCCCTCGACGATCGAGGCGAAGCGGCCGAAGCCCGAGCCCTTGAAGAAGTCCGACACGTCGGTGATCACCAGCGGGTTGCGCAGGTCCGGCTTGTCGTTGCCGTATTTGAGCATCGATTCGCGATACGGGATGCGCTTGAACGGCAGCGCGCTGACGCTGCGGCCCATGCCCTCCCAGTCGGCGAATTCCTCGAACACGCCGTGCAGCACCGGCTCGATCGCGGCGAACACGTCATCCTGGGTGACGAAGCTCATCTCGAAGTCGAGCTGGTAGAATTCGCCCGGCGAACGATCGGCGCGGGCGTCCTCGTCCCGGAAGCAGGGCGCGATCTGGAAATAGCGGTCGAAACCGGCGACCATCAGCAGCTGCTTGAACATCTGCGGCGCCTGCGGGAGCGCGTAGAACTTGCCCGGATGGACGCGGCTGGGGACGAGATAGTCGCGCGCGCCTTCGGGGCTCGACGCGGTGAGGATCGGCGTCTGGAACTCGGTGAAGCCCTGGTCGATCATCCGGCGGCGGAGCGACGCGATCACGTTCGAGCGCAGCAGGATGTTCTTGTGGACCTTCTCGCGGCGCAGATCGAGATAGCGGTTCCGCAGGCGGATCTCTTCCGGATACTCCTGCTCGCCGAACACCGGCATCGGCAGGTCGGCTGCGGCCGACTGGACGGTCACTTCCGCCGCGCGGACTTCGATCTCGCCGGTCGGCAGGTTCGGGTTCACCACGCTGGCATCGCGCGCAACGACCGTGCCGGTGACGGTGATCACCGATTCGGAGCGCAGCGACTCGATCGCCTCGAACGCCGGGCCGCTGGCGTCGGTGACGATCTGGGTGATGCCGTAATGGTCGCGCAGGTCGACGAAGACCAGGTCGCCATGGTCGCGCTTGCGGTGCACCCAGCCCGACAGGCGGACGGTTTGCCCCACGTCCGCGGAGCGGAGCTGGGCGCAGGTGTGCGTGCGATAGGCGTGCATGATGCGGTTCTTCTCACCTTGGCGTCTTCCCGCCACGCTTGGCGGTGCCGGAACGGGCCGGCGCGACGATATTGAAACACTATGACCGCGCGCATTCCGGTCACACCCCACTTTTGTCAACCCGAAGACCGGTATATGGGCGTCAGATGCACATTCATGGTCTGATCGAAGACAGCGTCACCCTCGCCGATCTCTGCAAACGCCTCGCGAAGTCCGACTTCATCACGGTCGACACCGAGTTCATGCGCGAAAACAGCTATTGGCCCGAGCTCTGCCTGATCCAGGTGGCGAACGACAAGGAGGCCGCGGCGATCGATCCCAAGGCCCCGGACCTCGACATGGGGCCGCTGCTCGACCTGCTGACCGACAATGAGGACGTGCTCAAGGTGTTCCACGCCGGCGGCCAGGACATCGAAATCGTCTACAACCTCACCGGGAAGACGCCGCACCCGATGTTCGACACCCAGGTCGCCGCGATGGCGCTCGGCCAGGGCGAGCAGATCGGCTACTCCAACCTCGTCGACACCTATCTCGGCATCGTCGTCGACAAGGGCGCCCGCTTCACCGACTGGGCGCGCCGCCCGCTCGACAAGCGCCAGATCGACTATGCCATCGCCGACGTGACGCACCTCTCCAAGATCTTCCCCAAGATGCTGGAAAAGCTGCGCAAGTCCGGTCGCGGCGTGTGGCTGGACCAGGAGATGGAACGGATCTCCGACCCCGAAAACTATCGCAACGATCCCGACCAGGTGTGGCAACGCGTCCGCATCAACAGCCGCAAGCCCGAGGTGCTCGGCCGTCTCAAGGCGCTGGCCCGCTGGCGCGAGTTGGAGGCGCAAGGCAAGGACCTGCCGCGCGGCCGCATCGTCAAGGACGAGACGCTGGCCGATATCGCCGCCAACCCGCCGCGCAAGCAGGCCGATCTTGCCAAGGTGCGCGGCCTCTCCGCCGCTTGGGCAGGCAACGACATCGGCGGGCGGATGATGGCCGCGATTGCCGAGTCTAAGCCCCTGCCGGCCAGCGAAATGCCCGGCCGCGAGGAGCGCAAGCCTGCACTTGGCAAGGACGGTGCGCTGGTCGCCGATCTTCTGAAGCTGCTGCTCAAGATTCGTGCCAAGGAGGTCAATGTCGCTCCCCGGCTTCTCGCCCGTTCGGAGGATCTGGAAGCGCTCGCCGCAGGGGTTCGCAAGGATCTGCCGATCCTGGAGGGATGGCGCTACGAACAGTTCGGCCGCGACGCACTCGCGCTGGTTGAAGGTCAGCTGGCGTTTGCGGTGCGCAACGGCAAGCTCAAGATGAGCCGGACGGAGGAGCCCGCATGATCCGTACCCTCGCCCTTCTCGCTCTTGGCGCCGCTACGGTCGGCTGTGCGCCCAAAAAGGTCGAACCCCTGCCGCCCGGCGTGGAATGCGATGCCAATCGCGTGCTGTACCTGAAGGGCAAACCGCGCGCGGCAATCGATGCCGGCGAAGCGCTGCGCCATTCGGGAGCCAAGGTAATCCGCTGGATCGAACCGGGTTCGGCTGTGACGATGGACTTCCGCGTCGATCGGTTGAACCTGCATGTCGACAAAGTCGGTACGGTGACCGACGCGCGCTGCGGCTGAAGCGGGTTCAGCCCCGCTTCACCAGCGTTACCTGGAGCACGTCGATGCCGCCGCCGCGAAAACCACCTTCGCAATACATCAGGTAATAGCGCCATAGCCGCACGAAGCGATCGTCGAACTGCGCCGGCAATAGGCCGGCCGAAGCCGCCGCATCGAAACTCTCGCGCCAGCGGCGCAGCGTTTCGGCATAATCCAGTCCGAAGCGATGGACATCGCGCCACTCCAGGCCCTTCGCTTCGGCCAACGCCCGAAACTCGCTCTCGCGCAGCAGCATGCCGCCTGGAAAGACATAGGTCTGAATAAAATCGACGTTGCGCGCATAACCCTCGTAGAGCGCGTCGTCGAAGGTAATGACCTGCAGCGCAGCGCGGCCGCCCGGCCTCAGCGCACGCGCGATCGCCGCAGCATAGTCGGGCCAATATTCCCGCCCCACCGCCTCCGCCATTTCGATACTCGCCACGGCGTCATACTGCCCGGCGACGTCGCGATAATCGGTAAGGCTGAAGCGCGCGCCTTCCATGCCGGCAGTGCGGGCCTCGGCCCAGGCCTTTTGCTCGGTCGACAGTGTGATGCCGTGCACCTTCCGTCCCTGCCGCAGCGCCCGCTCGGCGAACGAACCCCAGCCGCAGCCGATTTCGAGGATCGTGTCGCCCGGCGCGGTCGCAGTGCGGTCGAGGATTGCCTGCAGCTTGGTATCCTGCGCCGCCTCCAGCGCTTCGTCGGCATCGGCAAAGATCGCGCTTGAGTAGCTCATCCCCGGATCGAGCCAGCGCGTATAGAAGTCGTTCCCGAGGTCGTAATGGAACGCGATGTTCTTGCGCGATCCATCACGATGGTTGCGCCGCATCCAGTGCATCGCCCGGCGCGGTAGTAGCGAAAGCCCACGCGAGCGGGACCTGGCCGCCAGACCGGCGCGATTGCGGCTGAACAGCGCGAACAACTGCACCGGATCCGGGCTCGACCACTCGCCCTTCTCCCACGCCTCGTACCAGCCTGAAGAGCCACCCGTCGCCAGCCGTACCAACGCCCGCCAGCTGTGTAGCGTCACCACCGCTGCCGGACCCGCGGCACTGCCGCCCAGCAGCCGCGCCTGCCCGTCGGGCGTGAACACCTCCAGACTGCCCTCGGCGATGCCGCGGTCCAGTCGATCGAGTTGGCGATGAAAGAAAGGGCCAAAAAGAGCTAGCGGCCCGTAGCCGCGCGACGCGACTCGTTCCCGATGCTGCACCGGAGCGTTCATGCCGCGTTACATGCACGCTTGAACGTGCGGAGCAAGCCCTCAGCGGATTGCGCGCCCCGCGGCCAGTGCCCGTTCGCGAGCATCGGGATGGCTGATCCGCTTACGAGGATAGCCGGGCGGGCGACAGCCCGCCGCCTCCGGATCGTGGATCGCCGCATCTGGCAGCTTGGCAAGCTCGGGTACCCATTTGCGGATATAGCCCGCAGCATCGAATTTTTCGGACTGGGCGAGCGGCGCCATCACCCGGCTCCATTGGCTGGAATCGATGCCCGAGCCGGAGATCCATTGCCAATTCACCGCGTTGTTGCCGTAATCGGCATCGACCAGCGTGTCCCAGAACCAGCGCTCGCCCTCGCGCCAGTCGATCAGCAGATGCTTGATCAGGAAGCTTGCGGCGATCATCCGAACCCGATTGTGCATCCAGCCGCTCGTCCAGAGCTGGCGCATGCCGGCGTCGACGATGGGATAGCCGGTCTGCCCCCGCTGCCAGGCGCGTAGATCGGCGTGCGCCTCCGCGCCGCTCCGCCAATCTAAGGCATCGAAGGACGGGCGGCCGTTCTTGGCGGCATAATCCGGATATTGGCAGATCAGGTTCTGGGCGAAGTCGCGCCAGCCCAGCTCACGCAGATATTCCTCCACCTGTCCGCCCGTATTCTCCAGCGCGTGCCACACCTGCGTCGGCGAAACCTCACCGAAGTGGAGATGGGGGGAAAGGCGCGAGCTCCCCTCGATGGAGGGCAGGTTACGGGTATCGTCATAGCGCGCGGCATGCCGGCGGAAGTGTTGGAGACGTTTGCGCGCTCCCGCTTCACCGGGTTCCCACTCCTCCCGGAGTCCGGTCGCCCAGTCAGGCGCGGTGGGAAGCAAGCGCCAATCCTCGAGTCGATCGCTTCCCGGCCATTTTCCGGGTGCCGGTATCCGATGTGGTACGTGCAACGGCTCGGCCGGCGGCAGGCGTTCGCGCAGCGCCCGCCAGAATGGCGTGAAGATCTTGTAGGGCTTGCCCGCACCCGTGGTGACCGCACCCGGCGGAAGCAGATAGTTGCCATCATGGCAACAGAGCGTCAGCCGCTTGGCGACGGCCCGCTCGGCATTGCGCCACCATGGCTCGTAATGCCGGATGCAATGGACGGTGGTCGCGCCGGTCTCCTCGGCAAGGCGGCCAAGTTGCTCGTCGCTGCTGCCTCGGCGGAGGATCAGCCGCGAGCCTTTCTCGCGTAGCGAATTGTCCAATGAGACCAGGCTATGGTGCAGCCACCAGCGCGAGGCCCCGCCCATTGCGCGATGCTTCGCACTTTCATCGTCTAGCACATAAACCGGGATTACTGGGCCTGCCTCTATCGCGGCGACGAGCGCGGGCTGATCGGCAAGACGGAGATCGCGGCGGAACCATAGAAGAACGGGTGCGGTCATGCGCCCACAAACGCGCAAGGCGGACGGGTGGCGACCTGTCCGCTGGAACAGGGGGCGACGGACCTTATCCGCCCGCGCGGGCGTTACGCTGCCGTCATCAATCGAGGGTTTCCCATGGCATTTCAATCGGCGGCGATGGTCGTCAACACCAAATCCCGCCATGGCCGTGACTGGTTCGATCGTGCCTGCGCCCGTTTTCACGATCAGGACATGCCTGTCGACGCGCATGCGGTGGACGACCCCAGCCAGCTGGAGGCGACGCTCGACGCAGCGCTTGCGAAGAACCCGGAAATGGTGATCCTCGGCGGTGGCGACGGCACGATCAGCGGTCTTGTTGATCGCCTGGTCGGCAAGGGCGTGACGCTGGGCGTTTTGCCGCTGGGCACCGCCAACAGCTTCGCCCGCTCGCTGGGTATCCCGCTCGACGTTGATGGCGCCGTCGACGCGATCCTTGCCGGACAGCCGAAGCGGATCGATCTCGGCATGGTCGATGACGATTATTTCGCCAGCACCGCCGCGATCGGGCTTTCGCCGCAGATCGCGGAAACCGTGCCGCACAACGCCAAGCGCTGGTTTGGCCGCATGGGCTATCTCAGCTGGGCAGCGATCCAGTTTCTGAAGTTCAAGCCCTTCACCGTCATCGTCGGCGAAGGCAAGGAGGCGGAGCGGATGCGCGCGGTGGAGGTAAGAATCTCCAACGGCCCATTCCATGGCGGCACCGAACTGGTTGACGAGGCCGGCGTGGCCTCCGGCGAGATCGTCGTCCAGGTCGTCAAAGGCCACGTAAAGTCGCGTCTGGTGCGCAACTGGGCAGCCTCTGTTCTGCGGCTGGATGCCCGCAAGGAGGATACGATCACCTTCCGCGGCAAGGCGCTTCGGGTGGCGACCGAGCCGGTGCTGCCGATTTCGATCGACGGCGAGGTGCTCGCCAAGACACCGGTGACGGCGAAGGTGGCGCCGGCGGTCATTGATGTGATGGTGCCCGTGGCAGTGGGAGCGAAGTAGCTAAATACGAGCCACCCTCACTCCCATCGCCGGCGCGATGCCCCCTCTCATGTCGAAAAGGAAGAGGCCTGCCGCCAAAGGCGGTGGGAAAGGTGAGGGTGGCCGATGGCCCTACCCCAGCCGCGCCAACGCCGCCGACAGCCGCTCGGCCTCGGCCGCCTTTTCGGCATGATCCGCCCGCGCCTTCTCGACCGCCTCGGGCTTGGCCCGCTCGACGAAGCTGGGGTTGCCAAGCCGGCCTGCGAGGCTGTCGCGCTCCTTCTCGGCGGCGGAGATTGCCTTGGTCAGTCGGGCGCGCTCGGCGTCCAGATCCACCACATCGCCGAGCGGCAGTACGAACGTCGCCTCGTCGAGAACGACCTGAAGCGCGCCGCCCGCAGGCGCATCGCCTTGAGCCTGATCGACGCGGGCCAGCCGCGCCAACGCCGCCTCTTGTCCGATCAAACGCGCCGCCGTGTCGGCGGAGGCGTCCCGGACGTGCAGCGCCAGCCGCGCGCCCGGTGGCACGTTGAGCTCGGTCCGCGCCGCACGGATCTCGCTCACCAACCGGATCAGCCAGTCTATCTCCTGCGCCGCGGACGGATCGAGCGCCCGCGCATCCGCCATCGGCCACTTGGCCACGATCAGGTCATGCTCGCGTGGGCCCATCTTCGACCACAGCTCTTCGGTGATGAAGGGCATGAACGGGTGGAGCATGACGAGGATCTGGTCGAGCGCCCAGCCTGCGACCGCGCGGGTCTCCTCCGCGTCCGCCGCGGCAACGCCCTCGCCCTGCAGCACCGGCTTGATGAGCTCGAGATACCAGTCACAGAAGCGGCTCCAGACGAACTGGTAGATGCTGTTCGCCGCCTCGTCGAAGCGCAGGTCGGCCAGCGCCAGATCCAGCGCCTGCACCGTCGCGATGGTTTCCGCGATGATCCAGCGGTTTACCGCCAGTTCCGCAGTCGGCGCCTCAAGATGCTTGCTGGCGGAAATGCCGTTCGCTTGGCAGAAGCGCGCAGCATTCCACAGCTTGGTCGCGAAGTTGCGATAGCCCTCGAGCCGCTTCTCATCCATCTTAATGTCGCGGCCCTGGCTCTCCATCGCCGCCATGAAGAAGCGCAGCGCATCGGCGCCGTACTTGTCGATCATCCCCAGCGGGTCGACCGTGTTGCCCTTGGACTTGGACATCTTCTGGCCGTCCGCCGCACGGACAAGACCGTGGAGATATAAGGTCTTGAACGGCACCTCTTTCATGAAGTGCAAGCCCTGCATCATCATCCTCGCATCCCAGAAGAACAGGATGTCGAAGCCGGAAATCAGCACGTCGTTCGAGTAGCGGCCGCCGAGCGTCGGGTCGCTGTTCTCCGGCCAGCCGAGCGTCGCGAACGGCCACAGCGCCGAGGAGAACCAGGTATCGAGCACGTCCGGATCACGAGTAAGCGCAACGCCCTCGCCGGCCTGCGCCTGCGCCTCTTCCTCGGTCTCGGCGACATAGGCCTTGCCGTCGGCATCGAACCAGGCCGGGATGCGATGCCCCCACCAGAGCTGGCGGCTGACGCACCAGGGCTGGATGTTCTCCATCCAGTTGAAATAGGTCTTTTCCCAGCTCTTCGGCACGATCTTCGTCGCGCCCGAGCGGACCGCCTCGATCGCCGGCTTGGCGAGCGTCGCGGCGTCGACATACCATTGGTCGGTCAGCCACGGCTCGATCACCTGGCCCGATCGGTCGCCATATGGGGTCTGGATCGTGCGCGGTTCGGCGTCGTGCTCGACGCCTTCCTTGTCGACAAAGGGCACGAGGAAGCCCTCGTCCTTCAGCCGCGCGACGATCGCCTTGCGCGCCTCGAAGCGATCGAGCCCGATCAGCTCGGCGGGAACCAGCCCATCCTGCGTCTGGCAGATCGCCGCCTTGGCATCGAGCATGTTGAGCATCTCGCCGGCCTTGATCCCGGCGCGGACACCCACTTCGAAGTCGTTGAAATCATGGCCCGGCGTGATCTTCACCGCGCCCGAACCGAGTTCCGGATCGGCATGCTCGTCGCCGACGATCGGGATCAGGCGGCCGGTGATCGGCAGCTTGACCTGCTTGCCGATCAGGGCCTTGTAGCGCGCGTCCTCGGGATGCACGGCGACGGCCATGTCGGCGAGCATCGTCTCGGGCCGCGTCGTCGCGACCTGGATGAAGCCCGATCCGTCCGCCAGCGGATAGCGCAGGTGCCAGAAATTGCCGCGGACTTCCTTGGTCTCGACCTCGAGGTCCGAGATCGCGGTGCCAAGGCCCGGATCCCAGTTCACCAGCCGCTTGTCGCGATAGAGCAGCCCCTGGCGGTGCAGTTCGACGAACACCTTGAGGACGGCCTTGGAGAAGCCCTCGTCCATGGTGAAGCGCTCGTTCGCCCAGTCCATCGAACAGCCGAGACGGCGCAGCTGGCGGGTGATCTGGCCGCCGCTCTCCGCCTTCCACTTCCACACCTTGTCGACGAACGCCTCGCGGGTGAAGTCGGTACGCTTCTGCCCCGCAGCGTTGAGCTGGCGCTCGACCACCATCTGCGTGGCGATGCCGGCATGGTCGGTGCCGACCACCCAGCGCGCGTCCTTGCCCTTCAGCCGCGCGTGGCGGACGAGGATGTCCTGCAGCGTGTTGTCGAGCGCGTGGCCGATATGCAGGCTGCCCGTCACATTGGGCGGCGGGTTGACGATCGTCCAGGGCTCGGCGCCAGTGCGCTCGGGGCGGAACAAGCCTTCGTCTTCCCAATGGGTGTACCAGCGGGATTCGATGTCGGCGGGGTCGAAGGTCTTGGGGAGTTCGGTCATGATGACAGAGGCTTTAGCGTCGCCCCTGCCCTGCGCACAACCCTAAGCGACGGTGCTCAGCTCAGGCTGCTGAGCACCTTGTCGACCCGGTCCAGAGTGAAGGGCTTGGAAAGCACTGGCCGGTCCCGATGCGGAACGGCGATGCTGTCGTCCGCACCGCCAGTTGCGAGCACGAAGGGAATGCCGAGTTCGGCAAGCTTGTCCGCAATGGGCCAGCTTTGTTCGCCGCCGCGCAGGTTTACATCAAGGATCGCCGCATCGATGCCGCCGGCACCGATCCGGTCCAGCGCCTCTGCGACGTTGTCGGCGGTTCCTGCCGGCACGCGATCGAGTGCGTCGAGGAAATCCTCCAACATCATGGCGATCAAAGGCTCGTCTTCGACGATCAGAATGTTACGCGGACCCTGCATATTACCCCCTTCGCAGGAAAACTGTTGCATGCCAAGCACTTATTCTGGCGCTACGATGTCCCGCACCGCCTCTGCAAGTTGCTGTACCGAAAAGGGTTTCGGGAGAAAGGCAACATTGTCGAGATCGATCGATCGTCGCAATTGTTCCTCTGCATATCCCGACATGAACAGAATGGGCAGGTCCGGCCAGCGCTCCCGAACCTTGCGGGCCATGCTGGGCCCGTCCATCACCGGCATCACCACGTCGGAAAGCAACAGATCAGGCTTCTCCATCGACGCGATCGTTTCGAGCGCCACTTCGCCATTTTCGGCCGTTACCACCGTATAGCCCTGGCGGGTTAGCGCGCGTTCGGCGATCGCCCGCACCATGTCTTCGTCCTCCACCACCAGGATCGTGCCGGAACCCCACAGGTCGGCGGGCCGCTCCTTGACGACGGGCAGCTTCGCCACCGCCGCTTCCGGTGTTGCGTGGACTGGCAAGTAAATGGTGAACTGCGCCCCGCCCAGCGGCGTGTTCTCCGCGAAGATATAGCCGCCGGACTGTTTGATGATGCCGTACACCGTCGAAAGCCCCAGACCCGTTCCCTTGCCGACTTCCTTGGTTGTGAAGAACGGCTCCCAGATCTTCGGCAGGATCTCCGGCGGAATGCCCGTGCCGGTATCGGAGATACGCAGGGCGGTATAGTCGCCTACCGGC
Source organism: Sphingomonas sp. HT-1 (assembly GCF_048568905.1). Lineage (GTDB taxonomy): Bacteria > Pseudomonadota > Alphaproteobacteria > Sphingomonadales > Sphingomonadaceae > Sphingomonas. The sequence continues at coordinate 884,750 of NZ_CP183770.1, read as the reverse complement.
AGGACATCGTCGTCCATGCGCCGCACATCGGCCGACGAGACCGACAGCGTCTCGATCGTCAGCGATCCGCCACCGCTGGGATTCTTGCTCAGCATCGAATCGCGGGCGTTGACGGCCAAGTTGACGACAACTTGTTCCAGCTGACCAGGATCTGCACGCACCGGCCCCAGGTTGCGGCCGTGTTTGACGTCCAGCGTAACGGTTTCGCCGAGCAGGCGCTTGAGCAGATTCGAGACTTCCGAAATGATGTCCGGCAGTTGCAGCACCTGGGGCCGCAGCGTCTGCTGTCGCGAAAATGCGAGCAGCTGCCGCGTCAGGCTGGCGGCCCGATTCGAATTGGCGCGAATCTGCTGAATATCGTCATAGTCGCTATCGCCGGGCGAGTGCCGCATTAGCATCAGGTCACAATGCCCGATAATGGCCGTGAGGATATTATTGAAGTCATGAGCCACGCCACCGGCGAGCTGGCCGACAGCCTGCATCTTCGTCGCCTGCGCCACCTGGCGCTTCAGCTTGCCTTCCTCGCCCATATCCCGCAGGCTGAGTAGCACCGCTGCGTCCCCTAGCCCCCGCGCGCCGGCGATTGTAATGGCAACGGGATCTTCCGCAGTGTCCTTCAGCCGAACCGTAATCTCCAGCGACTTGGGGGCGCCTCCGGCAAAACGCCGCACTGCGTCGGCGAGTGCGGCCTTATCCTCCCGAATGACGAGGTCGCCGGGGTAGAGCGGCGGGGTACCGCCCTGCACGCGGGCAGAACGCATGAAAGCTTCGTTCATGGTTACGAACCGACCATCGCGATCGACGAGTGCGAGCCCCGTCGGCAAAAGGGCGATCAGCGAACGGACGTCTGTGGAGCTGCTGCCGCCAGCCCCGCCCATCGCTAGGGGCTCTTCGTCGAGCAGAGCCACCAGCAGCGGCGCGTCTTCTCCCTCAAGAAACGGAATCTGAAGGAGCCGCAGCGGCGTCGCTTCCCGCCCCTCGCGTTCGAACCAAATCTGCCCCCGCACATCGGTGCTGAGCAGCTGCGCGAAATCCAGACCCTCGGCCACAGCGTCCGCATCGCCAAGCGCCCGCTGCCGAAACACGCGATTGGCCGAGCGAACTTGGCCGTCTGGTGCGACCAGCACCACCATCACCCCTGCCCCCCCCAAACGGTCGCCGGTGGGGCCAGCAATCAGCCCCTGGATCTGGACGGCCAAGTCGAGGGCGTTAACGCCGATGAACCGCCAAACAAGCGAGTCGTCGCCCACCCGCGCCACCCGCACGGCCACTCTTGCCCCAAAGATGTGAACGTCGTCGCATCGTGCCTCGCCGTCCCGCCAGGCGGCGCGGGCGCAGGCACCCAGCGCCTGCGCACCAGCCTCGCCAATGGGTAGGCTGGGCGGCGTCGGCCAACCGCCGAACAGCGCCTCGTATCGTGGGTTGGCGCAGACCAACCTTCCACTGCGATCCGTGACCGCCAGCGCATCGTCGCTGGCCGAGGCGAGCGCATGGGCGATCGCCCAATCGGTGTGACGCTCGACATGAAGCGGGGAGCGAAACAGCCGAGCCACGCCGACCAACACACCGGTTGCCAACAACGCGGCCGCCACGAAGCCGATCGCGATCGTCCGATCGCCGATCGTCAGAAGGATCAACCCGCCCGTCGCAATGCCAGTGAAAACCGCTACCGCGAGCGGCAGCAGCAGCGAAGGCTTCGGAATTTCGACAGCTGGCAGACCGGCCATCCGCCACCGATGTGCCGTTGTGGGGCGACCGTCAAGCGCGCAAACGACTTCCCGCGCGCGAAGGCGCGCGGGAAGCTGCCGACTTACCAGATCCGGACCCGCTTTTCGGGCGCGAGGAACAGCTTGTCGGTATTGCCGGGCTTAAAGGCGCCGTACCAAGGATCGAGGTTGCGCACGACCCAGGCGCGCTGTTCAGACGGAGAGTGCGGATCGGTGAGCAACCGCTGCCGAAGGTTGGCCTCGCGATAGTTGCGACGCCAAACCTGGGCCCATCCGAGGTAGAAGCGCTGATCGCCCGTCGTACCGCCGATCACCGGCGCCGGCTTGCCGCCCAGCGACTTGACATAGGCATCGTGCGCTACCGACAGGCCAGCCAGATCCGCGGTGTTTTCGCCGAGCGTAAGGCGACCATTCACGTGCATGCCGGGCAGCGGCATATAGGCATCATATTGCGCCGCCAGAGCGTCCGTCCGTGCCTTGAACGCTGCCACGTCGGCCGGCGTCCACCAGTCGGTCAGCCGCCCTTCTTTGTTATACTTTGCGCCCTGGTCGTCGAAATGGTGGCTCAGTTCATGGCCGATGACCGCGCCGATGCCCCCATAGTTCACCGCCGGATCGGCATTGGGATCGAAGAAAGGCGGCTGCAAGATGGCGGCGGGAAACACGATTTCGACCATGCCGAAATTGGCATAGGCGTTCACTTCCATCGGCGTCATGCCCCATTCCCAGCGCTGCAGCGGCTTGCCTAGGTGGCTGACATTCTCATCATGCTGCCACTGGTTTGCCCGCAGCGCATTGCCGAACGCATCGCCAGCCACGATCCGCAGCTCGGAATAATCCCGCCAGCGATCGGGATAGCCGATCTTCGGGGTGAAGGCGGCCAGCTTCTCATGCGCTTTCACCTTGGTCTCGGGCGCCATCCAGTCGAGCTGGTCGATCCGCGCATCCATCGCGGCGATCACGTTCTTCACGAGCGTGTCCGCGGCCGCCTTGGTCGCAGGCGGGAAGTAGCGCGCGACATAGAGTTTGCTGACTTCATCCGACAGCGCATTGGTGGTGAAATCGACTGCGCGCTTCCAGCGCACTTCCTGCTCCGGCGTGCCGGAAAGGATCGTCCCGTTGAACGCGAAAACCTCCTTGTCGACCGCGCTCGGCAGCACATCCGAAAAGGCGGACAGCGAACGCACGATCAGTTGATCGCGTAGCACCCCGATGGGAGTGGCCTGGATCAGCTTTGCGATGCCGGCAACGGCGCTCGGTTGAGCGACGATCACGCTATCCACCGGCGCGCCAACGCCCTTGAAATAGGTGGAGAAGTCGAAGCCGGGAGCTTCTTGGGCAAGCTGCGCCAGCGCCCGCTTGTTATAGGTCTTGTTGGCGTCACGGCTGTCCGCTCGCGTCCAGCTGACCCGCGCCACTTCGGTCTCGAACGCAACGATCGCGGCAGCACGCGACGCCGCGTTCGGCTCGCCGGCCAGCGTCAGCAACTTGGTAAGGTGCTGGACATAGGCCGCGCGCGTCTCCGCGAGCTTGGCGTCGGACGACAGATAATAGTCCCGATCCGGCATGCCGAGTCCGCTCTGATACATGCTGAGCGCGTAGACTTCGGGCTCCTTGTCATCCTGCCCGACATAGGTGGCGAAGGGAACCTGCACACCGCTGCGCGAGGCCTGTGCATACAGCGCAGGAAGAGCCGAAGACGATTGCACTGCCTTGATCTGCTCGATCCACGACCTAATGGGGGCCAGCCCCTTCGCTTCGATGCTCGCGGTATCGAGATAGGTGCCATAAGCGATGCCGATTTTTGATTTCGGGTCGCGTTTCGCTTCTTCGAGGATGCCTTGGGTGCGTTGCCGCGACAGATCGGCCAGCACATTGAACGCGCCATAATTGGATTTGTCGGCAGGGATTGGCGTGTTCTTCGCCCAGTTGCCATTGGCATAGGCGTAGAAATCATCGCCAGGCTGCACCGACCGATCCATGCCGCCGGTGTCGAAACCATAGGTACCGATAGCCGGCTTTTCCGCCTTCGCGGGTGATGTCGTCTGCGGTTCGCTGCTCTGTCCCTGCGCGGCGGCGGCGAGCAAAACGGGAGCGGCAAGAACGGTGGTGGCAAGGAGGAGAGTGAGACGCATCCTGGAACCTCGTGCGAAAGAATATTTCACTGTATGAGTTGATCAATACGCACCGTCAATGGCCTGAGGCGGGCACCGGTTGCCCGCTGCGCTTGCTGGAAATGCAACCCAGAGGCGAAAGATAATAAGATACTCCCACCGATCGCCTCCGATATGAATGCAACTCTCCGGGTTCATTGCACGAAGTGCCGCGACAGATATTTGAATTATCTCATATCCCCGAACCCTTCGCATGCGCAAAAAAAAGTTATCTTGTGTAAACCAGCAACATTGGATGAGTTTAATTCTTCATAAATATGCTCTGCACGTTGCATACTCTGCTTGCATCCCATGAAAAACGAGAAAGAGAGGATATCATGCCGGCACAATATGATCTTACACAGACTGCCTTTATGTTCTCTTTCTTCGTCAATGCCGCCTCCGCGGTGCAGGGGACATCGGCACAACTAGCGCAGTTTCTCGATAAAGTGCTCGGCACTGGCGGCACATGGAGCGCAGGGAAGAATAGCTACACGATCAACGGCCTGATCCAGCAGCAAGGGTCCCAGCTGATCGGGAGTGACTGGCAGATCGGCTGGGGCCCTGCGATATTCCGCCCGTCGACGAGCGGCTATCCGGACAATGCGATGGCCGTCCTCTACAGCCCATCGCAGGACACCTATGTCGTCGCGATCGCCGGGACAGATCCGAACAGCCCCTATGACTGGCTGTTCGAAGATCTGAAGGTCGGCCCAAACGCGATGGTCAACTTTCCCATCACCAACTTCTCCGCGGCGCCGACGGGCGGCGCGGCCAATGCCGGCACCGCGCAGATTACGCTGGGGACCGCGCTGGGCGTGTATAATCTGCTGCAAAACATGATCGACCAGGATGGCAACACCGCATCGCTTGTCAGCTATCTGAGCGGCTTGGTGCCGGTCAAATCCACCGCCAAGATTATCTTCGTCGGCCACAGCCTGGGCGGAGCGCTCTCAGCCACGCTGCCCCTTCAGCTGCTGTCGATGATCAAAAACTGGGGATGGACCGCAAAAGGCGGCGGCGTCTATGCGATGCCGACTGCTGGCCCTACTCCGGGCAACGCTGCTTTCGCCGCGATGTGGAACAAGCAGTTCCCGGCAACGCCGGTGCAGAATACTGCCAGCGGCAATCAGGTGACGTCGCTGAACGTGCCGATCGCGAACAGCCGCGACGTGGTGCCGCATGCCTGGACCAACATCTACGCCAAGACCCAAGTCCCACAAAGCCCTGTGTATTTCTACGACTATCAGGAAAAGCTGTTCCAAGGCACCACCACGCTCCAGACGCTGACGGTGACGCTGGCAAACGTGCCGAACTCGCTCAACAAGCTCGCCACCGAAATCTATGCGGTGGCGACCAAGGCCAGCACGAACGGGGCTGGAGCGGGTGCCGCGACGCTTGGCGCGCTTACCTGGCTGAGCGACACGTCTCCGATTACCTATTGGAACGGAACCGCGTTCGCGACCTACACGCTCCCAACAGGCAATGTCACGACGCTGGACGCGTTCAAGCAAGTGCTCGGCACGATTCACGTCTGGCAGTATTTTCCTTTTTTTGGGATCACGACGAGCACGCTGCCCTACCCTATCGTCACGACTGCCAAGGCGCTCGCGTCCCAGGAAACAGCCTAAACCCGGCGCGCGGGAACGCCGTCAGCCTGTTTGGCGGCTTCCCGCGCCACCCGCCGGCGGCGCCATTTCCCGGCGATCCAAAGTCGCCAGAGAAGCGCACTGGCAAAATAGCCAAGCATCGCTAGCGCCACGGCGATCGTCACAAGGCCGGTGGCGGTCGCGGGCCCTGCATCGTGCAGAAGCCAGTCGATCCATCCGGGTGCGGCCGCCGCCATGTCCTTGGCGCCGCCCGGCCCCAGCATCCAGCTTCCGAGCCAGTAAGCCGCGACCCACAAGGGCGGCGTGGTGAAGGGGTTGGTGAAGAACGTGGTCGCCGCCGCTGCCGGAATATTTGCGCGAAGCGGCAGGGCAAGCACCGCCGATGCGGGGATTTGCCCCATAGGGACCAAGATGCCGGTCAGCATCCCCAACGCGACGCCTCGCGGCACCGAACGGCGCGTGAACCGCCACAAGGCCGAGTGCATAACCCGGCTCGCCACCGGACGCAGCCAGCGATTATTCTCGATCGAATCGCGGCTCGGCATCGCCTTGTCCACGACACGGCGCAAGCGGCGGCGCGACATGTCAGCCGCGGTCCCGGAGGAGGCGCGATTGCTCGCGTTTCCAGTCGCGCTCCTTGATCGTCTCGCGCTTGTCATGCGTCTTCTTGCCCTTCGCCAGCGCCAGCTCCACCTTCGCCCGGCCCTTGCCGTTGAAGTAGACCGAAAGCGGCACGAGCGTCATGCCCTCGCGCGCTACGGCCCCATGCAGCTTGTTTATCTCGCGTGCATTGAGGAGCAATTTACGCGGGCGCTTAGGCTCGTGATTGAAGCGGTTGCCGTGGCTGAATTCGGGGATGTTGGCGTTCACCAGCCATACCGCTTCGTTCTTGATCTCGGCATAGGCTTCCGCGATCGAACCCTCACCGGAACGCAGCGATTTCACCTCGGTCCCGGTTAACACCAGGCCGGCTTCGTAGGTCTGCTCGATGAAGTAATCGAAACGCGCGCGCCGGTTCTCGGCGACGGTCTTCACTTTCTCGAAGGGTGTGGGACGCGGACGGGCCATAAGGCCGTGCGATGTAGGGGCGCCGAGGCCGGAGCGCCAGCCGTTTGTTGGCGCCCCGATCCGATCGTCAGCCCAGCCCGGCGAATTCCAGCGCCGCATCCACGGCCGTGCGGCTCGCCTCCCCGGCTTCGGTCATCGGCAGGCGCAGTTCCTGCGGGAAGCCCGGGCGCACCCGGCCCATGGCATATTTCACAGGCCCCGGAGACGCATCGGTGAACATCGCGATGTGCAGCGGATAAAGGCGATCGTGTAGTTCCAGCGCCTTGGCGGTGTCCCCCGCCGCCCAGGCAGCCTGGAATGCCGCGCACAGCTTGGGCGCGACATTGGCGGTGACGGATACGCACCCCGTTCCGCCCATTGCGTTGAAGGCGAGCGCGGTTTCGTCATTGCCCGAAAGCTGCACGAAGCCCGCACCGCAGCCGGCCCGCTGCTCGGACACGCGGCTGAGATTGCCCGTTGCGTCCTTCACGCCTACAAACCGCTCCGGATACGCCTCGACGATCCGCGCCATGGTGGCGGGCTGGATATCGGTGACGGTGCGGCCCGGCACATTGTACAGCACGATCGGCAGATCCGTCGCTTCCGCTACGGCGGCGAAGTGGCGGAAAATGCCCTCCTGGCTGGGGCGATTGTAATAAGGCGGCACCATCAGCGCTGCATCGGCGCCAGCATCGGCCGCAGCGTGAACATTCTCAATCGCGACCCGGGTGTCGTTCGAACCCGCGCCAGCCAGGATCTTCACCCGGCCTTTAGCCTGATCGGCGCAGACCCGCACGATGTGAAAATGCTCGTCCTTGGGCATGGTCGCCGCTTCGCCGGTCGTGCCGCACGGTACCAAAGCGGCGGAACCCTCGGTGATCTGCCATTCGACGAGCGCGCGGAAATCCTCCTCCGCAAACGCGCCGTTTCGGAACGGCGTCACCAGCGCAGGGATCGATCCTGAAAACATCGCGCGAAATCATCCTCTTTTTCTATCGAAACAGGGTGGCAGATACGGTGCGATGTCCTATCATGTCCAGCATGGTCGGCACGGTAATCAAAGGCGCGTTGTTGTTCGCCGGGATTTCGGGACTGGCCGCCTCCTCGCAGGTGTCGCCTGCGATGCTGGCGGCGCTGACAGGCGGGCTCATGCCCGAGGCTCAGGCCCAATATGATCCGGTGGGTACGGCGCTGGTAGAATGGCAGCGGCTGCAACAGTCGGATAATTTCCCGTTCTCGGACTATGCCAATTTCCTGCTGGCGCATCCCGGATGGCCCGGCGAAAAGGGGCGCCGCGCCGCCGCCGAGACGATCTTGGACAGCGGAGCGAGTACGCCCGATCTCGCCGTCCGGTTCTTCACCCGGTTGCCGCCGATCACGCCGGCCGGCAGGCTGCGCTATGCCGAAGCACTCGCCGCCACCGGCCGCCGCGCCGAAGCCGAGGACCAGGCCCGCCGAGCGTGGCGCGCGGGGATCCTGCGCGTGAGCGACGAGAGCCGCCTGCTGGCAGGCTTCGGCGCGGCACTGCGCCCCACCGATCACGATGCCCGCGAAGATATGCTGCTGTGGCAGGGGTCGACGAGCATCGCCACCCGGCAGTTGCCCTATACTTCCCCCGATCGGCGCGCGGTGTTCGAGGCGCGTATCGCCTTTCGGACCAACAGCGCCGACGTCGCGACCAAGACGGCGCTTGTCGACTCTCGCGGACAGAGCGATCCCGGCTATATCGCAGACCGTGCCCGCTGGCTGCGCGAGACCGGCCAGTCGCCCGCGATGCGCGCCTATCTCGCCCAGCCCCGGCGCATGTCCGGCTATCCCGGCGATGCCGAGAAGTTCTACGAGGTGCTGCTGTCGGCCGCGCGCGGAGCGGCGATGGACGGGCAATATGACCTTGCCTTTCGCATAGCCTCGCAAGTGGACGATGCGCTGCCCCGCGGCACCGACGTCAGCGACCTGTCGCTGGGCGTGCGCGACGATTATACCAGCCTGACCTGGCTTGCCGGCACCTTGGCACTCTACAATCTGGGCCGTGCCAGTGACGCGATCGGCATGTTCGATCGCTATGGCCGCGGATCGAAGACGCCGCAGACTCAGTCCAAAGGCATGTACTGGGCTGGTCGTGCGGCGGAAGCGACGGGCAATCAGGCGCTGGCGAAGTCGTTCTACGCGCGCGCCGCCGGCTTCCCCGATCTCTTTTATGGCCAGCTCGCCGTCGAACGCATGGGCCAGGCGCTGCGCGGCCCACGCGACCTGAGCGGCAAGACCGCCACGCCCGCCGCTCGGGAGGCCTTTTATCGACGCGAGATCGTCCGCGCGGCCCAATTGCTGGGGGCGATGGGCAACCGAACCGATCAAAGCCTGTTCCTCCGCAAGATCGCCGAGGATGCGACGACCGAAGACGATCATCTGCTTGCGGCCGATCTCAGCCGCACGCTGGGACGACCCGATCTGGGCGTGATGGTCGGCCGCAGTGCCCTTCAGAACGGCCTCTCAGACTATAGCGCTGCCGGCTATCCTTCCGTGAAAGTGCCGGAGGGGCAGCGCGACTATTGGACGATCATCCACGCCATTGCCCGCCAGGAAAGCCAGTTTAATCGCGACGCCGTGAGCCGAGCCGGCGCGCGCGGCTTGATGCAGTTAATGCCGGGCACCGCGCGCGAAACGGCAGGCAAGCTCGGCCTGGGCTATGATGCCGGTGCGCTCAACGCCGATACTGACTACAACATCCAGCTCGGCTCCAGCTATTTCCAGCGGATGCTTCGCTATTACGGCGGCAGCTATCCGCTCGCGGTGGCAGCCTATAATGCTGGACCCGGCAATGTGAACAAGTGGATCGCCGCCTATGGCGACCCGCGGCTGCCCGGCGGCGACGTGGTGCGGTGGATCGAGGAGATCCCGATCTTCGAGACGAAGAACTATGTCCAACGCGTGCTCGAAAATGCCGTGGTCTACGATCTGATGCACCCCTCCTATGCACGGAGCCAGGGCGTCGCCAATCTCAGCTGGTATCTGGGCAAGAACCGCCCGGGCTGATAGCGCGGGCGGCGATGAACGATCGCCCGAACTACATCACGCCTGCAGGCTATGCGGCACTCAAGGCCGAATATGACCAGCTCTTCGGAGAGGAACGCCCGAAGCTCGTCGACACCATCGCCTGGGCAGCAGGCAATGGCGATCGTTCGGAGAATGGCGACTATATCTATGGCCGCAAGCGTCTGCGGGAGATCGATCGGCGGCTGGGCTTTCTGGCGAAGCGCATGAAGGCGGCCAAGGTCGTCGATCCCAGCCGCCAGGAAGATCGTAGCGGCGTGTTCTTCGGCGCCTGTGTGACGATCGCCGACGAAGACGACCATCACCGCACCCTTACCCTGGTCGGCGATGACGAGGCCGATGCCGGCAAGGGCTTGATCGGGTGGAATGCTCCCCTCGCCCGCGCGCTGCGCGGTGCCCGCATCGGCGATCTGCGCCGCGTGCAACTGCCGGCAGGCGAACGCGAATATGAAGTGATCGCCATCACCTACCCATGACGCGCCGGGGGCTGCCGTAGTTGCGGCGGACCGTGCGTACGCCCCGCTTCCGATTTGTCCCGGACTGCTACAGATGGAGCGAGCCCCGATCGCCGGGTGCGTGTAAAGGGAGCGTATGGCGCAGCAGCGAATTCTTGTTTCGGGACGGGTACAGGGGGTCGGCTATCGCGACTGGGTGGTGCGGACCGCACAGCGCAGCGGGTTGACCGGATGGGTCCGCAATCTGAAGGACGGTCGCGTCGAGATCCTCGCTGCCGGGGAAGAGGCCGCGCTGAGCCTGTTGCTGGAAACGTGCCGCGAAGGACCGCCGCTTGCGCGCGTCGAGCATGTCGACAGCGAGGTGGTGCCCGAAGAAAAGCAGCACAAGGGCTTCACCAAACGCTTCACCGCCTGATCGGGAACGGGAGCGGCTGACGACCGGTTGATGGCGCAGGAGAACGCCAATGGAAAATCCCCGCACTGAAACCGCCCGCGATCATGACGATCGTGATCTCCTTGAAAATGCGACCGAAGCGCCATCCTTCTCCGGCGCTAGCGGCGGCAATCTCGGGCGTGACGTCGCCAGCAATGCCGAGCTGGACTCAGTAGATGCGCCGAACGGCAGCCAGCGCGTGCGCAAGCAGGACGCGATCGACCATGATCAGAGCCGGCCACGCGATCGCCCCCGCGACTGATCCACAAAAAAGGGCCTCTTCGCACCAGCGAAGAGGCCCTTTTCGTTAGGCGAGGCGGCTGAAGCGGCTCAGCGCGTCAGCTTCTTGTAGGCCAGCGCGGTGGGACGATCGGCGGCGTCGCCCAGACGGCGGCGCTTGTCTTCCTCATAGGCTTCGAAATTGCCCTCGAACCATTCGACATGGCTGTTGCCCTCGAAGGCGAGGATGTGGGTGGCGAGACGATCGAGGAAGAAGCGATCGTGGCTGATCACCACGGCGCAGCCCGCGAAATTCTCGATCGCCTCTTCCAGCGCACCCAGCGTTTCCACGTCGAGGTCGTTGGTCGGTTCGTCGAGCAGCAGCACGTTGCCGCCGCGCTTCAGCATCTTGGCGATATTGACGCGGTTGCGCTCACCGCCCGACAGCTTGCCGACGTTCTTCTGCTGATCCTGGCCCTTGAAGTTGAACGCGCCGACATAGGCACGCGTCGACTGGTCGTGGCCGTTGATTTTCATATAGTCGAGCCCGTCAGAGATTTCCTCCCAGACGTTCTTGCTGTCGTCGAGGTGATCGCGGCTCTGGTCGACATAGCCGAGGCGCACGGTCGAGCCGATCTCGATATCGCCCGAGTCGGGGGTTTCCTGGCCGGTGATGATCTTGAACAGCGTCGACTTGCCGGCGCCGTTCGGCCCGATCACGCCGACGATGCCGCCCGGCGGCAGCATGAACGAGAGGTTCTCGAACAGCAGCTTGTCGCCGTACGCCTTGGAGATGTTCTTGGCCTCGATCACCTTGCCGCCCAGGCGCTCGGGCACCTGAATGACGATCTGGGCCTTGCCCGGCGTGCGGTTTTCCTGGCTGGCGACCAGTTGCTCGAACTTGGCGATACGCGCCTTCGACTTGGTCTGGCGGGCTTTGGCGCCCTGCCGGATCCATTCGAGCTCGTCCTTGATCGCCTTCTGGCGGCCGGTGGCCTCGCGGTCTTCCTGCTCGAGGCGCTTGGCCTTCTTCTCGAGATAGGTCGAGTAGTTGCCTTCGTACGGGAAATACTTGCCGCGATCGATCTCGAGGATCCAGTCCACGACATTGTCGAGGAAGTAGCGATCGTGGGTGATCATCAGCACCGCGCCAGCATATTCCTTGAGGTGGTTCTCCAGCCAGTTGACGCTTTCGGCGTCGAGGTGGTTGGTCGGCTCGTCAAGCAGCAGGATCGACGGCTTCTGGATCAGCAGGCGGGTCAGCGCGATGCGGCGCTTTTCACCGCCCGACAGATTCTCGACCGGCCAGTCCGACGGCGGGCAGCGCAGCGCTTCCATCGCGACTTCGAGCTGGTTGTCGAGCGTCCAGCCGTCGACCGCGTCGATCTTGGCCTGGAGATCGCCCATCTCCTCCATCAGCGCGTCGAAATCGGTGTCGTCCTTGGGATCGCCCATCTCGGCCGAAATGGCGTTGAAACGATCGACCATGTCCGCCACTTCGCGCGCGCCGTCCTTGACGTTCTCGAGCACGTTCTTGCTGGGATCGAGCTGCGGCTCCTGCGGCAGATAGCCGACGGTGATGTTCTCGCCCGGCCATGCCTCGCCGGCGAAATCCTTGTCGATGCCCGCCATGATCTTCATGAGCGTCGACTTACCCGCGCCGTTCGGACCGACGATGCCGATCTTGGCGCCCTGATAGAATTGCAGGTTGATGTTGTTGAGCACCGGCTTGGGGGCGCCGGGGAAGGTTTTGGTCATGTCCTTCATGACGAAGGCGTATTGCGCTGCCACGGTGGCGTATCTCCGTTGCGAGAATTCTGGATGCTGGAAAGACCCGGGGCATGTAGCGATCCGACGGAGCGTTGGCAACGCGACGCGATGGTCGCGGGGCGGCGCTGCAATCCCATTGCAATCGGCCTCGCGCTGGTTAGCATCTGCAGCATGACCAATCGCTTGCTGCTCGCGGCCGCTGCCGCGCTCGCCCTGCCCCTCCCCGCCTTGGCCCAGACCGCCGCCCAGGTGGCGAGCGTGCGCAATGCTGCGATGAAGGACGACATTGCCTGGGATGTTGTCGAAGGCCTTACCACCGAAGTCGGCCAGCGCCTCGCCGCCACGGAAGCAGAAGCGCGCGCCCGAACGTGGGCCCTGCAGAAGCTCACCGCGCTAGGCTTCAAGAACGTGCACGTCGAGACGTACCGTATGCCGGTGTGGGTGCGAGGCGTGGAAACGGCGGAAGTCCTCGGCGCTTCGGCCCAGAAGCTGGCGATCACGGCGCTCGGCTATTCCGGTTCCACCGGCGCTCAGCCGCTTGAGGCCGAAGTCGTCTATTTCGCTTCGGTCGCCGATCTCCAGGCGGCGCCGGCGGGCAGCCTGAAGGGCAAGATCGCCTTTATCGATCATGCGATGGTGCCAACCCAGGACGGCTCGCAATACGGCTATTATGGCGCGGTCCGTCGCGCCGGGCCCAGCATCGCGGCAAGCAAGGGGGCGGCGGCCGTGCTGATCCGATCGATCGGCACCGACCACCACCGCAATCCGCACACCGGCGTCACCACGTGGGGCAAGGACGTCCCGCCGATCGGGGCCGCCGCGCTTTCGCTGCCGGATGCCGAGCAGCTCGTGCGGCTGGTCAAGCGCGGCCCGGTGAGGCTGCGCCTGTCGGTCACGCCGCAGTTCAAGGGCGAGGCGGAGTCGGGCAACGTCATCGCCGACATTCCCGGCAGCGATCCCGCGGCCGGTATCATCGTCGTCGGCGGCCATCTCGACAGCTGGGATCTCGGAACCGGCGCGATCGACGACGGCGCAGGCGTGGCGATCACCACGGCCGCCGCGCTCCACGCCGCCAAGCTCGGCCAGCCCCGCCGCACGATTCGCGTCGTCTGGTTTGGCGCGGAGGAAGTCGGCGGGTTCGGCGGCGAAGCTTACGCCAAGGCGCATGCTGGCGAACGGCACGTGCTGGCGATGGAGTCCGACTTCGGCGCGGA